>NZ_JAMYPX010000057.1:0-21770 GCF_040320585.1 Mesorhizobium sp. M0663
TCTGCTCAGTCTAACGTCTCGATTGGTCATGGCACTTCCCCTTCCACGGGAATCGGTGATCGCAATGTCACCACCGTGCCATGGCCGCTCGCCCCTCAGAGCAAGCGCCGTTCTCTCTCCAAAACTTTTTGCAGAACCTTCAGCACACTATCTTCAACGGCCGGGCAGGGGGGCGCGTGCAAAAGGGTGGGCGCGACCTAAGCAACGGCCGGGGCGTTCAAGTCGCTAGAGGGATACCGCCAATACAGTGCTGTGACCGAGTTCGTTTGCTGACGGGCTTCTTAATCGGCGCAAATCGGTCCGTCTCCAACCTCCGCAACCAGTTCCAGCATAAATCACTAATAGTCGCGATCTGATCAAAGCCCTGCCGGAAAAAACGGCAAGGCTTTTCCCACGGCAGGTTTGGCGAAGCGCGGAAGGGCACTCTGCCGCCCAGAGTAAGCGGCCTGCACGGTGAAGACGAGAGGGACGCTTTTCCAAGCGCGGAGTTCGAATCCCTCCGAGCCCACCAAGTCGCCTCCCTGCAATGCTGGCCTGGACCTGTCAAATCGTCACGTTAATGATGTCGGTATCGGTGGTTGCGTGTCCCCGCAACCACTTCTGTCATAGTACGATAACCGTCTCGGTCTAACCGAGGCGGTTTTTTCGTGTGGCGAGTTTGAAAATGTCTGGATTGCGTGAGGCCGTGAGGCCGGGCATTAAGGCGCATATTTTGCGGGAAGGCCTTCATGAACCTCAATCATCGGCAGAATGCGCCGTGCAGCGTAACCATCCGGTGTGGACCGCGGCAGACGCCGTTTCACGTGTTAGACTGCTTGGCATGGAGATCGACACCGACAGGATTGACGCGTGCAGCGGTGGTGCTTCGACGTAGAAATCGGAAAACACGCTCGCGGCCACTCTGCACTACGCAGATGCGCGCCCATCTCCGGCCACGCAACATCGATCCGCAATTCGGAGCCATGTAGTGGTAGGTGGCGGCGCAGGACCGCTACATCGCCAGAGCCATTACCTGAGATAGTGGGTTTGAGGTGGTGGTAGAGGGAAGGGCGCTGGAAACTAACCTTCTCCATTTTCGGCAATTCGCCAACCGTCGCGATCTCGCGATTGAGCAGTGTCCTCCAGTCACTCATAGCCTGTCATCTCGAGATAGCCGCGCCCGGCATGGGTGCCCTCAAATCGGATCGGGCCTTCCCAATAGGGAGAGCGTGTGTCCATCCAGGCTTCTGGGTTTAGCGTCCGGATGGTCACATCCACTCCGTTTTCCGGCAATTGCACCCTCCAGCGGATCGGCACGCTACGTCCCGCGACTGCCGCCGTTTCGAGCGGCGTCACCCTTAGCGCGCCGGGGGCCTGCGGCTGCGGCCTGCCGTCGGCCTTGATCCATGTGGCCGATGTAAAGCCCGCGCCTCCGTCGCGCAGGCGAAAGCCCATCATCTTTTCGCCGCTGTCGAAATGCAAGGAGAACCAGTCCCACCCGGTCTGATCCTCAGCCAGCGGCTGCGAGGACCATTCGTGGTCCAACCACGCCTGACCGGACACCGCGATCACGCCCGCCGGAAGGGTCAGTGTACCGGTCACGTGGTAGAATGGTTGCGAGTAGTAATAGCTCGCCTGCCCCTTCTCGGATTTCACCGAGTAGCCCTGCACTCCCTGCGGCACCAGAGGGCCTTTGGCGTCCAGTGCCAGTTCGTAGGAAAACGCCTGTCCCGCCGCGTGCAGATCGAGCGCCGACAGCGCATCCGCCTCTGGCAGGGCCCGACCTGCCATCTGCCAGTTGTCAATCCAGGCCGCAAAGGGTGCAGCCGAAACCCCCGCCTGGCCGATGCCGCCCCGTGCCAGCCGTTCGGCCACGAATTGGTGCGTTCGCGTCGTCAGCCCGGCATGGCCCATCCAAAGCTGCGGACTGGACCAGCCGGACTGCTCCACCGGGGCCAGGGCGGATCGGAAAAGAGTCCATTGCACGCCATAGTCCGCTCCATCCGCAGCTTGCAGGTTGGCCGTCAAATACCACCATTCGATCCGGTAACCGGGGTGCGGGCCGTGGTCTGCCGGAAAGTTGAATGCAGTCCCCGGCTGCGGCACTGAAAACCCGTCAGCCTCTGTGCCAAGCCCAGCAAAACCCTGGCCAAAGGCAGGTGCGGCCAAGCTCATGTAGATCAGCAATGCTCTAACGCTCATGTGCAAATACCTTCAGCAAATCCGATGGCGAAAGACGCGCCAGCCGCCAGGCAGGCACGGCGGCTGCAAGTCCGGCCGCCAGCAACGCGAGCGCCGCCAGCCGCGCCCAGTCACCGGGAAAAAGGTGCATCGGCAGACGCCAGCCAAAAGCCTCCACATTCACCACCGCCAGTAGAACAAAGGCGAGCCCGATACCTACAGGCAGAGCGGCCAGCATGGTCAAGGCTGCCAACAACAAGCCGCGCCAAAGCTCCAGCCATACGAGGTGGCGGCGGGGCAGACCCATGGCCCAGACCGGCGCCAGTTGCGGTAGGCGCATCCCCGACAGGGTCATGAGGCTCGCAAACATCGCCAGCCCCGCGACTCCCAGCGTCAGCACATTCAGCGCGGCTGTCACTCTGAATGTGCGCTCAAACACTTTGAGCGAAAAGACCTTGATCCCGGCCTGGTCAATCACGTTCTGCGCGGGCAGCCCGAATTCCGCCCGCAAACCCGCAGCCAGTGCTTCGGCCTTGCCAGGGGCAATCCGAATGGCATAGCGCAGGCGGGAGACGTCAGGATAGTGCTGGAGCAGTGTGTCGATCCCGATGATCACTTGGCCGATCGGGTTGCCATAGTCGGCATAGACGCCGACGATGCTGGCCCGCCAGCCACCGGGCAGCGTGATCTGGTCCCCTAAGCCCAACTCCTGGCGCCGCGCCAGTTGTTCGTTGATCAGGGCGCCGTCGCCTGTGGCGATCCGGTCCCACACCCCCGGCACTGCAGAGAGGATCGGCCAGTTGTCGCGATAGGTGCCATGATCGGCCACGCCGTATATTGCCGCGGGCTGGCCTGCGACCCGGCCCTCAATGCTCCAGATCGGCAGGACCGCGTCGCTGCGCTGGGCCAGCCAGTCGCGTATCGCCGTGGCCTCTGCTTCGGTGCGGGCGGTCACGTAAAGCTCTGAGGCGAGACGCTGATCGAGCCAGCCGGTGAAGGTCAGCCGAAAGCTCGACACCATCGTGCTGACGCCCACATTGACGGCCAGCGCAAGCAGCAGTGCCATTAGCGCCAATGACAGGCCGGGAAGCTGTTGACGCGTGTCGGCCCAAAACCATTCAGCCAATGGTCCACGCGCCAAGCGGCCGCCAAGGTGCAATATCCCCGTCAGCACGAGCGGCAGCGCCAGTGCCGCCCCCAACAGCAGTGCCGCCAGAAGCGCAAAGCCCGCCTCGAGGCCGGATCCGAAGTGTGCAATTCCCCCCGCCGTCAACAGGAGCACCATCGCAGCCACGCCTTGCGCGCGCAGGGCCCGCTCCGAAGCCCGCGCCCAGGCCCGAGGCTGGGCCGGCGCAAGCAGCGGCAGGTGCCATAGCCGCCAGAGGCTTTGTGCGGCCGCTACCAGCGTGCCGATTACCGCGATCGCCAGCCCCGCTGCCCACACTGCGGGGCGGATCGACAGCGTTCCCGGCACATCGGCCCCGTAAAGTCCGCGCAGGGTGGCGGCGACGTCGGGCAAAAGGGCCGAGGCGACTACATAGCCAAGTGCCACGCCCACCAATCCCGCGAGGAGGGCGAAGATCAGCAGCTCGGCGATCAGCAAAAGGACCAGCACGCGGGCCGGCAAGCCCAGTGCGCGCAGCGTGCGAAACACCGGGCGGCGCTGTTCAAAAGCCAGACCGATGGCGGAATGCACGATGAAGAGCCCCACCGCAAAGGCAAGAAAACCGAAAGCCGTCAGGTTCAGGTGAAAACTGTCGGTCAGCCTGGCAAGATCCCCCGTTTCACTCGGCTCGCGCAGGGTCAGGCCGGGGGCTGTCACCTCTAGAGGGGCACGGCCAATCGGTTGGTCCGGCCAGAGCAAAAGACGAGAGATCTTGTCCTTTGCCCCAAGCAAGACCTGCGCCTGCCCGATGTCGGTGAGGACTGTGCCAGGCGGCAAACCCTCGGCCACGCGCACGGGAGGTGTTGCTTGCTCGGTTAGTCGTGCCGCGGTTTCCGGAGTTGCATAGAGCACCCCGGGCGCCGTGATGAACGGCAATAGCTCATCACCCACTGCAACATCCACCTGCTGCGCCTGCGGCGGCAAAGTCAGTGGGTCAATGCCGAGGACGCGCAACCGCACATCCCCAAACCGCATTTCACCTTCAATCACCGGCGAAGCCAGCCAGCCTGCTCGCCGCAGTCTCACAAACACCTGTTGATCCATCCGGGTCCCGTCCTCACGCACCAGTTGCGCGAGCCGGTCCTGCCCAAGGATCGCCGCTGCACGGTCATAGCTCGCCCGCGCCTCACCGTTGATCGCCTGAATCGCTGACCACAACGCCGTTGCCAGCGATAGCCCCAAAAGCAGCATCGCCAGTTGGACAGGCCGCCTGCGCCAATGCGACAAGAGCGCTGACAACCCGGTCCACACCATCAAGCCAGCCGTCCCGCGTGCAGGTGAACGTGGGCGTTCAGCCGGTTTGCCAGACGGTTGGAATGGGTAACCATTAACAGGGCGGCACCCGTTTCAGCCACCAGCGACAGCATAAGATCGAGTACAGCGTCCCCTGTTGCCTCATCGAGATTGCCCGTGGGCTCATCGGCCAAAACCAGCCGGGGCCGAACGGCTAGGGTCCGCCCAATCGCCACCCGCTGTTGTTGCCCACTCGACAGCTGTTCAGGGTAGCGCGTTAGGACCTTGGCCAGGCCCAGCCGTTCAGCAAGGACCTTCAGCCACGCCGGATCAGGACGGCCGGCAAGTCGAGCCTGAAAGGCAAGGTTGGCTGCCACATCAAGCGAAGGGATCAGGTTGAACTGCTGGAACACAAGTCCGACTGTTCCCCGCCGCAGGGCGGCAAGGGCCGTATCGTTCAGCCCCACAATATTGGTACCGCCAAGGTGGATTTCTCCCGCATCAGGGCTGTCGAGCCCTGCAACGAGGTGCAAAAGCGTGCTCTTGCCGCTGCCAGACTCGCCGGTCAGCGCAAGGCTCTTGCCCGCCTCCAGCGAAAGATCGATCCCGTGCAGAACATGCAACGGCCCTTCGCCAGTGGGGTAGAATTTGTCGATCTGGTCCAGCCTCAGCAGCATGTTACTCCCCGGAGGCCCGCGTGCTTCTGACACGGCATGCCAGTGAAATAGCGCCAAACAACGACCCCTTTCATACAGCCTCCAAACCCACTGCCTTAATTGGACAATGGTTTTCTTCAGAGGCTCGCGTTTTGCATCTAACGCGACCTCCACTTGGAATTCGATGTACAATTACGATCTAGAGCGGTTCTCAGCTAGGCGGGATAGGCGTTGACCGTGCCGTCGCAACTCACTCTCCAAACGGAACTGGAGCGCTGCCTTCAATTCCTCAGCAGTGCCGATGCCGTTGCTGAAAAGCGCCATGATTATGCCTGCAGCCTGGTCACACTCAGGCGTGCTTGGCTCTATGCCAGCCTCACGGGAATACGCGATCAAACCTTTCGGGCAAAGAGTTCCTCTTCGATCTTTGCGCGGTTGTTTCCATACTTTTTTACCAGCCTGAGGGCATCAGCCCGTTCGAGATGGTGCTTCTTCATGAGGTACCCGACTTCATAGTCTTCGCCACCGTCGACCCGTGCTCTGTCTTGCGGACCACGCTTTGACTTGTCGTCTGCCATGACAACCTCCATGGGCGATCGCCTCGCCCAAACGTGTCAAGGATAATCCTCTAATCGACGGGGACAAGGACGTAGTCGCCAACCATGTCGAAACCGCACAACTCCGCGGTCGCAGGGATAAGCCGATCCCTTACGGGGAACGCTTTGCTCGTCCGCCGTTCGAAGCGTCGAGGTCTTCTGGGCTGGTACACGTTCTTGCGGCCGTGGGAGGAAGCTTTCCGCGCGACATCACGAATGGAGTCCCTTGATGCATCGAAGGTCGCCAAATAACCCGCTTCGGCTGTGGCTGCTTCCGGTTTTGCGTTCGCGAGCGCTTCAATCTCAATCAAGAACGGCATTTCAAACATGCCATCGTAGCCGAGAAAATGGAGGTATTGTCCGGCCTCGTCGTAGCTGCGGCTTCGGTTCGGAAAAGTCAGCGCCAAGGTTGAACATACCTCAAGCCGTCAAGAACCGCGTAGCGAACGTCTGTTGCAGGCTCGCGGCCTTGCGTCTCTTCGCATTGTGCGCGTTCAGAATTACGGCGGTTTCGAAGCTAAACTGCCACTCGCTTGATCCCGCTGCCCGGCCAGCGATGGAGCCGGGCTACTCCAGCACAGACTCTGCCGTCGATCACCTCGATCGGCACGGACTCCAGACCGACATCGTCGAACAGCCGCGCATTTGACCGCGTTCGCCAAATTAATGGCCGGATCTTTGCGAAGCCTCCGCATTTTTGTGGGGGGAAGCCCTCCCAGCATCATCGTGATTGGACTTCACGATCGGTCGGAGTCACGCTGGCCGCAGGTATAAGAAGGATATGGGTGGGCCAACTATCGTCCGAATAGGAGGCTAAAATGAAGCACCAGACGCTTGAGCAACTGCAGATCGTCGCCGAGATCGATCAGGACTACCTGCGCCAGGCCATGTCGCGCAGCGAACGTCTTGAACGCTGGGCGGAGCTCCTTGAACGGAACCCTGACCGGCGACTCTCGACGCTACACCAAACCGAGTATCAGCCGGTTAGATCACGCGGGGCCATGCGCGGCGACGGCTCGCCGATCTCAGTCGCTTTCGAGGATCCTGTCCTCCGCGCCGCCGGGTTGGAAAGCGACAACTACGGCGAAGCGAAGCGGTTCTTCGAACTGACCGACAGGCAATTGCATGAGATCATCTGCTATTGTCATTTCGGCGCGACGGTGAGCGCCGTAACGGCCGCCCGTCACATCCGTGCGGCGATTGCCCGGAGACAGCCCGGCATGTTCGCTCGGATGCGTGAGGCGTTCGTCGGATAAAGCCGGAGCCGTTTCGCAGCATCATTTTTGAAGCGGCTCGCATGGAAAGCCGCCGCCGTAGCGCGGGCAAGCGCTCCCCACGCGGGGAGGCTGCGTTGCATGAGGGGGTGCGGCTTTCCGCAGGAGCACGCCGACGCCCCTCCTGCATCTTTTCCATCCGAACCGGAAAGATCCCAATGCTGCCAGTACATCCGTGGTCAGCGCCGTGGTTCAAAGGCTCGAACAGAGCGACATGCGCGCCGGATAAGCGCTATACATTCGCTGTCGAAAATTCGGTGCTTCATGGTGGGTCGAAGGTCGCAGACCTATGTCGATCGGGACCGGGAAAGCCAAATCGTGCCAAATTTTCGCGAACTGTATATAAACATTCAATCAAGGCTCAATAGGTTTGGTGCGTAATTGCGGGTTAATATAGTCTGTTGTCGGCAAAAGTAAGAGGGATGAATTACAATAAAATTGCTTATGGCTCCGCCTTTCGGACGGCCAAAAGCGCCGGTAACAACGACTGATTTACATTTCAAATATTTTCGGTTTGAGGAATTAAAAATTTGGCACTCCTATCATTCGAGTGCCAAAGGGGCTATGTTAAGTGTTGCAGTCGCTCTATGTGCGGCGGCAGAAAGAACCCCAATGAAATTCCGGCCACTCCACGACCGCGTCGTCATTCGGCGCGCGGAAGGCGATACCAAATCCAAGGGCGGGATCATTATTCCCGACACCGCCAAGGAAAAGCCTCAGGAAGGCGAAGTGATCGCCGTGGGCCCGGGCTCGCGTGACGAGAGCGGCAAGCTGATCCCGCTCGACGTCAAGGCCGGCGATCTCATCCTGTTCGGCCAATGGTCCGGCACCGAGGTCAAGATCGACGGCGAGGACCTCCTGATCATGAAGGAGAGCGACATTTTGGGCATCGTCGAGAAGATCAAAGCGGCCAAGAAAGCCGCCTGACCGGGCGATTTCCGATCCCGCAATTTCAAGACTGAACTGGACGTAAAATCATGTCTGCCAAGGAAATCAAATTCGCTACCGATGCCCGCGACCGGATGCTTCGCGGCGTCGAAATTCTGAACAACGCCGTTAAGGTGACGCTCGGCCCCAAAGGCCGCAATGTCGTCATCGACAAGGCCTATGGCGCGCCGCGCATCACCAAGGATGGTGTCGCCGTCGCCAAGGAAATCGAGCTTGCCGACAAGTTCGAGAACATGGGCGCCCAGATGGTGCGCGAAGTGGCCTCGAAGACCAACGACCTCGCCGGCGACGGCACGACGACAGCCACGGTGCTGGCCGCTTCCATCCTGCGCGAAGGTGCCAAATTCGTTGCCGCGGGCATGAACCCGATGGATCTCAAGCGCGGCATCGATCTTGCTGTGGCTGCTGTGGTGAAGGACATTCAAGCCAGGGCCAGGAAAGTCAAATCTTCGGACGAGATCGCCCAGGTTGGTACGATCGCCGCCAATGGCGACGCGTCGGTCGGCGCCATGATCGCCAAGGCGATGAACAAGGTCGGCAATGAGGGCGTGATCACCGTCGAAGAAGCCAAGACAGCCGAAACCGAACTCGATGTCGTCGAAGGCATGCAGTTCGACCGTGGCTATCTCTCGCCCTATTTCGTCACCGATGCCGAGAAGATGCGCGCGGAGCTGGAGGACCCTTACGTTCTCATCCATGAGAAGAAGCTCGGCAATTTGCAGGCGTTGCTGCCGATCCTCGAAGCTGTGGTGCAAAGCGGTAAGCCGCTGCTGATCATCTCGGAAGACGTCGAAGGCGAGGCGCTAGCAACGCTGGTCGTCAACAAGCTGCGCGGCGGCCTCAAGGTCGCAGCCGTCAAGGCGCCAGGCTTCGGTGACCGGCGCAAGGCGATGCTGGAAGACATTGCCGTGCTCACCGCCGGCCAGATGATTTCCGAGGATCTCGGCATCAAACTCGAGAACGTCACGATCGACATGCTCGGGCGGGCTAAGCGCGTGCTCATCGAGAAGGATACGACGACGATCATCGACGGCGCCGGCGAGAAAGCCACCATCCAGGCGCGCGTCCAGCAGATCAAGTTGCAGATCGAGGAAACGTCCTCGGATTACGACAAGGAGAAACTCCAGGAACGTCTCGCCAAGCTGGCTGGCGGCGTTGCTGTCATTCGCGTCGGCGGCGCGACCGAGACGGAAGTCAAGGAAAAGAAGGACCGCATCGATGATGCGCTGAACGCCACTCGTGCAGCCGTGGAAGAAGGCATCGTTGCCGGCGGCGGTGTTGCGCTTTTGCGCGCCAAGGCAGCTTTGACTGAGCTTACTGGCGCGAATGCTGACATGACGGCAGGTATTTCGATTGTGCTGAGAGCACTTGAAGCGCCGATCCGCCAGATTGCCGAGAATTCCGGCGTTGAAGGTTCGATCGTCGTCGGCAAGCTCTCCGACAGCAAGGATCACAATCAGGGCTTCGACGCCCAGAACGAAGTCTATGTCGACATGATCAAGGCCGGTATCGTCGACCCCGCCAAGGTCGTTCGGACGGCCCTGCAGGATGCCGGCTCGATTGCCGCGCTCCTGATCACCGCTGAAGCAATGATCGCGGACATTCGGCAGAAGGTTTCGCCCGCTATGGGTGGCGCGGGAGGTATGGGCGGAATGGGCGGAATGGACTACTGAGCGGCGCCTGAAACTATAGCCAGGACGACGGAAGGCCAGCGACGCGGGCACATGCGAGCCGATATCTCGGCGATCATCGGTTCGCTCGACATCGTGTTCGGGGAGATCGATCGATAGGCTCGTCGCTGTCGTATTTGCTGCTAAAAATGGTCTTGGAGACAAGAACATGACCGACACTCTTGCCGAGAAAACATGTACGCCTTGTCGCGGCGGCGTCCCGCCGCTCACGCGTGATGAAGCCCAACGCTTCCAGGCACAGGCTCCTGATTGGGAGCTGGGTGACGATGCCCACCGCATTCAGCGGAGCTTTCGATGCCGCAATTTCCGGGACGCGCTCACCCTTGTTCAGGAGATCGGTGAGCTCGCCGAAACCGAGGGCCATCACCCCGACATCAGCTTCGGCTGGGGTTATGTGACGGTTTCCCTGAGCACCAAGAAGATCAAAGGACTGCACGAGAACGATTTCATCATGGCGAGCAAGATCGATCGGATGCTCGATCGCGCGGGGCGGCCCCTCGACCGCCAACGGTGACACGGCAAATCCATTGCCAATCAAGTGAGGTCGTTTATGCCACACATCCGTCGAGGGGCAGCTCGATCTCGACCCTGATCGGATGGTTCATGGCCTATGGTCCAGCGACGATCGCAGCGAAAATAAGCACCTTTGCGCTTGCCTTGAAGGCATCCTATTCTGGAGGGTAGTATCCGCTCGGGGCATAGAATGTCGGTACTGCCTTCCTTAAGAATTTGCGCGCCGCTCAACGCGGTGCTGGCTGCGACTGGGCTTGTGGCGGTGGCTACGCTCACGACACCGGACCTGTCCGGACGAAGCAGACTGGCTTTGGCTGCCGTGCTCGCGGTCATTTGGGGCGTCTATCTCCTGGAATTGGCCGAGAAACTGCTCAAGCGCCGGGCGGGAGACGTTCGGGACAGGACGCCGGCAATCGCCATTGATGTGCTCGCGGTTTTGGTTCCACTCGCCGCATTTCTGCTCGTCGGCACGCCCGACCGGAGCCTCTACTGTGCTGTCTGGCTGCTGAAACCGCTGCGCGATTCAACTTTCTTCCCGCTGCTGGGCAGAATCCTGACCAACGAAGCGCGCAACCTGATCGGCGTCGCCACGGTCTTCGGCATCGTTCTTTTCGGTTTTGCGCTCGCAGCCTATGTCATCGAGCGCGACGTCCAACCGCAACAGTTCGGCAGCATCCCCCAGGCAATGTGGTGGGCCGTGGTCACGCTGTCCACCACCGGCTATGGCGACGCTATTCCGGAAAGCTTCGCCGGCCGCGTCCTTGCCGGGGCGGTCATGATGAGTGGCATCGGCATCTTCGCGCTCTGGGCTGGCATTCTTGCCACCGGCTTTTATCAAGAAGTCCGTCGCGAGGATTTCGTCCGCAATTGGCAATTGGTCGCCGCCGTGCCGTTGTTTCAGAAGCTCGGCCCGGCCACACTAGTCGAGATTGTGCGCGCATTACGACCTCGCATCGTGCCGGCGGGCGCTGTGATCTGCCGCAATGGCGAGACCGGTGACCAGATGTTCTTCGTCGTGGAGGGGCGCGTCAGCGTCGCGACGCCGAACCCGGTGGATCTGGGCCCTGGCGCCTTCTTCGGCGAGATGGCGCTGATCACCGGCGAACCGCGCTCGGCGACCGTCAGCGCCACAACGGTGGTCTCACTCCTGTCGCTACACTCGGCGGATTTCCAGATGCTGTGCAGCAGCAGCCCGGAGATCGCAGAAACCATCCGCAAGACCGCGCTCGAGCGGCGTGGCGCGGCGCCTAACGGTTGACCGTATTAGACTAGGTGTTCGTCAGGAGGAGGATGCGATGCCAAGGCGGCCAATTGCCTGCCGATGGCGGCTGGCTGGAACTACATGCTCTGCCGCTGCCGAACCACCCTCAATACAAATCGAATTCGAAAGCGGAATCTCTTGCCCGTTGAATTCGAGCACGGCAGGGAGCGTCCTTGTCGGGGCACGTGCTGTTTGCCTGATTGCGGTCGCGAGTTTGGCTTACGCGAAGTGGCCATCGGCGGGCATGGCCATCTATCGACAAGCGCACATAACTATTCGCGCACCAGGCGTCCGGTCGCCCACCAGATCACCGATACAACAACGATCGATGCGTAGCCGTCCACGGCATAGTGCCAGCCAGTGAACACCGATCCGTACAGGATCAGGGCTGCAAAGGTCCAACCCGGAACGCCAAGCCAGCGATTGATCGATGACAGCAAATAGGCGTTCAATGCGGCAAAGGCGACATGCATGCTTGGCATGGCCGAGATGCCGCCGCCAAGACTTGGCCGGCCGCTTTGGTAAGCCATCAGGAGATATGCCGCGGGTTCCCGCACCATGTAACTATGGTCCAGCCTGTCCAGGGCCGCATTCAATCCGTGGAAGCGATCCACGCCGACAAAGTGGTGGTAGTAAACCGGTCCGACCGATGCCAGCGCCAGGGCCAAGACCGTTCCGAGGACGGACAACGTCAGCGCTGCTGCGCAGAGATAGCGGATGCGGGCAATCTCGTCCGACCAGAGCGACACGAAAAGGATGGTGCCGAACCACTGGTAAAACCAAATGACTTCATAGCTGTTGAAGACGACGAACGACCAATTGTTGCCGTCGAGCTTATGGACCATCTCCCATGGCGGCATCCCGTGCAGCCATTCATCAGCATCGGCCAACCAGTTGTCGGCATAGTATGGGACGACGGACGGGATGGCGATCTTGTAGGTAGAGAACGCGGTCAAGCTGGCAAAGCAGAACAGCAGCACCAGCAGACAACCGCGCCAGCGCCCTTGAACCAAATCCAGTGCGTAGCGAACCGGTTGCCGCCGGCCATGGATTAGCGCGGCACAGCAGACGCCACCGATAAACAACACCGGAATGCCAACAAGAAACTTGTGAGAATAGATTAAGGCTGACGTATAGAATACTTCTGGATATAGTGCAGATGCGCCTAAAACGTATGTCGCCATGAACAAGGAGAGGCGCAATTGCCATATGGCGGAGGGCCTGTAGCGAGAGGCTTCCGTGGTTAGGGCCAAACCAATTTACCCGTTCTTAACGTTTCGCCGGAGAGACACAAACACCGATAAGGTAAAAACCTTGCCGCCAGGTTTACTTTTCCCCGGTGGTCGACATTTGCCGGCTGGCCCGCATGCGGTGGATTGATTCCCTGAGCAATCTTGCATCCGCATTGCTGTCCATGCCCCCGCGTCAAGGAATTGCCCCGGAGCCTCGAGCCGGCCGGTTGCTTAAACACGGGCCCGCCACGCCTTCGGTTGACATATCATAAGTTTTAGCTTATCATAAGTTATGGTTTATGATTACGCAGGAATGGTGGCCTTGGCCGATCCGACGCGCCGCAAGGTGTTCGAGCTCATCGCCGATCGGCCACGCTCGGTCATCGATCTGACGCGAGTGCTTCCGGTCTCGCAGCCGGCGGTATCGCAGCACCTCAAGGTTTTGAAGGAAGCCCGGCTGGTCCGCGCAGAGCCGAAGGGTGCCAGCAACATCTATCATCTCGACCCGCATGGGCTCGGCGAGATGCGTGCCTGGCTCGACCGCATGTGGGGCGATGCGCTCGACGCCTTCAAACGGGAAGTCGACAACAGCAAGGAGAAGAGGAAATGACGACCATGATCAAGCCCGCGCCGGTCAGGAAGTCGGTGACGGTGGAGGTGCCGCTCGACAAGGCATTCGATGTGTTCACCACAGGATTCGGGCGCTGGTGGCCGGCTTCGCACTCGATCGGCAAATCCGCCCTGACGACCGCGGTGATCGAACCGAAAGCCGGCGGCCGCTGGTACGAGATCGGCGAGGATGGGTCACAATGCGATTGGGGCGAGGTTCTCGCCTGGGATCCGCCGTCCAGGCTGACGCTCGCCTGGCGCATTGGAGCCGGCTGGCGCTACGATCCGGCATTGCTGACCGAAGTCGAGATCCGCTTTGTCGCGCTCGGCGAGAACGCGACGCGTGTGGAACTCGAGCACAGGCTTCTGGAGAACATGGGCGAAACCGCAGAGGCGATGCGCGAGGCCTTCGAATCCGAGGGTGGCTGGAGCGGTCTCCTGGACCGCTATGCGGCTGAGGCCAAGCGCCACGCCGCCTGATCGGGAAGCCTTCCAGTCCAATACCAGCGAGGCCCTCGCACTGTCGGCCTCGCCGTTTTGAATCAGTGTCGATCTGCCCATCTGGTTGACCGGGGGGGGATACGCTGCCCTTTACCTGCCGCCGCGAAGGTTTGCAGCGCCGCAGGTTTGTAGAACGTCCTCTCCTCCTACCATCCGGTATGCGCCGCGTCGTTTGGACGCGCGAACGGCGCTGTAGCAATTTGTCGTTGTGCATGGTCCTTTCGCAAAATCGATTCCGATTGTCAGGGTCATGCGTTAGACCTGACAGGCACCTTATCCGGAAATCCGATGGCGGGAGGCGCTGGTGGAAGGCCAGGACGAACAGATGACCGGCGCCAGGGCAGCCGAGGAGCGCCGCGCCGACATCTATGACGAGGACGGCGTCATCCTGTCGTCGTTCCTCGCCCAGATCGGTGCCGCGATCGCCGATCGCGATACGCTGACGCTGAAGCGTGAAGTCGACGATCTGCACCAGTCGGAACTCGGCCACCTGCTCGAGGCCCTGCACCCGGAACAGCGACGCGCGCTGGTCGAATTGCTGGGCAAGGATTTCGATTTTTCCGCGCTGACCGAGGTTGACGAGGCGATCCGCCGCGACATCGTCGACAGTCTGCCCAATGCGCAGATCGCCCAGGCGGTGCAGGATCTCGATTCCGACGACGCGGTCTACATTCTCGAAGACCTCGACCAGGAGGACCAGGACGAGATCCTGTCGCAGCTGCCGTTCACCGAGCGGATCAGGCTGCGGCGTTCGCTTGACTATCCCGAAGAGACCGCCGGCCGCCGCATGCAGACGGAGTTCGTCGCGGTGCCGCCGTTCTGGACGATCGGCCAGACCATCGACTACATGCGCGAGGACAACAATCTTCCCGACCGTTTCAGCCAGATCTTCGTCATCGATCCGAGCTTCAAGCTGCTCGGCGCCATCGACCTCGACCAGATCCTGCGTACCAAGCGCTCGGTCAAGGTCGAAGAGGTCATGCATGAGACCAGGCATGCCATCCCGGCCACCATGGACCAGGAGGAGGCGGCACGCGAATTCGAACAATACGATCTTCTGTCCGCCGCCGTCGTCGACGAGAACGAGCGGCTGGTCGGCGTGCTGACCATCGACGACGTCGTCGACGTCATCCAGCAGGAGGCCGAAGAAGATCTGCTGCGCATGGGCGGCGTCGGCGACGAAGAACTCTCGGACAGCATCTTTTCGACCTCGCGCTCGCGCGTGCCCTGGCTGCTGGTCAATCTTTTGACGGCTTTCCTGGCGGCCTCGGTGATCGGCCTGTTCGACCGCACCATCGAGCATATCGTGGCGCTGGCGGTGCTGATGCCGATCGTCGCCGGCATGGGCGGCAATGCCGGCTCGCAGACCATGACGGTCACGGTGCGGGCGCTGGCGACCAGGGACCTCGACATCTACAATGCCGGCCGCATCATCCGCCGCGAAATCGGGGTGGGCTTCATCAACGGCATCATCTTTGCCATCCTGATCGGCCTCGTGGCTGCTGCCTGGTTCCACGATCGCAATCTCGGCGGCATCATTGCGGCTGCGATGATCATCAATATGTTCGTGGCGGCTCTGGCGGGCATCCTTATCCCGCTGCTGCTCGACCGCTTCAAGATCGATCCGGCTGTGGCTTCGGCGGTTTTCGTCACCACGGTCACCGATGTCGTAGGTTTCTTTGCCTTTCTCGGGCTCGCCACATGGTGGTTCGGCGTGCGCTGAACGTCACCTCAATTGACTTTTACGTAAATGCCATGCGAGGCTTTGAAAGGTGCCTTGTCCGCCGATTCTGGTACGCGCCTGGGCGCCGGCGGCGCCGGCCAGTTGGAACTCGCGGCGTGGCCGGGGCATTGGAGTGACGATGCGGGAATATTATTCGATCACGGAGCTGACCCGCGAATTCGACGTGTCGACGCGGACGTTGCGCTTCTATGAGGACGAAGGGCTGGTGCAGCCAGTAAGACGCGGCCGCACTCGGCTGTTCCGTCCGTCGGACCGGCATCTCATCCGCCAGATCATGCGCGGCAAGAGGCTCGGCTTCTCGATCAACGAGATCCGCGAAATCATCCAGATGTACAGGGAGCCGCCCGGCGAGGTCGGCCAACTCAAATTGATGATCAAGCGCATCGAGGAAAAGCGCGAGGATTTGCGCCAGAAACGCCGCGACCTCGAAGAGACGCTGGCCGAGCTCGATCAGGCAGAGGAATCCTGCGTCGAGCGGCTGGTGGAACTCGGCGTCACCACATGAGCGTGGCGTCAGCGCCGGCTCAAATCCAGCGCCGCACCCTTTTGGCGTAGTCCCGGTATTTCTTGCCGAATTTGGCCGTCAGCACCTTCTCCTCGCTCTCGATCGTCAGCTTCTGCGTCAGGAACGCCGCGATGACCGCCAGCGGCAGGAACCAGGCGATCCCAGTGACAAAGGCGAGGCTGACCAGCAGCAGCGTGTTGGCGAGGTAGATCGGGTTGCGGCTGACGGCGAAGGGTCCGGTAGTCACCAGATGGTCAGGCACGCCGTTCGGGTTGAGCGTCGTCTTGGCGCGGATCATGGTGCGAATTGCCGTGAACCAGAGCGCGGCAACCGCCACCAACCCCACAAGGCCGGCGGCGAACAGGATGTCGCCGAGAAGATCGCCGATCCACGGCAGCGGATAGAACAGCCCTAGCGCGACGCTGACGATGATGGCGGCGATATAGATCAGCGGCGGCCATGGGATGTGCCCCAGCTTCGGCTGCCCAGGATTTTGCTGCACGGGTTTCGGGTGACTGTCGCTCATTATTGTCCTCCCTCGATTAGCGCGTTCCCGGTTCCGCCGCCTCGGTTTGGGCGGTGCAGGTGCCGGCGAGCTCGCCAATATGCGCCTTCCACTCCGGGGACTGGTCGTTGCTGTAGAGCCGGTCAAGCGAGGCTTCGCCCTGGAGACTGTCCAGCATGCAGGCACAATAGCTGGAGCAGAACTCGGTGTCGCGTGCCTGCTCGCAGGATATCTGGCAGGATTTCAGAAAACGCACCTCCCTGATTTCGGCCTGCGCCGGCATGAATTGCGAAAACAGCCAGACCGAGCCGATCAGCACCGGCTGATGGATCAGATAGAAGGCAAGGCTGTGCCGGCCGATGAAGACCAGCGGATTTGCCCAGCGGCCGGGCGCCAAGGCCGACAGCCGCGTCAGCGCGCCGGAGGTGGCGGCGAGCTTGGTAACCGCGATGCCGGCAAGTACGGCGCCGAACCAGGGCAGCAGTGGAACGTAGTCGTTGGAGCGCGGGTTGGTCGCCGACAGGCCGACCCACCACAAAGCCGGATGATCGAAAAGCTCAGATCGCAGGTAGAAAGGCGCGGCAATAGCGAGGGCCGCCACGGCAAGCGTCAGCAGCGCCGGGAGGCGCAGGAACGCCAGGCCGAGCAGGCTGGCGAGCGCGATCTCGTGCAATATGCCGAAGAAGATGAAGCCATCGGGCGTGGCGATGCGGGTGACCAGCGATATTGCGAGCGCTGCCCCGGCAACCATGGCGAAGCGCTTCCAGAAGCCGGTCCAGCGGATTTTCTTGCCATGGGCGAGATAGAGGCTGATGCCGACCAGGAACAGGAAGCTCGAGGCGATGCAGCGCGCGTAGATTTTCCACCAGCCGAAGGCGGTGAGGCCGGGATCGGTGTAGCCGAAGAATTCGAGGTCCCAGGTGAAATGATAGCTCGCCATGGCAAGCAAAGCGATGCCGCGTGCAATGTCGATAGCGGCGATGCGCTTCGACTTCGGTTGATCCTGAACGGCTGCGCTCGGCGTGTCGATGCTCATGGTCTCGCTGTCTTGGTTCAGCCCCGGCAAGACGACTATCACGGTTGCCACCGTCAAAAGAAGCAGGGCCTTGCGTCGCGTTGGTACCGGTCGGCATCAGAGCTGCTTTAGGCCAGAGCCGGAAAGCCTTTGGCCGGCGTGCAGGCGTTCTTCGGCCTGGGCGCGGTTTTCGCAACGCTCGGGCTGCTGGCGGCGGCCTGCGGCTTCGTCACCTGGCGCTATCTGCCCAAATCGCTTTGATGTTCGAGCGCCGCATGGCGCTCGCGCACCCAGTTGTGGAAGCGGTGCAAGTCGTATTCCTCGGGCATCAGTACGCCGGCCTTGTGGCGCATCGAGCGCAGGCCCATCTGGTTGACCTCGCAGATATCAGCATCCTCCTCCAGCACCTGGGTACCGAAGGCGACGATGTTGTCGATATCCGCGGCCGGTTCGGCGAGCGCTTCGGGCGAAAAAAGCCATTCGGCGGTAAGTTCGGTCTGCTCCGGGCCAAGCGGCACCAGCCGCACGGTCCTGACATAGTCGACATGGCCGACGACGAACATCGACGGCATGCTGGTGGCATAGGTCTGCCCGGCGGCACGCTCGCCCGGCGTCAGGCCGGAAAAGACCGAGCCGTGGACGCGCCCGTCGCGCGACCAAGTTTCGGCCCCGGCCCGCAAGCCGCCGGCAAATTCCGGCGCGTCATTGTCGGCGTGGCGCGCCCATTCGGGGTCGTCGTGCCGGCCCATCAGGCCGCGGCCATAGATCGGCACCAGCCGCGACAGGTCCTTGTGGACGCCGGGGCAGTGCAGGCACTCGTTGAAATTTTCCCAAAATACCTTCCAGTTGCAGTTTATCACCTTGCGCAGCACATGGCCGCTCAGCAGCGTTTCCAACGGCCAGTTGGCGAGGTTGCCGGATGCCGGATCGAAGGATGTTTCAGCCGAGCCGGCAGCGTCTTCCGCCAGATTGACGAAGACGAAACCGCGCCACACCGAAAGCGCGACCCGGTAGAGCGGATGATCGGCCTTGTCGAAGCCGTCCGGCAGCGATTTCGACGGCACGCGCACCAGATCGCCGTGCAGCGAATAGGACCAGGCATGGTATGGGCAGGTGATGAGCCGCGCCTTCAGCCGTCCTTCGCTCTGCTGGCAAAGCTGCGAGCCGCGATGCCGGCAGGTGTTGTGGAAGGCGCGCAACTCGCCGGTCTCGTCGCGCAGCACGACGACCTCCTGCGTGCCTATGCGGAACGTCCTGAAAGCCAGCGGCTGGGCAAGGTCGGCCTCGCGGCAGACGAGCAGCCAGTTGCGATACCAGATGGCCTCGAGATCGCGCTGATAGGCCGCGATGTCCCAATAGGCTGATGACGGCAGCGTCGGCTCGGCCCGCGTCAGGCCGTTGTAGGGACCGCGCTCATTCGGGCTGGGTTGCATGCCGGCTTCCTCCCCATCCGCCAGCCGACACCCGGCTGCGAAAATTGTCAATCGCGGCGCCGGCCGACCGGGCTTGGCGAGGCGGCGCATTCGCCACACGATCCGGCGGAATTTGGTTTGCCGGGCGCGGCGATTCTGCCTATAGTCACTGATGTCGTCGGTTCCGTTTGGAACCAAGAGGGAATGCGGTGAGGGCAAGTTGTTTGCCCAATGCCGTGGCTGCCCCCGCAACTGTGTGCGGTAGTCCTCTCCATATGCCACTGAAGGTTCGCCTTCGGGAAGGTGGGGAAGGGCGCTGATCCGCGAGCCAGGAGACCTGCCGGCGACAGGAAACTGACTTCTATGCCCTCGGGTGGAGGGCGAAAGGACAAGACATGAATACCGCTTCCGTCTCGCTCGGCGCTTCCGCCTCCTCGCAGTCGCGTCTCATGCAGCTGGCGCTTGCTGCATTCCTCGGCATTTTCGTCATGGGCTTTGTCGGCTTCTCGCATATCGATGCGGTCCACAATGCCGCCCACGACTATCGCCATTCGATGGGCTTTCCCTGCCACTGACAAGGGGCTGACATCATGACACTGTTTCGCAACGTCGTGTTCATCGCGGCGATCGCAGGGCTTGTGGCCGGCGTGGCTCTCGCCTGCATGCAAGCCTATGCCACGGTGCCGCTCATCCTAAAGGCGGAAGTCTACGAACAGGCCGGCGGGGGCCATGACCATGCCGCGGCACCTGCGACACCGGCCGAAAACGCCGCGGGCATGACGGCTATGAGCAGCGCCGCGTCGGCACCGGCTGAAGCAATGGCTCCGGCGGAAGACGAAGGCTGGGCGCCGGCGGACGGTTTCGAACGCTTCGGCTTCAGCGTCGTTGCCAATATCGTCACCGGCATCGGCTTTGCGCTGGTCCTGGTTGCGGTTTCGGAATTCGCCGGCGGCATCGGCAATTGGCGCCAGGGCCTGTTCTGGGGGCTGGCCGGCTTTGCCGCATTCACGCTGGCGCCGGGCCTCGGCCTGCCGCCGGAACTGCCGGCGATGCCGGCGGCCGACCTTGTCCAACGCCAGATATGGTGGTGGGCAACAGTGGTGGCGACAGCGGCCGGTCTCGGCCTTATCGTCTTCCGCAGATCGCTGCCGCTGGTGGCTCTTGCCGTGGCGTTGATCGTTGCGCCGCATATCGTCGGCGCGCCGCAGCCCGATAGCTTCGAGACGGCGATCCCGGAAGGCCTGCACCACCAGTTCGTGGTGGCGGTGACGCTGACCAATCTGGTGTTCTGGCTGGTGCTCGGCGCGGTCGTCGGCGTGGTGCGCGGACGCTTCACGGGCACGGCGACCAGCCTGCGCGACAGCTTTGCCTGACCGCGCTGCCGGGGCACTGACCCTGGTCATCGGCGGTGCGCGCTCGGCCATGAGCGCGCATGCCGAGAGCCTGGTGACGGTCGGCCCGCCGCCTTGGAGCTATATCGCCACGGCGCAAGCCTATGACGACGAGATGCGCCAGCGCACCGCGCTGCACCGCTCGCGCCGCGGCGCCGGCTGGACGACCATCGATGCGCCGCTCGACCTTGCCGGCGCGATCGGAGCGCTGCCTGACGGCCAGCCGGTGCTGATCGACTGCCTGACGCTGTGGCTGACCAACCATATGCTGGCCGACCATGATGTCGAGGCCGAATGCCGGAGGCTGGCCGATGTGCTGTCGCGGCCGCGTGGGCCGTGGTTCGTGGTGTCCAACGAGGTCGGCCAGGGCATCGTGCCGGACAATGCGCTGGCAAGACGGTTTCGCGACGCCGCCGGCCGGCTGAACCAGGACGTCGCGGCTGTTGCCGGCACCGTGCTTTTGATGGTGGCGGGGCTGCCGCTCAAGGTGAAATGACATGGCTGATACTATCGATCCCAAGGACGAGGAACGCCACCGCGCCAAGATGGCCAAGCGCAAGGCGGTGCAGGACGCCGAGGTCGCGGCCAAGACGGTCGAGAAGGGGCTGCTGATCGTCAACACCGGACCGGGCAAGGGCAAGACCACGGCCGCCTTTGGGCTGGCGCTCAGGATGCTCGGCTATGGCAAGCGCGTCGGCGTCGTTCAGTTCATCAAGGGCAAATGGCACACCGGCGAGAAAGACGCCTTTGCTGCCTTCGGCGACCGTGTCGTGTGGCACGCCATGGGCGAGGGCTTTACCTGGGAGACACAGGACCTGAAGCGCGACATCGCGGCGGCCGAGGCTGCCTGGGCGAAAGCGCTGGAGCTGATGGCCGAGCCGTCGATCAGCCTCGTGGTGCTCGACGAGCTGAACATCGCGCTGCGCTACGACTACCTCGATCTCGAAAAGGTGGTCGCGGCGCTGAAGGCGCGTCGCGAAGGCCTGCATGTCGTCGTCACCGGCCGTAACGCCAAACCGGTATTGGTCGAGGCGGCCGATCTGGTCACCGAGATGGGCGTGACCAAGCACCACTTCTCCGCCGGCGTGAAGGCGCAGCAAGGGATCGAGTTCTGAGGAGTGTTGCTGGCGCCTCTTCTTCCTTCTCCCCTTGTGGGAGAAGGTGGATTGGCGCGCAGCGCCAAGACGGTTGAGGGGTGCTGGCCGGGGCGCTGTTGGTGCCAAGCTGGAACACCCCTCATCCGGCCGCTTCGCGGCCACCTTCTCCCACAAGGGGCTAGCGTGCGCACACATCTGATTTGGCGGGGATTAGTTTGGATTTGCAAGAGCGAAGCCCTCGGCGATGGCGTGGAAGCGTTTT
>NZ_JAMYPX010000058.1:0-20092 GCF_040320585.1 Mesorhizobium sp. M0663
CGTCCGCCAGACTCAACTGACCCAGAACACGATCCGCCATCCCGAATCTCCCTGCTTCGACCATCATCACAGAATCACCAATCGGCTTCTGTGCAAAGGTCTCTATACGGGAGAGGTCGCCGGCAGGCGGGGCAGCGCCAGCCAATCGAAAGTAGGCAACGAACACGTTACCTGAGGGGCCGTCCCCGACGTCTCGAAAATCCTTATCGCCCATCGCCGGACAGTGCGTCGAGACGGGCGCGCAATGCCGCGACCTCTTCCTCGAGGGCCTGCACGCGCGTCTCCAGATCCGACGCCGGCGAGGACGACTGCAGGGGCGCTGCGGCAGCCGACAGCTGCGGCGACCCGCTGAGCAGATGGACATAGCGATCCTCGCGCTGGCCTGGGCCGCGATCGATCTGCTGCACCAGCGGTGGCCGGCGGCCGATCAGCAGATCGAGATTGCCGCGAAGCTCGTCGATCGACGGCAGCCGCGCCATGCGCTCGCTTCGCGCCAGCAATTCATAGGCCGTCTGCGGGCCGCGCAGCAGCAACAGGCCGAGCAGCGCGATCTGCGCCGAGGTCAGGGAAAAGCGCTGCGCCACCACATGCTCGTAGCGCTCGACGCGCGACGCGAACACCTGCCTGACTAGGCCCTTCTGCTCGAGCTGGCCAAGCGCTCTTCTGACCTCGCCAAGTTCGACCGACATCACCGGCTCGCGCGCCGTCTTCTGGTTGGCCGCCGCATGTGCCGCATTGAGCGTCAGCGGATAGACGTCCGGCGTCAGCTCCTTCTTCTCGATAAGGCAGCCGAGCACGCGGGCTTCGATGGGAGAGAGGATGGGAAGGTCGATATCGGTCATAAGTTTGCTATCCTTTCGAACTCGGCGGGACAGCGCCCCCCTCTGTCCTGCCGGACATCTCCCCCTCTAGTGGGGAGATTGGCTGTCATCACCGCTTCGCCACTTTTCAAGGCTGCAGAAAGGGCGCTGTCCTCCAAGCTGCTAATCTCCCCCCTTGAGGGGGAGATGTCCGGCAGGACAGAGGGGGGCGCGAAGGATCGCTGCGGACGAGACGATCTCGGCTGCAACTCGCCCGCCGCCTACACCCGTCGCTCCACCATCATCTTCTTGATCTCGGCGATCGCCTTGGCCGGGTTGAGCCCTTTGGGGCAAGTCTGGGCGCAGTTCATGATGGTGTGGCAGCGATAGAGCCGGAACGGGTCTTCGAGATTGTCGAGCCGCTCGCCCGTCGCCTCGTCCCTGGAATCGATCAGCCAGCGATAGGCCTGCAGCAGCGTCGCCGGGCCGAGATAGCGCTCGCCGTTCCACCAGTAGCTCGGGCAGGAGGTCGAGCAGCAGGCGCACAATATGCACTCGTAGAGCCCGTCGAGCTTTTCGCGGTCCTCATGGCTCTGCAGCCATTCCTTGGCCGGCTCGGGCGACACCGTCTTCAGCCACGGCTCGATCGAGGCGTGCTGGGCGTAGAAATTGGTGAGGTCGGGCACCAGGTCCTTGACCACAGCCATGTGCGGCAGCGGATAGACCTTGATCGCGCCGGAAATGTCGTCGCAGCCCTTGGTGCAGGCCAGCGTGTTCGACCCGTCGATGTTCATGGCGCACGAGCCGCAAATGCCTTCGCGGCAGGAGCGGCGCAGCGTCAGCGTCGGGTCGATCTTGTTCTTGATCCAGAGCAGCGCGTCGAGCACCATCGGCCCGCAATCGTCCATGTCGACGAAATACGTATCCATGCGCGGGTTCTCGTCATCGTCCGGCGACCAGCGGTAGATGCGGTATTCGCGCAGATTGGTCGCGCCCTCCGGCTTCGGCCAGGTTTTTCCGGCCATGATCTTCGAGTTTTTCGGAAGCGTGAGTTCGACCATTACCTCAGGTCCTTTCGGATGACGAGCTTCAGCCCGGACCAGATCTCGTTCACGGCGGCGACCTTGACGTCGACGAGGTCGAGCTTCAGCGCCTCTGTGCGGATAACGTCCTCGGTGACGTCGGTCGGCACTTTCGATGCCTTCTTCGGCCATGACACCCAGACCATGCCGTCCCGCTTGATCGCCGCTTCGACGTCGCCGAGACGGTCCTCGATCTCGACACGCTGCCTGGTGAAGGCGTGAACGGCATCATATTTCCGGCGAATGCCAGAAATCGCCGACCAGTCGGCCAGCCGGTCGACACCGGCAAAACCGACGGCGTCGGCCAGATCGTCCAGTTCCGCCGGCAGCGCGATGAAGGCCGCGGTCATCCCGTCCTTCAGGCCGAGCTTGGCCGGAAGAGGCGTGCCGGAATATCCTGCTGCCGCCGACGCCATTCTACTTCTCCGTATGAACGTAGAGGGCGTTCACGAAGCCGGTACAGCGGGCATATACGCGCACTTCAAATGCTTTCCCGATTTGCTTTAGTGCGCCACTGGCCGGAGGCCTTGCCAGACATCTGATGTGCCCGACGTTCTTGGAATAAAAATTTCGACTTGACGATTGGGCCGTGGCGGCATCTTTCCAAACGGGAATATCATTCACCATTTTCGAGATTTTGTCAGCGTTGTCATAGATATAGACCGTCTCGGCAGACGCCGAGTGCACTCCGACGCCAACCAGAAATGCCAAGGCGATCAGATGTTTCATCATGACCTCAATACACCCTGGCCTTTGGCGCGATCTTGGCCGGGTTGATGCCGCCGTCTGCTTCCTTAAGCAGCGTTTCGGTGTGCACCGGCCGGTAGGTGAGCGCCACCTCGCCGGCCTCGTTGAGCCGAGCCAGCGTATGCTTGCGCCAGTTGGCGTCGTCGCGGGCCGAAAAGTCCTCCCGCGCGTGCGCGCCGCGGCTTTCCTTGCGCGCCTCGGCGCCGTAGACGGTGGTGATGGCGTTGGCCATCAGGTTTTCCAGCTCCAGCGTCTCGACCAGGTCGGAGTTCCAGATCATCGAGCGGTCAAACACCTTGACGTCGCCGAGTTCACCCCAGATCTGCGAAATGCGCCTGCAGCCGCTTTCCAGCGATTCCTGGGTGCGGAACACCGCCGCGTCCTCCTGCATCGCCTTCTGCATCTTTTCGCGCAAAACCGCTGTCGGCGTCGAGCCGTTGGCGTGACGCAGCCGGTCGAAGCGGTCCATTATCTTTTCGACGGCGGCCTCGTTGGGCGAAGGGATCGCCGATGTGCGGTCGATCACCTGGCCGGCCCGGATTGCCGCCGCACGGCCGAACACCACCAGGTCGATCAGCGAGTTGGAGCCCAGCCGGTTAGCACCGTGCACCGAGGCGCAGCCGGCTTCGCCGACCGCCATCAGCCCGGGCGACACCTGGTCCGGATTCGACGCCGTCGGGTTCAGCACCTCGCCCCAGTAATTGGTCGGCACGCCGCCCATATTGTAGTGGACCGTCGGCAGCACCGGGATCGGCTCCTTGGTCAGGTCGACGCCGGCAAAGATCTTTGCCGATTCCGAAATACCCGGAAGCCTCTCGTGCAGAACGGCCGGGTCGAGATGGTCGAGATGCAGGAAAATGTGATCCTTCTTCGGGCCGACGCCGCGGCCCTCGCGGATTTCCAGCGTCATGCAGCGCGAAACCACGTCGCGCGAAGCCAGATCCTTGGCTGACGGCGCGTAGCGCTCCATGAAGCGCTCGCCCTCGGAATTGACGAGATAGCCGCCCTCGCCGCGCGCGCCCTCGGTGATCAGGCAGCCGGCGCCGTATATGCCGGTCGGGTGGAACTGCACGAACTCCATATCCTGCAGCGGCAGGCCTGCGCGTGCGGCCATGCCGCCGCCATCGCCGGTGCAGGTATGCGCCGAGGTGGCCGAGAAATAGGCGCGGCCATAGCCGCCGGTCGCCAGCACCACCATCTTGGCCGAAAAGCGGTGGATGGTGCCGTCGTCGAGGTTCCAGGCGACGACGCCGGTGCAGGTGCCGTCCGGCTCCATGATCAGGTCGAGCGCGAAATACTCGATAAAGAACTGCGCATTGTGCTTCAGCGACTGGCCGTAGAGCGTGTGCAGCATGGCGTGGCCGGTGCGGTCGGCGGCCGCACAGGTGCGCTGCACCGGCGGCCCCTCGCCGAAATTCATCATCATGCCGCCGAACGGCCGCTGGTAGATTTTCCCGTCCTCGGTGCGGCTGAAGGGAACGCCGTAGTGCTCGAGCTCGTAGACCGCCGCCGGCGCTTCGCGCACCATGTATTCTTGAGCGTCGGTGTCGCCCAGCCAATCTGAGCCTTTGACGGTGTCGAAGAGATGCCACTGCCAGTTGTCGGGCCCCATATTGGCGAGCGAGGCGGCGATGCCGCCCTGCGCCGCAACCGTATGCGAGCGCGTCGGGAACACTTTGGTGATGCAGGCGGTGCGCAGGCCCTGCTCAGCCATGCCGAGCGCGGCGCGCAGGCCGGCGCCGCCGGCGCCGACGACCACGACGTCGAATTTGTGATCGACATAGCTATAGGCGGAAGCCGTGTTGGCGTTCTTCGCGTCCTTGGCCAAAAAATCAGCCTCCAAATGCCAGTTTAAGCAGGGCGAAGACCGAAGCGACGCCGACGACTACGGGAAAGAATGTGTTGAGGGCGAGCAGCGCCAGCCTGGTGCCTTCGCCATGCACATAGTCTTCGATGATCGCCTGCATGCCGAGCCGCATGTGGTAGAGCACCGACAACAGCACCAGCGCCAGCACCAGTGCAACGAACGGATTGGCAAGTGCGGCGCGCACCTCGAGATAGCTGGCGCCGTTGAGTGCGATCAGGAAGCCGACGAAGAACAGGACCAGCGGGATGTTGGAGATCGCCGTCAGCCGCTGGCGCCAGAAATGGCCGGTGCCCTCGCGGGCGGAACCGAGGCCGCGGACCTTGGCCAGCGGCGTGCGCATGTCGGGGTTCTTGCCGTTCATGTCAGGCTCCCCGCGCCATGTAGCCGGCAATCCAGATCAGCAGCGTCAGCGTGACCGAGCCGGCCAGCGTCGCCCAGGCGATCCTCGATGCCGTATGCTTTTCCAGCCCTGCCCCAGTGTCCCAGATAAGATGGCGCACACCGCCCAGCATGTGGTGCATCAGCGCCCAGCTGTAGCCGAACAGCACCAGCCGTCCCAGCCACGAGCCGAAGGCCCAGTTGACGGCATTGAAGGTCGCCTCCGAGCTCGCCGCCGCCATCAGCCACAGCGCGACCAGCAGCGTGCCGAAATAGAGCGCCCCGCCGGTGATGCGGTGGACGATCGACATCGTCATGGTGATCGGCGGCCGATAGACGGTCAGATGCGGCGAAAGCGGCCGTTCACGTCTGGCAAATTCGCGGGTGGCTGGTGATTTGCTCATGGCTCCCCCAGTTCGGCGTCTCTGGAGCCTCAGGTGGGAATGCGGCATTACCGCTTCCGGTTGCGACTTCGGACAGCCGGTTTCTAATGCTCTTTTTGCACCGCGTCAAAGCCGGAAAACCGTTTCGAAAACGTAATTTAGTCTGATGAAAGCGAGGCTTCAGCTTCAATCGATTAGGGCTGTCGCCTTGCGCCGGCACAATGTCGCCGCACTGCAAAATATGGCTGGCGCAAGGGGCGGATCAGCGCTTGCAGGCCAGCGGTGATGCACCGCCCTTCATCACCAGCGCCTCACGCCCATCGATCACGATTGCGTCATGCGCCTCGCCGTAACGGCTGGTCTGATTGGCCGGTGACGCCGGCAGCTCGGCGCTGGCGCCGTTCTGGCCGAGGACGCGCACCGACGTGCCGAGATTCTCGATGGTTATCACGCTACCGTCGGCGCAGTTGTAAGTAGCTGTGCGCGGCTGCGGTGCCGTCGGTTCGCTAGCGGCGGGAGCAAGCGACACGGAAGCGGCGGCCGTGTTGCCGAGCTTGGGCGCGCTGGTCTGCGGCGCGCAGGCGGCGGCAGCCAGCAGCGGCGGAATGGCCAGCGCCATCCGAAACGTGCGGCGTAATCTCATTTGCTGCTTTCCCCCCGCGTATCGAGCCCGCCGCGATGCTCCGGCAAGCCACCGGATTTCATGCTTTTCGAGTCGCGCCCGATGCTGGGGATGGTGGGAACAAGGCATGGCCGAATGATGGCCGGTGGGCGATCGAGTATTAACCATATTTTCCGAGACCTCGCCCCTGCTGCGGTTGCCCTCTTAACAAAGGTTAATAAAAGGTTAATTTCTGATTCGAGGAGGCTTGCCTCTCAGCAATGGAGCAGCACGCCATGCATTCGAATTCAGCAGGATCGCGCCTTCCCTGGTTCCTATTGGCGGCGCTCGCCGTCGGCGTCGTCGCACCGGCATTCGCCGGGACGCGCCATCATGACCGCGTCTATGCCGATTCCTTCGGCAATCTCGTCATCGACAGCGCCGCCGGCTACAAGCGTATCCTCGTTGGCGAGGGCAAGCTGGCCAAGGAATTGTCCGACTACACCAGCGCCGGCCAGCCCGACGTGATCTACGAAAACGAATCGGACGATGTCCGCGGCGGCGACTGCTATAGGCCGCCGGTTTTCGTCAAGGGCCGCAGCTATATGTACGGCCTCTCCGACGGCGAAATGCCGGAGCTCAGCCCCTGCCGCTGACGGCCACGCCGCCCTTGGTTGACGGCGCCGGCAGGGCAACAGCCGGCCCCGCCGAGACACGCACGCAATCGCGACCGCTGCCCTTCGCCTGATAGAGCGCTTTGTCGGCGCGCCGCAGCAGGTCGGAAAAGCTTTCGCCCGGACCAAGCTCGGCAATGCCGAAGCTGGCGCTGCAGCGGTGATCCGCGGGCAGGCAGTCGATCGGCGTGGCACCGAAGGCGCTACGCGTGCCCTCGGCAAAGAGCCGGGCGGCGGCTAGATTGGTCCCCGGCAGGAAAATAGCGAATTCCTCGCCGCCGATGCGGCCGGCGACATGATGGTCGGCCGCGGCATCGCGGAGAAACCCGGCAAAGGTCTCGATGACCCGATCGCCCGACGCGTGGCCGTAAGTATCGTTGATGCGCTTGAAATGGTCGAGATCGGCAATGACCAGTGCCGCTGGAACGGCGCGCCGCATGGCGTCACGCAGCGCGATCTCGGCATGGCGCTCGAAGCCGCCACGGTTGAGCAGCCGCGAAAGCGTGTCGGTTTCCGATTTCGACGTCGCCTCGGCGAGCACGTCGCGGACCAGGATAGCCAATGTCACCAGCGCAAGCGCCAGGCCGAACACGGTGCCGACCGACTGCGACACCAACGCATAGCTGGTCTGCGCATAAGATTGCGGATTGGCGCCCCAGCCACCAAGCGCATGGGCGATGAAGGGTTTGCTGGCGAACTGCAAGGTGCTGGCCGCCAGGACAGCCATCAGCATATAGTCGAGCCGCTCGCGTCTTTGCCTGGACGACAAGACGATCGCCAGCCCGGTGAACTGCATAGCCGCATAGGGAAGCTGGTAGGCCGCCATTCGCACAAAGGATTGGCGTGGCAGGTCCTGCACGAAGTGGACCGCGAGGGTGGCGAAGACCAGGAAGAACAGCATCGGCGGCCAAGGCGGCGAAACGCGGTATTTATGGGCAAGCCCGCCATTGAAGGCGACGGTAGCGCCAAGGAAGGCGGCAAAGGCGGCGACAACCACGGGGCGCGCATTGTCGAAGGGAGGAATGCTGAACTCGATCGCGAAATAAGCCGTGCCGAGCACATAGCCGAACGCCAGCCAGCGTGCCGACACCCGGCCGGCGTCATAGACCGCGATCGTCATGAAGGCCGCCGCCAGCAGCCCGGTAACGAACAGGTTGATCAGCAGGATGAAATTAGCGCTGCCCATGGCGTTTTGGCACTCCCCCCGAACAGCAAATCACCAACGCGCGAAAAAGACGTTAATTCGAAGCCGCCGCTGACGCTCAGCCAGCACTGGTCCGATTGGGAAGGACGACCGTTTCAGGCCGCTGATAGGACAGGCATACGCTGTCGCGGCCACTCCTTTTGGCTTTGTAGAGCGCTTCGTCGGCGCGGCGCATCAGCGGGTCCAGCCCTTCGTCGCTGGTGCGGGCGGCCACGCCGAAGCTCGCGGTCACCCTTGTGTCGGGCGGAAGTCCGTCGATTCTGCCCGCCGAATAGACCGTGCGAATGGCTTCGGCAAACAGTCTTGCCGCGCCAAGGTCGCTGAGCGGTATCAGCACGGCGAACTCTTCGCCGCCGATACGGCCGGCAACGCCGCGCGTACCTGCAGCCGACAGAAGCTTGGCAGCGAAGTCGGCGATGACGCGATCGCCGGCCGCGTGGCCATGCTGATCGTTGAGCGCCTTGAAATGATCGAGATCGGCAAGCACCAGCGCAACCGGCAATTGCGCCGTGGCACAGTGCTGCAGGACAAGCATGGCGCGCTCCTCGAAGCCGCGGCGGTTGAGCAGGCCCGACAGCGGGTCTGTCAGGGTTTCGGTCTTCAGGGCCTTCATCACATCGAGCGCGGCGGCGCCGAACAGGCAAAGCGCAATAAGCAGCGACAGCAATGCATGCGACAGCAGAGCCGTCGTCCAGTAGGACGAGGAGTAAAGCCCTTCATAGCTGGTGAACGGCCCATGCGCGATGACGACGGCAAGCGTCCGCCCCAGGAAGTTCAGGCCGGAAAGCAGCGACAGCACGAACAGGATCATTTCTGTCGGGCCGTTGTTGCGCACCACGCGCAACTCGGCGGCGACAACCAGGCTGATGCCGCCGAAGCTGAAATTGATGGCAAGGATGCGCCAGGTGAGATCCGGCCGGGCAAAAAGAAACCACGAGAACGCGGCCAGGCCGCCGCAGGCCAGAATGCCGACCGCCGGGTAAGGCACGCGCCGCCCATAGCGCGCAATGACCGCGCCGGCGAGACAGCAGGTGGCGAAGGTGAAGCACAGGATCGAGATGAGCTTGGTCGGCGCCATGCCGACCGGCAGCGTGAAATACTGGAGCAGGAAGCCTGCGGCCGAGGCCGAGTAGCCCGCCGCCAGCACAGCCAGATAGGGACGGTGGCGCTGATAGAACCACAGCACGAGAAATGCCGCGCCGAGTGTGAGGGCGATGCCTGGATTGAGCAGCGCTATGAGCAGGCCGGTGTCCAAGCGCTGTAATTTCCCCTCGCTTCCCCTTGGAGGACCTTAGAGCGGAAGCCCAAACAAGCGGTTAAGCGAAAGCGAATATACGACAGGTACGTCGACAAAGCCGCTGGGCGGAACCGCGAACGGCGAGCGGCGTTTCACGACGGCAACCAGGAGACGCTCCGATGGCCGACACGATCATGCTGACCGATCACGATGCAATTCGCTCATGGGCCGCGGCACGCGCCGGCTTTCCGGCGATCGTCGACGTGTCGCCCGAAGCCGGAACGCAGCCCATGCTGAGGCTGGTCTTCGGCCAGCATGCCTATCAGGACCAGGATGAGGCCGAACGTCCGGTCAATGCCGGCGGCTATGAACTGGTCGAATGGGATGAATGGTTCAAACTCTTCGACGAGCGCCAACTGGCGCTGGTCGTCGCAAAGGACCAACCCGGCCGCCGTGAGGGATTCCACGAATTCGTCAGGCGGCCCGACTGAAGAATGCCCGAACCGCATTGCGGCTCGGGCTCCTCATATCCGACTGCGCGCGCCTGCCCTATTTCCACTCGCGGATGTCGACGAAATGGCCGGCGATCGCCGCCGCCGCGGCCATTGCCGGCGACACCAGATGCGTCCGGCCCTTGAAACCTTGGCGCCCCTCAAAATTGCGATTCGAGGTCGAGGCGCAGCGCTCATGCGGCTTCAGCCGGTCGTCGTTCATGGCAAGGCACATCGAGCAGCCCGGCTCACGCCAGTCAAAGCCGGCGGCGACAAATATCTTGTCGAGGCCTTCGGCCTCTGCCTGTTCCTTGACCAGGCCGGAGCCCGGCACGATCATCGCACTGACCCGCGGATTGACTTGTCTGCCCTCGATCACCTTGGCGGCGGCGCGCAGATCCTCGATGCGGCCATTGGTGCAGGAGCCGATGAAGACGCGATCGAGTTCGATATCGGTGATCTTGGTGCCCGGCTTCAGGCCCATATAGTCGAGTGCGCGCTGCTTGGAGGTGCGCTTGTTCTCATCAGTGATGTCGTCCGGGTTCGGCACGATGCCTTGCACCGAGACCACGTCCTCGGGCGAGGAGCCCCAGGAGACGATCGGCGGCAGCTTTGCCGCGTCGAGCACGACCATCTTGTCGAAATGCGCGCCTTCGTCGGACTGCAGCGTCTTCCAGTAGGCGAGCGCGGCGTCCCAGGCTTCGCCCTTGGGGGCGCGCGGCTTGTCCTTGACATAGGCGAAGGTGGTCTCGTCGGGCGCGATCAGGCCGGCGCGCGCGCCGGCTTCGATCGACATGTTGCAGATCGTCATGCGGCCTTCCATCGACAGCGCACGGATTGCCTCGCCGGCATATTCGATGACATAGCCGGTGCCGCCGGCCGTGCCGATCTCGCCGATGATGGCGAGGATGATGTCCTTGGCGGTGACGCCTTCCGGCAGTGCGCCGTCGACGCGCACCAGCATGTTCTTGGCCTTGCGCTGGATCAGCGTCTGCGTCGCCAGCACATGCTCGACTTCCGAGGTGCCGATGCCATGCGCCAGCGCCCCGAACGCGCCATGCGTCGAGGTGTGGCTGTCGCCGCAGACGATGGTCATGCCGGGCAGCGTAAAGCCTTGCTCGGGACCGATGATGTGGACGATGCCCTGGCGGATATCCTTCTCGGAATAATATTCGATACCGAAATCCTTGGCGTTCTTGGCCAGCGCCTCGACCTGAATGCGGCTTTCCTCGTTCTTGATGCCGAACTTGCGCTCGGGCGAGGTCGACACATTGTGGTCGACCACGGCCAGCGTCTTTTCCGGATGCCGAACCTTGCGGCCGGTCATGCGCAGGCCTTCGAAAGCCTGCGGGCTGGTGACTTCGTGGACCAGATGGCGGTCGATATAGAGCAGGCAGGTGCCGTCGTCCTGGCGGTCGACAACATGGTCGTCGAAAATCTTGTCGTAGAGGGTGCGCGGTGCGCTCATTTGCGTAAATCCGTCGAATTAAAAAGGGAAAACGACGCCGGTCGGACCGGCGAAACAGCCTGGCGAGTCTGCCCTAGCTAAGTCGGCTGGTCAGCGCCCCGCAGACGCGCGCGGAAAATCGCGACGGCAGGCGTTTCCTGTCCTGCAGCACGAAACCTTTATAGGCCGGATCGCCAAAAAGCTCTTCCATGGCGCTGCTCATATCAATGTTTTGGCTTTTCAGCAATCGCGTCTGCCTTCGCAGGCGCTTCACAGCACCTCGAACACGAAGGTCTTCACCAGCGCGTCGGGCTCGGCGATTGCGTAGCAGCGGAACCACGGGCTCTCCTCGACCGGCCGCCATTTTTTCGCCTGCTCCAGTTCGCCAAACACGGCTTGAAACCCGCCGCTTTCAAAAACCTGGTCGCGGACCGTGAAGATGGCGTGGCCGCCCGTCCTGGTGATCCGTACCAGTTCATGCAGGCCCGACGCCGGTGCGTGGCTTATGGTGAACACGCCGGTCGAGAAAAAGGCGCGGAAATACCCGTCCGCCCAAGGCAATGGCCCGCCGAGCATCGCCTGTTTCAGCTCGCTGTAGGCCTGCCGGCTGCCGGCGATTTTCAGCATGTCCTGCGACAGGTCGAGCCCGGCAATATCGTGGTAGCCGAGCGCCTTGAGCGGCGGCCCCGACAGGCCGGTGCCGCAGCCGGCGTCGAGCAGCGGCCCTTCGCCCGGCGGCACATGGCGCGCCACCCAGGCGGTGATCAGGAACGGCAGGAGATAGCCGAGCGCCGCGGTTTCGCCGTCATAGGTCGCGGCCCATTGCGCATAGGCCTTGGCGAGCGTCTCAGGCGTGTCGGCCGTATAGACCGCTTCCAGCGCCGCATTGGCTTTGTCGATGATCATCGGTCCTCCCCGGTCGCGTCCGCTCGATGGTAGCGCCGTTTTCGCCTGCCTTCTATTCCCCATGCTGGTGGCGGAGCCGCTTCTCCAGCGCCCGCAAGGCCAACGACAGGCCGACGGTCAGGATGAGATAGATATAGGCGACGATCGAATAGGTTTCGAAGAAGCGGAACGAGCCAGCGGCGTAGATCTTGCCCATCTGGGTGATGTCGGCGACGCCGAGCACCGAGACCAGCGAGGAATCCTTGACCATGGCGACGAAATCATTGCCGAGCGGCGGCAGGATGGTGCGGATCGCCTGCGGAAAGATGACCAGCCGGAAGCGCTGGGTGCGCGTCAGCCCGAGCGCCTTGGCCGCCTCGATCTGCCCCTTCTCGACCGCCTGGATACCGGCGCGGAACACCTCCGAGATGAAGGCGGAATAGCCGATGGTCAGCGCCATGACGGCGCGCCAAAGCAACGACACGTCGCGTACCAGCAGCTCACCGAAGAGGCCGGCGCTTTGCAGCGGCGCCGTCAGCGCGTTCCATGCCGCGACGAAGGCCGGCGCCCCGGCAAAGGCGATCCAGAACAACAGCACCAGCATCGGCACGCCGCGGATGATCTCGACGTAGAAGCGGCCGATCTGGCTGAGCCAGCGTGAGCCCGACAGGCCCATCAGCGCGACGCCGAGGCCGATCGCGCAAGCCAGCGCGAAGGCGACCACCGTGACGAAGATGGTGACGCCGATGCCCTTGGCGACGGTTGCGAAGACCTGGGCATAGAGGTCGCTGGCAGCGATGAAGATGGCGGCGGCCAAGGCGATCGCCACGGCCACGGCAAGCCACCACGGGAAGTCGGATTTGGCTGAGGCGAGAGGCGCCGACGGCATCAAGCGGTACCGATAACAGAGTCACGAAGGCAGCGTTCTGTCACACCCCCCTCTGGCCTGCCGGCGATCTCCCCCTCCAGGGGGGAGATCGGCAGCTTTGACCTCGCGGCCCGTTCTGCAACACTGAAAATTGGCGAAAGCCGATGCGAAATCCGATCTCCCCCCTTGAGGGGGAGATGTCCGGCAGGACAGAGGGGGGTGTACGAGCGCAGAGTCAGCGCGAGTTCCCGCGCACAATCGTCATGAAATGCGCGCAACAAGCGGGCCTACTGCCCCATCTTGTAATCAAGGAACCACTTCTTGTTGAGCGCGTCGAGCGTACCGTCGGCCTTGAGCGCGGCGATTGCCGCGTTGACCGGCTTCACCAGGTCGGAGCCCTTGGGGAAGATGAAGCCGAAATCCTCGGTGCCGAGTGGGCCGCCGATCAGCTTAAGGCCGCCATTGGACGCATCGACATAGCCCTTGCCGGCAGTGCCGTCGGTGAGCACGACGTCGACGTCGCCGGCCTTCAGTGCCTGCACCGTCGCGCCGAACGTCTCGAACAGCTTGATGCGCGGGTTCTGCTCGTTGCCGTCGAGCACGCTGTAGACGGCGGTGTAGAAGGGCGTGGTGCCGGCCTGCGCGCCGATCAGCCCGTCCTTGAAGGCGGCGAACGTCTTTGCATCGGTGAAGCGCTTCTCGTCGCCGCGCACCAGCATGAACTGTTCCGAGCGCATATACGGATCGGAGAAATCGACCTTCTGCTTGCGGTCGTCCTTGATGGTGATGCCGGTCATGCCGATGTTGTACTGATTGTCGGAAACCGCCTGGATCATCGCGTCCCAAGAGGTATTCTGGTACTCGACCTTGAAATTCAGCCGTTTGGCGATCTCGTTCATCGCGTCATATTCCCAACCGATCTGCTTGCCGGTCTTGGCATCGATGAACTGCAGCGGCGGATAGGCGTTTTCGGTCACCACCACCACCTTCTTGCCGCCGAGGTCGGGCAGCGCCTGCGCCAGAGCCGCGACCGGCACGAGAAGGCAAGCCAGCAGGCCGGCCAGCAGCAGTTTCGAATTGATCATGACTATGCTCCCCAGGAACTGAACCGCCTCGATCGACCGAGGCATGCAGGAAATCCGGCGCCGACTTTAGCTTTCCGCAGGCGCCTTGCAAGCCGCTCTGATGCGCCGCTCGGCACGAAAATGAATTCCAATGCTTTCAACGGCGGCAATTACAGAACGATCCGTATCGATTGCGGACCGGCAAAATCGAATCCACCTCGTGAAATAAAAAGGCGGCCGAAGCCGCCTTTCCAAAACCATGAGTTTTGAAGACGCCTTATTCGGCGGCAGTTGCTTCCGCGGCCTTGGCGGCCTCGTCGGCGGCCTTCTTCTCGGCGGCGTCCTGCGCGGCCTTCTCGGCGGCCAGCGCCTGGGCGGCGGCCACTTTCTCGGCCTCGATGCGCGCCTTCTCGGCGTTCAGCGCATCGCGCTCTTCGTCGTTGAGCTTGCGGGCGCGCACGCCGGTGTTTTCCGAAATGCGGGCCGATTTGCCGCGACGGTCTCGCAAATAGTACAGCTTGGCGCGACGCACCTTGCCGCGGCGCACGATCTCGACGCCCTCGACCATCGGCGAATAGACCGGGAACACCCGCTCCACGCCTTCGCCGTAGGAGATCTTGCGGACGGTGAAGTTTTCCTGGAAGCCGGCGCCGGCGCGGGCGATGACGACGCCCTCATAGGCCTGGACGCGGGTGCGGGTGCCTTCGGTCACACGGACCTGGACGCGCACGGTATCGCCGGGCTGGAATTCGGGGAGCTTGCGCTTGGCTTCGATCTTGGCGGCCTGCTCGGCCTCGATCTGACGGAGGATGTCCATCTCAAAAATCCACTTCTTGTTCTTCCGACAGTCAGAGCGCCCGACACTCGCCTTGCAGTCGCATCGACCGCTCGGCTATGCCCTTCGTTCGAGAACGTCTGTTCGAGAACATCGGGCAGGGGCGACTACACCGTCATTGTTGACGGGCCAGAAGATCGCTCTTGGCAGATTTTTCTTCCGGTTCGGCGCGCACATACAGCTATTTCGGCGCTTTGTCACGTCTTCGCCGTTTCTTTTTTGGGCCGTTTCTTTTTTGCGCTGCTTCTTGGGCTGGCGCCCGCTGTGGCAATCCCGTGATCGCTTGTGGTCCAGGGGGTTGCGCCCGCGCGTCAAGCTTCCTAAGCCGGAAGATAAGCATTTTCCTCCAGCGACGACACCCCTCATGCCAATCTTGGACGCGGTCCTGCTCTTTCTCGCCGGCTTTCTATCAGGCGCGGTCAATGCCGTTGCCGGCGGCGGCACGTTCATAACCTTTGGCGCCATGACCCTGGCCGGCCTGCCGCCGATCGTCGCCAATGCGACATCGTCGGTGACGCAGTTCCCCGGCTACATCACCTCGACGCTCGCCTATTGGCACGACATCAAGCATTTCTGGCGCGGCGCACTGCTGCTCAGCCTCATTTCGGCTCTCGGTGCGCTGTCTGGCGCGCTCATCCTTCTAGGGCTCGACAACCCGTCCTTCCGCGCCTTGGTGCCGTGGCTGCTGCTGGCGGCAACCGCATTGTTTGCTGCCGGGCCATGGCTGAAGCCGGCGCCCAAGCCGGAGCATGAGGCCGCGGTGGGTTCTCTGGTCGGGTCGCTGGCGCAGTTCGCCACCGCCGCCTATGGCGGCTTCTTCGGCGCCGGCATGGGCGTCATGATGCTGGCGACGCTCGGTCTCACCCAGTCCGGCGACTATCACCGGCTGAACGCACTGAAGAACATGCTGGCCGTGGTCATCGCTGCGGTTGCCATCCTCGTCTTCGTCTCGGGCGGCGTCATTGCCTGGCTGCAGGCGATCATCATGATCCCGGGTGGCGCGCTGGGCGGCTATGCCGGCGTCTGGATCGCTAGGCGCGTGCCGCAGAACGCGGTGCGCGGCTTCGTCATCGCCGTCGGCCTGTTCCTGGCTTTCTACTATTTCGACAAGGGCTGAGCGGCTGAAAGATCCGGCCGTCGCTCCTTCGTCAGCCTCTCCGCTTCGGCCCGCCGCCAAGCCGCGATCTTCCTGTGATTGCCCGAAATCAGCACTTCGGGAATCGGCCGGCCCTCGAACTCCTGCGGCCGCGTATAATGCGGATGTTCGAGCAGGCCGTTTTCAAAGCTCTCTTCCTCGCCCGATACCGCATTGCCCATGACGCCGGGCAGCAGGCGCACCACGGCGTCGAGCAGCACGAGTGCCGCCGGCTCGCCGCCGGACAGGATGAAGTCGCCGATCGAAACTTCCTCGAGGCCGCGCGATTCAATGACCCGCTGGTCGACGCCTTCGAAGCGGCCGCAGACGATCACCGCACCCGGCCCGCCGGCGAGCTCGCGCACCCGTGCCTGCGTCAGCGGCTTGCCGCGCGGGCTCATCAGCAGGCGCGGACGTGGATCGGCTGCCGGCGAGGCATGGTCGATGGCGCTGGCCAGCACGTCTGCCCGCATCACCATGCCGGCGCCGCCGCCGGCCGGCGTGTCATCGACGGTACGGTGACGATCGCTGGCAAAGTCGCGGATCTGGATCGTTTCGAGCGACCAAATGCCGGTCTCGAGCGCGCGGCCGGCCAGCGACAGGCCAAGCGCGCCGGGAAACATCTCGGGATAGAGCGTCAGCACCGAAGCCGAAAAACTCACCGGTTGCCTCCGGCGTCCCTAGGCCCGCGCGGCCTGCCCTTGGGGTCGAAACCGTCGTCAGCGGGAGGCTCGCCGTCCTCGTCCTCGACCAACCCTGCGGCGGCTGGATCAACGCGGACAAAGCCGCCGGCGATCGACACTTCCGGAACAGCGGCCTGCGTGAACGGGATGAGCACGCCTTTGCGCCCCGCCAGCGTCACGTCGAGAATGTCGCCGCCGCCGAAATTATGCACGGCGACGACCTTGCCGATGATGGCACCGATGTCATCCTTGACCTCCAGTCCGACGAGGTCGGCATGGTAGAATTCATCCTCTTCGCCCTCATCGGGCAACACCGAACGGTCGACGAACAATTCGGTGCCGGCCAGCGCCTCGGCGGCATTGCGGTCGTTGACGCCTTTGAACCGCACCACCACCACGGTGTTGGCGGGCCTGATGTCGACGATCTGGAAGGCGCGGCCATCCCTGGCGTAGAGCGGACCGTAATCGGCCAGCGCCAGCGGGTCGCCGGTAAAGCTCTTGACGCGCAATTCGCCCTTGATGCCATGCGCGGCACCGATCACGGCCATCTGGACGGGGTTTTGCGGCTTGATCATCTGCGGAAAATCCTTTGCCTTGCTCTAACCCCAGCCCGTCGTCATTTCAATGACGCCGCTCTTCACCGCTTCCTAACCCGCGTGCCGGAAGATGGCGGGGAACTGGAAGAGTGCAATGCAGGAATTCCTCATACCGGCAAAACCCGACCTGCAGGCGGCGCGCGAGGCCTGGCTGAAGATGCTGGCGCGCGAACGCCGGCTATCGCCCGAAACCGTCGAGGCCTATGAGCGCGACACGCGCCAGTTCCTGCATTTCCTGACCGGCCATTGCGGCGGCTCGCCCGGCATTTCCGACATCGCCGATCTGCGCCCCGCCGATCTGCGCGGCTTTCTCGCTGCCCGCCGTGCCGAGGGCGCCGGCGCCCGCACGCTCGGGCGCGGGCTGGCCGGCATCCGCTCGCTGCTGCGTTTCCTGGAACGGCGCGGCCTCGCCAATGCGGCAGGTGCGACAGCCTTGCGCGCGCCGCGGCAGCCGAAATCGCTGCCCAAGCCGCTGACCGCAAGCGATGCAAAACACGTCGTCTCGGTGGAAGGCCAACTGGCGGAGGAGCCGTGGATTGCCGCGCGCAACGCCGCCGTGCTGACCCTGCTCTATGGGTCCGGCTTGCGGATCTCCGAGGCGCTCGGCCTGTCGGGCGCCGATCTTTCCTCACCTGGTGATACCGTGCTGCGCGTCACCGGCAAGGGTGGCAAGACCCGGCTGGTGCCGGTGCTGCCGGTGGCACTGCGGGCGATTGCCGAATACCGCCGCTTGTGTCCCTGGCATCTCGATCCCAAGGGCCTGCTGTTTCGCGGTGCCCGCGGCGGCCCGCTCAACCCGGCAATCGTCCAGCGCGACATGGCCAAGCTGCGCTCGGCGCTCAACCTGCCCGACACGGCGACGCCGCATGCGCTGCGCCATTCCTTCGCCACGCATCTGCTAGGGCGCGGCGGCGACCTGCGCACCATCCAGGAGTTGCTCGGCCACGCCAGCCTGTCGACAACCCAGATATACACCGGCGTCGACACCGCCAGGCTGCTCGAGATTTACGAAGCAGCTCATCCTCGTGCGTGATCGATGCATGTGTCGGTGGCCATCTCGCAACAATTTTGATGCGCCGGTTAACCGTTTTGCCGCTTTTTGCGCCTAGAAGCGCAGCATGAAACGCCTCATCGCCATCGCCGACCGCGCGACCCATATGTCGCTGAAGCTGCTCGTCGCGCTCAACGCCCTGTTTTTCCTCTCTTTCCTCATCGTCGCGCTGCTCGCCGCGGGCAAGGCACGCGCCGAGACTTCGGCCTGCGGCGGTAGCGATATGCTGAGCGCGCTGCAAAAGGACGACCCGGCTGCCTACCGCAAGATCGAGGCAGACGCGGCAGCGACGCCGAACGGCAAGGGCCTGCTGTGGAAGCTCGAAAAATCGGGCGAAAAACCGTCCTTCCTGTTCGGCACCATGCACGTTACCGACCCGCGCGTCACCACGCTGCCACCCGCCGCGCAGAAGGCATTCGATGCGGCTGGCACCGTCATCATCGAGACCACCGAAGTGCTCGACAAGCAGAAGATGATGGCAGCACTGCTGAAAGAGCCGGATCTGATGATGTTCACCGACAAGACGACGCTTTCGTCGCTGCTGTCGCCGGAGGATGCGGCGGTGGTCAACAAGGCGCTCGATGCGCGTGGCATCCCGCCAGCGACCGTCGCCAAGATGAAACCTTGGTTGCTGTCGGCGATGGTGGCGCTACCTGTATGCGAAGTCGCCCGCCAGGCTGGCGGTGCGCCGGTGCTCGACGTCAAGCTTGCCAAGGACGCCGAGGCTTCGGGCAAATCGGTCGAGGGGCTGGAGACAATCGCCGACCAGCTGCGCGCCATGGCTTCGCTGCCGATCGCCTTTCACCTGAAGGGGCTGGTCGATACGCTGAAGCTTGGCGACAAGGTGAACGACGTCAACGAAACCATGATCGTGCTTTACCGGCGTGGCGACACTGGCATGTATGTACCGCTGTTTCGGGCCGTCATCCCCGAACAGGTCGACGACCAATCGGGTTACGCCGAATTCGAGCAGACCATGATCACCAGCCGCAACAAGGTGATGGTCGATCGTGCAGCGCCGATCCTCGCCCACGGCAATGTCTTCATGGCGGTCGGCGCCATGCACCTTCCCGGAGCGCAAGGCTTGGTCGAGGGTTTCCGCAAGATCGGCTATACGGTGACCGCCGTCAACTGAACGACACGGCGGAGTTGCACACCGAATCATTGCCGAGGCGGGACCAGCCCTTACTCGTGGCGCGACGGCGGACCAGCCGCGCTTCGTGCCAAGAAACTGAAAAAGGTTCGGTTTGGCTCGATCGAAACCCATTTTGCGGTGGAAATGCATGCCTGCAAGCGATTCCGGATCAGAATTGCCCTGTTTTCGGCGTTTTCAACGCCTAATGTGAAACCGATTCAACGATTGTACGTTGATGGCTATTACTTGATGTTTTTCATCCACGGAGGACACTTTTATGGCGAACACACCCAATCCGAACGACCCATTCACCTCACCGGGTACCGCACGGCCACGCGGCGGCGGCAGCGGCTGGCTGATTGCACTGGTCGTCGTTATCCTGGCAATTGTCGCCTATTATGTTTTTGGAAGACGTAGCGAGGCACCTGCGCCTGCCGAACCGCCCGCAGCCAGCACACCGGCTCCGGCCCCAGCACCTGCCGAGCCGATGAAGCCAGCCGAACCGGCTCCTGCGCCAGCTCCGGCGACACCCGCTCCGGCTCCGGCAGAGCCTGCACCCGCGCCTGCACCCGCGCCGGCTCCGGCTCCGGCTCCGGCACCCGCGCCGGCACCGGCTCAGTGATCAGACTGCCGACTTAGTATATGAACGGCCCGCTGAAAGGCGGGCCGTTTTTTTTGGGGAGCAGCCGTCGATGCTCTGAGCTGCGATTAGCCATGGGCTAACTTCATCTTCGTCATCCAGCGCGGAGCAGGAGCGAAGCGACATCGCGGAGACCCTGGAATCCATCTGTGGTTCAGAATGGAAGCCGTCTGTGGTGATCCTTCGCAGTTGTGTGCGTCAAGTTCTGCAAAATGGCGTGGCATTGCGGTGACGTCGGCGTGTCCGCCGCGCAGCCCCCGTGTTTAGCGGAGCGGCGGACACATGACGG
>NZ_JAMYPX010000059.1:0-18900 GCF_040320585.1 Mesorhizobium sp. M0663
GCTCAGCGTTTCCGGCGCCTCCGTCCAGCACACCGGTTCCGGAATGAACTGAATGCGGTATTTGCGCCTAGCGTCACGCATATGGCGGTGCAGCTTGATGACGAGGTCCAGGTCCTCGCCCATCGAACCTCTGGTGAAGCCGCCCACCGCCACCACTTCTGCGCGGCGGAACACGCCGAAAGCGCCGGAGACCAGCATCAGCGTGTTGATGCGGCTCCAGGCAAGCCGCGCCATGAGGAAGGCGCGCAGATATTCGACCACCTGGAGCAGCGGCAGCAGGCGGCGCGGCAGATGGATCTCGCGCACCCTGCCCGCTTCGATTTTCGAGCCGTTGGCGATTCGGATCGTGCCGCCGACGGCGATGGTGCGCTCGGGGTCGTCGATGAAAGGCTGAGCGGCGCGCATCAGCGCATCGGGCTCGAGGATGGAGTCGCCGTCGATCGCGCAGAAGAGCGGCGCGCGGCAGACATTGATGCCGGCGTTCTGGGCGTCGGCCTTGCCGCCATTCTCCTTGTCGACCACGAACAGCCGCTCGGTCATCGGCGAGGAATAGAGGCCGCGGATCGGCTTGTGCGCGAGCGCCTCCTCATAGGGCCGATGGAACTTCACCAGCCTGAAGGCCTCGATCAGGCGCTGCAGCGTCTGGTCCTTCGAGCCGTCATTGATGACGATCACCTCGAAATTTGGATATTGGAGCGCGAGCATGGAATGGACGCTCTCTACCACGTTCAACGCCTCGTTATAGGCGGGCACCAGCAGCGCGATCGGCGGCGCGACGTCGCCATAACGGTGCCAGAGCAGCGCCGAGCGCGCCACCGGCGGGCGCTTGGAAAGCGCATAGCCCGCGACGGCGAGCTGCAGGAAATAGATCGTCGTCTGCGCCAGCCCCGCCCCGATGATGAACCAAGACAGGGTGGTGGCGGCAAGAACGATCTCGTGGCTCCAGTCGGCGATCATAAGGCCGGCCCCTCGGCAAGAACGAGCGAGGCGGTGCGCTGGCTGCGCGAGACCTCGCTGTCGGAAATCTCGCGCAGCAGCCGCTCTCCCGGCTGGCCGAAGGAGCGCAGCGCATTGGCGGCGGCATAGCGCACGTTCCACGCCTCATCGTCCATCAGCCTGGCCAGTGGCGGGGCGAGTTCAGACAGGCCGAGCCGGCCAGCGGCATCGGCGGCGGCGCTGCGCACGTCCCAGTTGCCGTTTGCCATTGCGGTCGCCAGGATCGCCGGCGCGTCGGCGTGTCCTGTGAGGCCGAGCGCGCGCAGCGCCGCGGCGGCAATCTCGGGCGATGCGTCGCCGGCCAGGCGGGCGAAGAAATCGGCGAAGCGAAAGCCGCCGGCGCGGGCAAGCGCGTCGATCGCGGCCGCTCGAATGAAGGGCACGGCGTCAACACGCGCGGCATGGTCCGCGAGCTGGTGGAGGCGCGCCGGCGGAAAGCGCCTGAAAAGCTCGATCAGGCGCCGCGAGCGCTGCCCCGCCACGCCGATCTTGCGCAGCGCAATGCCGAGCGGCGGCAAGCTGCCGAGATCGCAGAGCGAGATGGCGACGGCGATCCTGACCTCGCGCGAACGGTCGTGGTCGAGCGCCGAAAGCAGGCTTGCCACCGCACCTTCCGAACGCAGCGCCGCCAGCATCTCGGCCGCGTGTATGCGATCGGCCACGTTGCCTTTTTCCAGCTGCCTGCCGACAAGGGCCGGCAGGCCGCATTCGTTGAAGGCGGAAAGGACGTCGTCATGCTCCTCGCCGCGCAGCAGCGAAATGAACTCGAACCCGGCATTGATCGCCACGCCCGCCGGGACCACGAGCACCGCTGCCTTCAGGACCTCGCGGTCGCGGTGCTCGGTGAAGGCGATCAGCGTCGTCAGAAGCTGGCGCCGCTGGTCGGCCCCAGCCCTGCCCCAGCGCTCCTGCAGCACGCGGCGCGCGATCAGGAACAGCATGATTACCAGGGAAAGAGCGGTGAGCAATATGGATAGATCCCAGATGTACCACATGGTCAGAACCGCGCGGTCAGTCCGAGCCCGAATATGCCTCGGTCGAATGTCGGGCGTTGCTCATGCGCGATGCTGGCGCGCAGCGTCAGCGGGTCGCTGACGTCCCAGGAAATGCCGCCGAAGACGGTGCGCGTCGGCACCAGCGTGCCATTGGAGATTTCGGGGGCGTCCGCGTAGCCGCCGAACAGATTGAAGCGCTGTGTCACCGCAAGGTCGGCGCGAAGCACATAGCCGTCCGCGCGCGTGCCGATATCGTCCTGCACATGCACCCAGCGGGCGGAAAGCCCAAGGCGGCCGTCGAGGACATAGCCTTGCACCCAGGGCGAGATGCTGGTGACATTTGTGTTGGCGAAATTGTCGTAGCGGGCGTCGATGTTCAGAGACAACGGGCCGAACGCCTTTGCCGGCGTCACGAGCTGCCACGAAGCGCCGGCGCCGATCGAATAGCGCGCCAGGAAGTCGGCGTCCGGCGTCGTCGCCGCCAAAACATAGGCGGAGAATGCCGGCGAGAAGGCCTGATCGATGCGGCCCTCGACCTGGACGTCGGTGTGGCCAAAGCGGGTGGCCAGCCGCGCACGGCCGGAAATCGTCGTGCGCGGCGACAGCCGATAGGCAAGGCCGGCCGAACTGTCGGTCCAGTCGCCGAGACCATCGGTGAGATCGCTCACCTCGCCGCCGAGGTCGAGTCGCCATTTGCGCGGCGGCGGCACGGCCAGCCTTTGCTCGACATCGGCAGAACCTGGCTCGATGGCGAGCGCTTGGCGATAGGCTTCCCGCGCGGCGTCGTCGTCACCCTCGGCGCGGCGCACATCGCCGAGCCCGACCAGCGCGTCGGCGTTGCGCGGATCGGCCGCAAGCACGCGCTGAAACGACTGCCTGGCGCGCCTGTAGTCGACCTCGAGCAGAGCAATTCTCGCATCCAGGTCGAGCGCCTCGACATTGTCCGGCGCCGAGGCAAGCACGCCGTCGACCAGCGCCCGGGCGCGCGGCGCATCGCCCTGCCAGATCGCCAGGCGCACCTTGCCCAGCCGCGCGTCGAGAAGGCCGGGCTTGATTGCAAGCGCGCGGTCGAAGAAATGCCCCGCCTTGTCGAAGCGCCGGCTGGAGCCGACGACAAGGCCAAGGGCGACCAGGATGTCGGTGTTCTTCGGCGCCTGCCTCAGCGCCCGGCGATAGACCGTCTCCGCTTCGGGCAGCTTTCCCGCCGCCCGCAGGCGCCTGCCCTGCTCCATCAGGCCGGCGAAGGGATCGGGCCGCCGGCTGGCCGGTTCCTTTGCCCGCGCCGGAACCGCGGGAGCCCGTTTCGCCTCGCTGCCGGCAGCCTGCTTCGCCTTGCGGATGTTCTCGACAAGCGCTGCGGCGTCGGCATTGCCGGGATCGGCCAGCGCGACCTTCTCGGCGAGCGGCAGCGCGGCATCCGGATTGCCGGAGCGGAACTCGACCTCGGCCATGCCGAAGCTGGCGTCCCGATAGGTCGGGGCAAGGGACAGCGCCCTGGAAAAGGCCTGCCGGGCGGCCGGCAGATTGTCGCGGCCGAGCTCGGCGAAGCCGAGTTGCACCAGGGCGTCGGCATTGTCGGGCTTGAGCGCCAGCGCGCGCCGGAAAAGGTCCGCCGCCTCGTCGAAATGCTGCGCTTGCCTGGCCTTGACGCCGGACGCGTAGAGCTCGTCGACCGTCTGCGCCAGCGCGGCGCCGGGAGGCGCGGCGATCGCCAGGATCAGGCATACGGCCAGAGCTGTGCGCCGGCTGCGCCTCATCAGCGTTTCCCGCTCTTGCGCGAGATCAGACGCGCGAGCCGGGCCAGAAGCTCCTCGGGGATGAATGGCTTCACCAGGTAGTCGTCGGCTCCTTTCTCAAGGGCCGAGACAATGTCCCTTTCAGCCTTGCGGGCGGTCAGCATGATCACTGGAGTTTCCGACAGAGCCGGATCGGCTTTGAGGCGGGCCAGTACCTCCAGGCCGTCGGCCTTGGGCATCATCGCGTCGAGCACAATGATGTCGGGGCGGTCCTGCTCCGCCTTCGCCAGCGCTTCGGCCCCGTCCACCGCCTTGATGACCTCGTATCCTTTCGCCCTCAACCTGAATTCCATCAGCTCGAGCAACAAGGGATCATCATCGCAGATCAGAACTCTTGCTTTCGCTCCATCCACCAGTCCTGCTCCGGTTCCGTCGCCCCCCGGAGTGATCAACCCATGAACCGACATCCGCCAAAGTGGTCCATGCCAGAAATTCCGCGCAGCTTTCCCCGCGCCCGCCAACGCCGCGCGATCATAGATAAAGCTGATTCGCGACGGTTGCATTTCGATACAATCACTAGATGAATATCGGCCCATGGTATAGGAGCCGCAAACGGCAAACCGCGCTTGCCGACAGCTTCTTGCCGCCGCCTTCCCCTGGCGCGTCTAGGCCGGGCCATCGCGCTGCGGGAGCAGCTTTCTCACTTCACCTGCAAGCGCCAGCGGATCGAAGGGTTTGGCGATAACCCCTACGGCTCCCATGGCGAGATAGCGCTCCACCTCATGCGTCTGGGTGCGCGCCGTGATGAACACCACGGGGATTGAGGCCGTCAGCGGCGAATCGGCCAGGCGCCTCAGCGTTTCAGGCCCATCCATATCCGGCATCATCACATCGAGCAGGATGAGGTCGGGCTGCCAATCGGCGGCATCGGTTAGCGCCTCGATGCCCGAAGAGCAGGATCGCACCTCGAATTCCGAATCGAGCTCGAGCGACATCTGGGCGATTTCGCGGATATCGTTCTCGTCATCCACATACAAGATCCTTGCCGGCATCATCGTCACTCCTTGCCAGGGGTCGGCGCGCTGCCGTCGCGAGAAGCGATCAGCATGCTTCTGACCAGCTTCGCGACATCGATTTCGGAGGCCCTGGTCTTGGTCATGATCGCCTGCACCCGGTCGCCGAGTTTCTGGTCGAGTTCCGCCGCCGAAAACACGATGACCGCGGTCTCGAGTGGCAGATCGACGAGGAGGTCGAGGCCAGATCCGTCGGGAAGTGCGATGTCCAAGATGACCAGGTCGAAGCGATGGCGAGCGACCGCCTGCCGGGCTTGCTGCAGCGTCTTTGCGGATGTGATCGAGACGCTCGAACCGAGCCCCTCCGACATCACCGCAAGCACGCCCTCATCGTCTTCGACATGCAGAATCTGCGGCTTCGGCTCGATCCTGCGGCCGACGATCTTGGCGAGAGCGGCGTGAAGCCGTTTCGAATCCACCGGCTTCTCCAGCCAGTCGACGATGCCGACGGCGCTGCCGTTCAGCGAGCGCCTGGCCTCGTCGGCGACAGCGGAGATGACGATGACCGCAATGTCGGAATTGGCCGGTGATGCCCTGATCTCGTAGAAGAGCTTGATGCCGGATTCCTCCGCTAGCTTGATGTCGAGCGTCAGCGCCACGTAGTCGCGGGAGCTCAGGAGCGCCTTGGCGGTGTCGATATCGGGCGCGACGTCGCTGGAAAAGCCTTCAGCATCGAGAAGTGCTGCGATCACCGCAGCGACGTCGGGCTCGTCCTCGCAGATGAGGACACGCAGGCGGCCATCGCGCTTGCGCGCCCGGCGCTCGACCAAAACCGGCTTCTCGGCCTGCCTGTGCGCTTCGGGAAGCTCGACGTGAAACGCTGTTCCCTTGCCTTCCTCGGTTTCGAAGGAAACAGCGCCGCCCAGCTTTTCGGCGATAGCCTTGACGATGCTCAAGCCCAGGCCGGTGCCGCCTATCTTACGCGTGCTGGAGGCGTCCGCCTGCTCGAACTTGCCGAATAGGCGGCTGCGGAACGCCTCGGGGATGCCGGCGCCCTGGTCCACCACGGAGATGCGCAGCATGTCGCGGTCATGACGCTGGAGTTTCACCGTGACGGTGCCATCGGTGTGCGAGAACTTGATCGCATTCGACAGCAGGTTCGCCATCACCTGATGCAGGCGATCCGGATCGATGTTGGCCTCGGCGCGCGGGGCATCGTCGACCAGAACGATCCTGATCCGACTGTCGGCCATGTAGTTGGAACTGGCGGCAATGGCCTGCTCCAGGACCTGACGGACAGGCATCTGCTTGATCTTGAAGGTGATCACGCCTGATTCGATCTTCTCCATATCCAGGATGTCGTTGATGAGAAGAACCAGCCTTTCGCTATTGGTGTGGGCGATGTTGACGAGATTGGCGGCCTTGGGCGGCAGTTCGCCCGCCACGCCGGCCGCGATCAGACCAAGCGAGCCGCGGATGGAGGTCAATGGGGTCCGCAATTCGTGGCTGACCGTGGAAATGAAATCGTTCTTGAGCTGGGCGGTGCGCTTCTGCTCGGTGATGTCGCGGTTGTAGGTGATGACGCCGGCGATCTTGCCGGCCTCGTCGCGGAAAGGCGTTTTCAGCGTGTAAAGCCAGCCCTGCCTGCCGTCCGGTAGGAGAGCGGGCTGGTCGATGCGCAATGTCTGCCCGGCCTCCAGCGCGCCCGTTTCATCCTGCCTGAAGCGCTCGGCCACGTCCTTGGGGTAGAAATCGAAATCCGTCTTGCCGATAAGGTCCTCGACCGAGGCGGCGCGCACCAGTTCGGCGGTGGCTGGATTGGCCGCGATGAAGCGGCCGTCGACATCCTTCATGTTGAGGCTATCCGGCAGCTCGCGGACCATGGCCCGGTAGATCATGTTGGACATGGCGAGATCTCGCCGCCGCTGCTGGCGATCGACCAGAACGCCGATGATGAAGGTGCTGAGGAAACGGAACACCAGCGACGGGAGCGTGCTCTGCTGCACAAAGCCGGCGACGACTTGCGGGGGGATGATCAGAAGGGTGATCAGCCCGGCAAGCGCGACCGACACGCCCAGGCCAAGTATGTCGAACATGGTGCGCGACCGGGCCGCCACGATGTGGTGCCATGCCAGACCGACGACGGCGGTGATCAGGATGCTCACGATGCCGACGCTGGCACCCTGCCCGCCAAGATAGAGGCGATAGGCAATGGACCCGGCGGTGGCGATGAACAACGCCGGCCACCCGCCGAAGAACGCGGCGGCTCCGACAAAAGCGGCCCGCAGATCGACGACGAAGCCGGAGACGGACAGAGCCGTCGCCATGGAAATGATCGCGCCCGCGCACATGACCAAGCCGAGAAGCAGCGACTGTACCCGCTGCGGGAGACGCCCCGTGAAATCCGCCACAAGGTCCCAAGCGACGACCAGGATGGAGACGAGGGCAAGATTGGCGAGGAGTGAGTGCCAGATCTCGGTCATGACTTTCCGGCTCCTTTTACCGATAGATATCGGCAAAACCTATCCAAGCTCTAAAAAGGGTGCGCGCTAGCCGACAGTGTCGGACCGATAGCAGCCCGACGGGACGATTTGGCAGGCGTCTTAGTTGCTGCACGCTCCTCGGGCATCTCTTTGGCTCAGGCTCCAGCTTCGGTATTGACTATTGGTTGTTCTCCGGCGTCTGCTTCCGAGCGGAGGCAAAAGACGCCCCTATGGCCGTCATTAGGCGCAAAGCGGCCCTCCGCGACGCCAATCCAGCGTCCAGTCCTGCATACGCGCTACGCTCATACCCACCCCGTGTCTCCGCAGTCTTCGTGACGGGAGCAGCTATTGGCGCGCCCGACCGAATCGTAATCGCATCAGGATGAAAGGACCCATGGTAGCCGATGCCCGCTCGTGCGCAGCGCCCGCTTGTCGGACAGGATGCCGCCCTCGAACTGGTCGAATATCGACGGGTGAACCCGTCTAAGATGCCGTTGGTGTCCAGTTTTGGACGTGCTTCGGCGATTGTCGTGTGAAGCTTTTTTGATCATGCCATCGAGCCCTTCTGGAACTGGCCGGCGCGAATGCGCTGATAGGCCGATTCCGTCGCCGGCGGCGACATTGATCGGCGCATCGGTGCCGGCCTTGCCGGCCGCTGCGAGCGAAGGTCCCATGAAGTCGAAGTAGAGATCGTTGATCGCCAGCGAATGCGTCCAGGCTTCGCCGTATTTCTGCAGCAGCGACGTGGTCAACTGCGGCATGCGCTGGGAGGTCTCGGCAATCGGCGTGTCGACATATTCGAGCGCAAGCCGGCAGGCGTGCTTGCGGAACGCAGGCCCGTCGCCGATCACGTGATCGCTGAAGCGTAGGCCAGGCATGTCGGTCGAAAACAGGCCTTCCGGTCGCGCTTTGCGATCGATGAGTGGAAGGTTCGCAATGCTCTCTCCGTTCAGGAACAGAAGATCGAAAGCAAAGAAGGCAAGATCGCCCGTGCGGCCCTCGTCCATAGCGGCCTGCAGGCGGCTGAAGGAGGTGACGCCGTCTGCCCGAACGGCGCACAGCTCCCCGTCGACATATGCCTCTTTCACCGGGAGCGGGCGGAGGGCCGCTATCGTCGCTTGATAGCGATGCGACCAATCGAGGCCGGTGCGGGTGAGCAACCGGATGTCGCTGCTGTCGATCCGCGCGTGCATGCGGTATCCGTCGTACTTGATTTCGTGAAGCCAACCGGGGCCGTCGGGCGCTTCGTCGACCAGGCGCGTCAGCTGAGGCTCGATCCATTTCGGCGGATGTGTTTTATTCGGCTTTGTGGGATTCACCGTCTTCCGCGCCAATTGAGATAAAGCGTCGTCATGCGGGCCAGACTACCACATGATGGACGGGATATCCGCTGCAGCTTCTATCGGAAATCCCGCGTCTTCACCTTGATGCGGTCGATGTGCGCATAGGGATCGACGATATCGCGCGCTTTCGGCATGCCGCGCGGATCGACGCCCGATCCCCCATGATGGGCCTCGTCACCACGGCCGTGTGGCAACGGAAATGGCGTGTCGCGGTTCCCGACGCTGGCGAGTTCGGCCGAAACAGGAGCCAATCGAGATTGGGATCGGCCTGCACTATGGCGAGGTGGTCGTCGGCAACATCGGCCATGCCCAGCGCCTCGAGTTCACGGTGCTGGGCGACGCAGTCATCGTCGCCAGCCGGCTCGAGCGCCTGACCCGCCATACCGGCACAAGGCTGATGATCAGCGACGACTTGGTGCGCGCCGTGCAATCCCGCGGTCATGAGCCGTCTGTAATCATCAAAGACTTGCGGCCCGACCAGACGCGCACGGTACGCGGAAGGCAACGGCCAGTCGCGGTCTGGTGCTTGCATGAGACAGCTGACAGGCTCGGGGCGGATACATAAACTGCCGGCTACCGCCCAAATCAGCGTGCCACGGAGTAAATTCGCTGCAGCTGGAAACATCGGCCCGCAGCCGTTGTTCGGACGCGAGGGCTGGTGCCGCCTGTAGCGGCGGCGACCTCCGCTCCATCCGGTCCTTCCCGGTTCGCATGCTCCGTCGCGGATGAATCCCGCTCTAGCAAGGGGCCAGACATGACCAGTTATGATTGACGAGGCGAGAGCTGCTGGCAGGCACAGCGGTGACTGGCGTCGCTCTTGCGGGAGTAAACCTCATGCCTGAATTTGCGGCGGCGGCCGCGCAAGACACCGGCGCCGGCTCCGCTCGATCTGGTGCTGCGCATCAACGGAACCGAGCAAAGGCTATCCCTCGACCCGCGAACGACCCTGCTCGACGCCCTTCGGGAGCACCTGCATCTCACAGGATCGAGGAAAGGCTGCGGCCTGGGCAGTGCGACGCGTGCACAGTGCTGATGGACGGCAAACGCGTGAAAATCGTGCCTCTTGCTCGCTGCCTTGGCGGAGGGGCGTGAGATCACCATCGAGGGTCTGCGCCCCGGGCGAGGAGCTTCATCCGCTGCAGGCCGCCTTCATCGAACGCGATGCCTTCCAGTGCGGCTATTGCACGCCCGGGCAGATCATGTCCGGTGTCGCCTGCATCGAAAATTCCTCACAGGTGGAAGTCTCCTCGTATCCGTCGTGCAGGATGGCCGTGAGGCGCCCATCGCCCGCAGCGCCGAGGGCCACCCGCTAACCTCCGGTTCGCTCGGGTCGATTCCGGGCGGTCACCGAAAGTCCGCTTTGGAAAAGCGTCGGGAATGTCAAGAAGTGGCGCGTCCCGCTGGTTCAAACACCTGGGCTGCGGAACGCCAGAAACGAGCGTCGAAAGGCTGGGTGGGGTGGTGGAGAGCGGAAATTCCGATCCGTCGACGAACTGGACAAAGAACTGGAGCGGCGCGGACATGCCTTCGTCCGTTATGCCGACGATCTGAACGTCTACGGTCGCACGCAGCGCTCGGGCGAGCGGGTGATGCAATCCCTGCGCAAGCTGCTTGCCAAGCTGAAGCTGCGGGTCAATCAGACCAAGAGCAAGGTGGAGCGCGCCACGGCATCGAAGTTCCTCGGCTTCCCGTTCTGGGTCGCCGGGGGACGGAACATCCGGCGACGGGTAGCGCCACAGGCCATCGGACGCATGAAGGAGAAGGTGCGCATGCTGACCCGGCGCAATGCCGGTCGCAGCCTCGCGCAAATATGCAAGCCGCTCAGGGTCTATCTCGTCGGCTGGAAGGCTTACTTCCGGCTTGCCGACCCCGAGCGTGTTCGCCGACCTCGACGGCGGGTTCGCCACCGCCTGCGGGCCATACAGCTCAAGCACTGGAAGCGGGGTTCGGTCATTTACCGCGAGCTGATTGCTCGCGGCATGCCGGACCACGCGGCCAAGCGTTGGAACGCGCATTGGCAACTTCCGATGTCAAAATATCGGCCGCCATCCCGTGGGGTTCCATAGTGTCCATCACTTTCTAATACATGGGGGGCGGCGTATCCTGCTGCACAGCGCGAGATTTTCGGCCAGCATTTCTTCAGTGCGTTGAAGCGCGAGCTCGGTCCGGTGAATGCGCTGCCTGGCACCGCTTCTTGCGCAAGGCGCTTGCGCGGCATGGCCGGCCGGATCGCATCGCCGTTTGACAGATGAAGCCGTTCGCCTGTTCCGGCGCTGTTTTGACAGGGCGCGCATTGGTCATTCGGCCCATCGCGCTTTTCTGCGGCCCGCCGTTTCGCGTTTGGCCGCCACCAGGTCGCGGTGTTCGCTGAAGAAGTACTCGACCGTGTCGCCGACGCTGTCGATGGCACGGTAAAGATACATCCAGCGACCGCGAACCTTGATGTAGGTCTCATCGACATGCCACTTGCCGGTGACGGTCCGCTTGCGCCGGTTGAAGCGCTCCAGCAGTTGCGGCGAGAAGCGGACGACCCAGCGATGCACTGTGGAATGATCGACACTCAAGCCGCGTTCGGCCATCATCTCTTCCAGATCGCGCAGGCTGAGAGTGTAGGCAAGATACCAGCGTACGCACAGCAGGATCACCGACTGGTCGAAATGACCGCCCTTGAACATGACAAGCTCCTCGGCAATTGAAGAGCCTTCATGCCTCATGCGGTCTTGACGGAGAGTTTGCGACGGAACCGATAATCATGCCAGGCCATTGGAACTTAAACGAGAATCAGCGCCAGCAACTTGCCGGCATCGCATTTGCCGAAGGTGCGTGTGAAACTCAAAGGAAGCACGGCCTTCACGATAATGCGATGGCATTTAATTTGAGAATCCGAACTTCCAGGTTCTCAAATTAAGTGCCAATCCTGACCGAAACGACTGCATTCTTACGGTTAACTGCCAAGCGACACGAGGTCCAGTTCGGCGAACTCGCCGGAAAATCCAAAAATGCCGCCGTGAAGGAGTTCGCCCGCAACATGGTCCACGACCACACGGCTACCAACGACAGGCTGAAGTCGCTCGCCGAGGCCAGCAAGATCCCGCTCCCGGCAGGGCTCGACAGCGATCACAAGCAAATGCACGCCAGGCTCGAAAAGCTCACCGGTGCCGATTTCGATCTCGCCTACATCAGCGGCCAGATTTCGACCATCAAAGACAGTGCAGCTTCTCGAATGGGAGATCGGTTCCGGCCAGGATGCCGACATCCAGCACTTTGCCTCGGACGTCTTGCCGACGGGGCTGGAGCATCCGCGGATGACGCGCGACATCAGGGCGAAGCTGGTGAACCCATCGCTCGCCGACGCCGCTTTATGCCCGACTACGAAATAATGTTCGTGCGATCCATCCTGCGGCCGGAACAATCCTCGTCGCTCGTGGTTTGGATGCCACCAAACAAGGAGACCTCTGATGTCTGAATCGCGCGAATGGATGATCCAGTGGCTGAGAGATGCCCACGCGATGGAAGAGCAGGCGGAGACGATGCTGTCTGGACAGTTGAGCCGCATCGAGAGCTATCCGGAGCTGAGCGAGCGCATCCGCCTTCATCTCGAAGAAACAAGGCAACAGGCTTCCCGGCTGAAGACCTGCCTCGACCGTATCGATGAAGGATCGTCCACCGTGAAGGACGCGGGTGGCAAGCTCATGGCGCTCGCCCAATCCATCAGCGGCGTGTTCGCCGGCGATGAGGTGATGAAGGGCTCCCTCGCCAGCTACACTTTCGAGCACATGGAAATCGCCTCCTATACAATCCTCATCGCGGCGGCCAACGCCGAGGGCGAGACCGAAATCGTGCAGGCCTGCGAGCAGAACCTCCGCGAAGAGGAGGCAATGGCGGAGTGGCTGAAGAGCCGTCTTGGCCAGACAACCCAGACGTTCCTGACGCGGGCCGCCGCCGACAGCGACAGCGCCAAGCGGTGATGGCCGGGTTGGTTAGCGCGAGAAAGGCGACCCGCTCCTGACAGCCGGGACACTGGGTCGTCCAGGCTGCTCTTCCGTAGTTCTGGAGTTCCGGCGCTGAATTGTCGCCTAGTCGACCGCCGCGTGCTCCTCAAGCCGTCGCTGATACGCAATACCTACCGCAGCCGCGATGGCTAAACCCGCGGCACCAAGAAGGAGCTTGTCTCGCGTCTCCTGATCGCTCAGTGCGCCCTGGACAGCAGATGACGCTTGACCGGCGGCAGCGGCTGCCCCCTCGGCGGCCTCGCTGCCGGCCTGCCGCAATTCGTCGAGCAGATTCGGCGTCTTGGCGCCCAAATTCCGCACCTTCTCTTTGACGGCGCCAGCCGCTTCCTCCGCATGTTCCTTCACTGTTTCGGCCGTCTTGGCGCTCATTTCGCCGACCTTCTCTGCCAGCTCGACGGATTGCTCCTTCAAGCGCTCTCTGGCGAAAGCGAGATGATCGACCTGCCCGTCCAAGCCCGGCTGAATTGAAGGCGTACGCAACAGGCTGAATAGTCCTGCTCCGATCAACGCGGTCGCGATTGGCGGACGGTGAAGGAACCGCCACGCGAGACCAGCCCCAATTACCAATGCGGCGCCAGGATTCGCGGCAGCCTTTGCCTTGAGATCCTCGATGATCTCCAGCGCCGTCAACTGCGCGGTCGATCTGGCTTTCGCGACCAGCGCATCCTTGGCCTCGAGCGCCTCTTGCTTCAGTTCGTCGGTAAACTCGGACACCGTATTTGGCGAGCGCAGCGTCGACAAATCTTCCGCGAGCCTTGCGCGGGCTGCCTCAACGTCGTGTTCGAGTTGGCGGAGATTTGCCTCGCCCATCACGAACCTCGCTTTCCGCTGGACTGACCGGATCTGCCGGACCGGGAAGCACCCGGCCGTTGTGACTGATCCGAATTGGCCGATTTATCTGTCGACCAGCCCATGCTACCCGGGGCCGATTGGCCGCGCGATACGCCTGAGGTCGCGGACGGCGACTCAGCCGACCCGGCTTGCTGTTCGCCCGACAAGGTGCTGCCGAACTCGCCAGCCACGTCGCTCACGACATCCTTGAGGCCATCAGCATTAAGGCCGCGCTCCTCGGCAGCGGTCCTGAGCCTTTCGCGCGCCTTCACCGTCGACTCCTTCAACCGTTCGCCGACTTTCTCGGCGCTGTTCGTCAACTGCTCTCCAGCTGGGCCGAGTGTCCGCTTTTCAAAATCCGTGGGGCGGAAGGCTGCAGCGACAGCTGCCCCTGTGGCGAGGCCGAGCAGCGCCAGCGTCAGTGGCTGCTCTTCGACTACGCGGTTCACCGTCTCTTGGAAAGTTGATTGGGCTCGTCGCGCGACCCGCTCCGATGTCTCAGTGACGTTGCGTCGCGCCTCGTCAACGTATTCCGACGCGGACGAAGCGTAAGCGCTGGCCGTGGCCGCGACCTTGCCGCCGAGGTCCGAGGCATGCTCCCGTGCATTGTCTGCCGTCTCCGAAGCGTCCTCAATGCTTTTCCACCGGCGCCCCTGGCCGGCGGTGTTCGAAGACCTTGGGTGAACGCTTCGCTGGCCCTTGCTTCCGCGGGTTTCGTCAGCGTGATCAAAGCCGCCGCTGGCCCATGCCCCCCCGCGGCGCATCAACAGCGCGCAGCCGGCTGCAACGAGAAGAAGACCTTCCGGGTTGTTTTTGGCGGCGCCGATGAGCCATTCCGCCGTTCCGATGTTGGTCGTATGCGCTTCGCGGCTCATGTTAGATGCTCCTTGGTTATCGATATATCCTGTTTGATCTGATGGATTGATCGCGTGGGCGTCATCTCCTTTTGCGCATCCATGCGGCCCTTGTAGTAGGCGAGCGCTCCAGCTGCGGCCACGACGCCGGCAACGATCAGGCAGGACCAGTGCATTACGATCCCAAAGCTAGCTATCCAGAAGACGACGGCTTGCACTGTCAGCAATCCAGCGATCAGCCCAAGCACCCCGGCAGCGGACATCCAGATGCCGGCCCGAAGCTTGGCAAAAACGTTTTCAGACAGCTCCGCCCGGGCCAGCCGCAGCTCCTTTTGCACGAGGTCGGCAAGATCCGCCGCGGCGTCGGATAGTGCTCGTGGGAGCGTGGAATTCTTGAGCTGATCATGTGCCATTAAATTCGCTCGCTGCTTGCCGGTTGCGCCCGCGCACGGGCTCATTGGAGCGCGACGACGCCGGCGACGCGCTCTTCAGCGTCCGAAATGTCAAGAACCCCGCAAGGGCAGCAAGCCCGAAAACCAATCCGGGCTGGCGCCTAGTCAAATCGGAGGCGGCGCGGACCAGCTGATCGACCGACTGGTCCCGCAGATCGTCTGCGTAACCATCGATCCTGTTCGCAAACGTACGAACCACACCGGCGACTAAGGGCGCGCTTTCGTCGAGGTCCTCGGCTGCGCGTTTCGTCGAACTCGCGAGCTGGCCCATCACCTCGGCACTGCTGCCGACCTGACGGTCTAGCATTTCCTTCACCTGGTTGGTAACTGTTGACGCACTATTCGAGGCCGCCTGCTTGGCCGTATCAACTGCTTGTTGAGCCATGTCGGAGGCTTTCGAGACCGCGTCGCTCACGGTTGCCCCAATGTCCTTGTTTGCAATGTCCTCAACAGGTGTTTTGGTCGCGGATTCTCGTTCCTTGTTTTGGCTGTTCATGGTTTCCTCCATTGACAGGCAAAACTGCGGCAAAACCCTTTAGTTCCGTGGAGCTGCTCAAAGAAGCTACCCTTGCGCGCGGATACGTCTCAGCACAGACCAAAGTGCTTCCACGAAATCCCGGCTGTTTCATAGGAGTCAACTATCACCGGTCTCGCTTCGCGATAATTGAGCTATCGGCAGCGATCCTTGTGGCAGCCCGGACCAAGGGGCGGTATTTCGCCGTCCAGTCATGCCCCCAGCGGTAGGGTCTCAGTTTGAAGCGGCTGTGGGTGGAAGCGGACTGCTGAGACCGGGATCTAGCGGCTTGCCCCGCCACCAAAAGCCATTCGAAACCCAAGGGCAACGATGAAGAAGGCTGCGATCCGCTGCTGCCAAAGCTTCACGCGGGGCCGCGTCGTGATCCACGAACCGATGCTGCCCGAAGCCATGGCATAAGTTCCCAATACTAACGCGCCCGTCATTTTCTGGGTTTCGTCTAACAGGAGCTGTTGCAGGCTCACGGGCCCTCCATGCGGATCAACAAATTGAGGAGGAGGCGATCATGAAGGTGTTGGGCCAAGGGTTCACTAGGTTTGCGATCATTCCTTCCCGGGCTGCCGCAAGTCGACTGACTTGACGTGGGTCCTGCTGGGCTGCGGGCTTGCCGAACGTGAAGATCAGCCGTAGTCCTAGCCGAACGAGATAGGCTGCTCCCATCCATTGGAGCGTCGCGAATGCAAACGGGGACGCTCGCACGAGCTAGGAACGCCGACCGCGATAAGGGGAAGTTGCATCACGCCCGCGCCGGCTGTCGTCCCAGCCCAACTCAGCGCCCTGTCCAATCCACGCGCCATCACCAGCATGTTATCAGACCTCGATGGCATCTGCAGTATGATGACCGTTCGAACGAATGTTATCCAGATCGCGGGATCGATGAGCTTTCTCCTTTCGTAGTTGGACCCCTTGACCGAACTATAGCGTCCGCGTCGCTGGTCAACGACCGACATCGACACTGGCGAACGTCCGCACGTGGCGGTAAGTCGGGTCGTCAAGCCGAAATTCAAACTGAGACACCACGCCCCGGCGGGTTAAGAAGCGGAGGCCGTCGGCGTCTTTTATGATCTGCGTGCGGTAGCCGTCGAACTTGGCCGCGTGAATTCAATCTTTACCCTCGGGAGGATGGTCAACCCAGGGTCGGCATCTGAACCCCACGCCACAGGTGCGAACTAAATCGCGACCGCCCGACTTAGGTTGCGGAACATTTTAGCAAAATTGAATGTTTAGTGGAAGTGACAGCTATCGGAGCTTGGCCCGCCGATTGTCAACAGACGGCACGGAACAGCCGCCGAGCATGAGGCCTGCCATTTCTATATCTGCCCACGGTGCGGACAGGCTGTGGCATGCGCGACCTGCGCCAGGTGGTCTGGCACCAAAAGATCGAGCACGAGCCGCTTGAGATGGAGGCTTAGGCCATGCCCGCGAGTATGAAAGTCGACGATGAAGTTTCGCTCTCCATCACAATTCTGAAGGTTTTGGACAACGGCATGTCGAGCGTGAGCATACCCTCTTACAGCTTCCCCTTTTCAATCGACACACCGACCAGAGCAAAGGCCGGCCAGGAGGTCGACATCACAGGATTTGTGAGGCGGATCGATGACGCGAAGGGCAGGTTGACGGTTCGGATCGAAGGCGGAGGGCTCGTCAGTGCCGATATCGAAGCAGTATCACGTGGGCCGGCAGCGACAGTCCGCAAGTCTCGGTGACATCCAAACCGACCCCATCACGCCTGTGCGCTCCCCGTTTTGCTGCAACCAGTCGCCGGCTCGCGCCTCGACAGCCGCTTCGTCCGCAGCCGGCGGTTTGGCGTTCGAAGCGCTATTCACGAGTGATCGGGGCCGGAAGTTCTGTTTGTGTAAACCCTCGTTCTCCGCGACTTGATGCGCTTTCGGCGCCGCTCCGTTCGGCCGAGCGGCCCAGCGTGTCGGCCATCGCGGCACCTCGCGCGCCGATCGGCTGCGGCGCGCCGGTTGTGGTGTCCTTGGCCGTCTGGTGTTCCATCTCGGAGTTGAGCTCGGCTCCGACGATCAGGATCATGACTGAGATCCAGGTCCACATCATGAAGCCGATGACGGCGCCGAGCGTCCCGTACGTCGCGTTATAGTTGGCGAAATTCTCGAGATAGAAGGAAAACCCGATCGAGGCGGCAAGCCACACGACCGTCGCGAGGCCGGCGCCCCAAGTCAGCCACCGCCACGTCGCTTTCTCGCGGCTGGGACCGTAGCGGTAGATAAGCGTGATACCTGCCGCCACCGCGACCAGCATCACGGGCCAGCGCAGGATTTTTATCAGTGTCTCCGTCCAGCTGCCCAGATTGAGGAGCGCGAGCGCCGCAGGGACAAGCCCGACCGAGACCAGGAACGCGATGCCGATGAAGATGGCGCCGAGCGTGAAGGCCAAGGCCAGCAGATTCAACCGGACGACGCTGCGCTTTTCGGTCTCCTCATAGGCGATGTTCATGGCTTCGAAGATGATCTTGATGCCGTTGTTGGCGCTCCAGAGCGCGACGGCGAGGCCCAAGATAAAGCCGAAGGTCAAAGCGCCGGTATTCTGTTGGGCAAGGGACCCAAGCTGTGACCGGATAAGATCGAGCCCGCCCGACGGTAGAACGCCGCCGAGGAAAGCGATGTGCTCGGCGATTGTTTTGGGATCGGCGACGAAGCCGTAAATCGAAACGAAGGCGGCAAGTGCAGGAAACAGCGCCAGAAGCAGGTAGAACGTGGTTCCTGCTGCGATCAGTGGGACTCGGTCATCGCTTACTTCAGCTATCACCCGCCAAAGGATGTCTTTCCAGCCTTTGGTCGGAATCTGCGTGGGCCGCACCGCATCTCGCCCGCGGCCCTGCTGCTGCGCCCGCCGCCCGCTATGCACCTGTTTTGCGTGGAAATTGTTGGGCTTCTCGTTTGCCATGGCTCCGGTCCGCCTGTCTATTCGTCATGTAACGTGCAGGTCGGCCAAAGGATGCAAGCTGCAACTGCCGAGACCCCGCGCGCGGCTCTACTTCGCGGTCGGTCATGAACGCCTCTCGATGGCCGTTTTGGGTATACCTCATGGCATCTCGCTCAGAATTAGGGCAAGCGGATAGCCCCATAGGCTGGGTCAGAAATACGCCGCAGCAACCGTTTGGTTGTGGTGGTAGCGAAACTGCCCATTGTCGGACGGTGCAAAAATCAGACGCAAAACAGTCGCTTTAATCTTTAATCCGGGACTTTTGCGAAAACCAGGCCGCCGGAATCGACGCTAAGCGGAAGCTCGCTTGCTCCGGGTCAATTCACCGCCATGACCCTGAGCTGCCCTTCAGTCCAGTCTCGCCGTTGCCCGCAATTAACCCATCTCGGCCATTCGCGGCATAGCCAGAATGACTGAGTTTTACCCTAGTCTTCCTCCCGAAAATCCTGCAGCGAGGCATGGCGCAGATTCTCCTCGCCTGAAGGAATAATCACTTGCGGCCGAGGAATATGAAACGTGCGGTGCGCCCCGCCGCAGCGACAGCCTTCGCTATTCCTTCTTGTCGACCAGCGCCCGTAGTGCCGAGACGTCATGCAACAATAACCTGCTGCCGCGCTTTTCGATCAGGCCTCTCTTGGCGAGGTCGCTCATTTCGCGCGAGACCGCTTCCCTGTGCGTGCTCATCGTTGCCGCCAGCTCG
>NZ_JAMYPX010000060.1:0-18375 GCF_040320585.1 Mesorhizobium sp. M0663
CCCCCCCCCCCCCCCCCCCCCCCCCCCCCCCCCCCCCCCCCCCCCCCCCCCCCCCCCCCCCCCCCCCCCCCCCCCCCCCCCCCCCCCCCCCCCCCCCCCCCCCGGCCCCCCGCCCCCCCCCCCCCCCGCCCCCCCGGGGGGGGCGGGGCCCCCGGGCCTGGAAAATCCACAAAGACCCGAACCATCGCGATTTCTGCCTTCGCGACGCTGGCTCTCGGCGCGGTTGCTGGCCTCTATGTCAGCGGTTTTATGACGCCTACCACGCCGAGCGCAGGCACGACATCGTTGTCCGCCCCAGAACCATCAGAGCCCGCACCAGAGGCATCAAAGCCGGTCGCGACGGACAATGTGCCGCCAGAGGTAGCTCCGCCCGCGCACCCGCAAACGCAGACCACCGCTTCGCCAACTGAAAATCAGGCAGAGGCGGCTGTGCCTCAAAAGCAGTCGGCAGAGTCGCCCAAGATGCTCCCACAAACCGGGGAAGCCCCGAAGCCATCAGCTAGCGCAGCGCTGCCGCCGGCCGAAAACGTAGCGCCGGCAATTCAGCCCGATACCGCGGCCAACGCCAGCCCGACAACGCTTCCGCCGCCTGACAAGCTCGTTCCAGCCCCAACACCAGCCGAAAAAACGTCATCGCCGCCAGCGCCGCGCACCGACGTCGCCGAGAGCCAAAAGCCGCAGCCGGAAGAGCCCACCAAGATTCCCCTGCAAGCCAGGGAAACACCGAAATCCTCAGCAAGCGCGGCACAGCCGCCGGCCGAAAAAATGTCGCCGGCAGTTCAGCCCGACGCGGCCGGCGGCAGCCCGAAGACGCCTCCCCCGCTTAGCAAGATCGCTCCAATCGCTCCACCAGCCGAAAAAGCTTTAACGCCGCCAGCCCCCCAGCCCGATGTCGCGGTGAGCCAAAAGCCTGAACGACAGGCAAGCCAGCCGGCGGAGGCGAAATCGGCCGCGCCCTTTCCCGAGCCGGCTGCAGGCCACGCAGATGCGATGAGCGCAAAGGGGCAGCAGGCCGACCAGCAAGCCGCCAGACAGCCAGACCAGGCCACGGTCGCCTTGAACGTGCCCAAGCCGGAAGTTCCTCCGGTCATCGACGACGTAGCGCAACGGGTCTCGTGGGTTCGCGACTTCAGCGGCGGTGACTGTTTCTATGCGGCCGTCACGTCGATAACCGACAAGACGGCGGCCATCGAAGGATTTGGAACGGCGGTTCATCCATTCGAACAAATGTTGACTGATTTCCAGGCAAAGTTCCACGTTGAACCGGACATAAGCGTGCGCCTCATCGAGCCGCCCCAGTGCGAAGTCACCAACTTCCTGCGCTTTCTGGGCCAGACTGCAGTCGTCAAGCCGCAGCTGGTTCTCGATCGAACATCGGTGCCGAACGGCACGCCGATCAGCGGCACGCTGGTGACGCATGGCGGGCTCATTTCCAGCGTGCTGTTGATCGACCACAAAGGCATGATGTTCAACCTCGACGACCGTATGGTCGTACAATCGGACAAGGCCACCTTCAGCATCCCGATCGGCCTCGGCGCCGCCGACAGGGCTGCAGGCAAGGCCGTACCGCAGATCATTATGGTGATCACCGGCCCCCAGGACATTCAGGCGGCTGCGTTCTCTACGCCAATGCCGGCCTCGCAACTGTTGCCCAAAATTCTCGAAGAAATCGAGACCAACGGATCTCAGTTCTCGGCCAATGCCAAATATTTCCGGCTCGGCGGGTAGCATGGCCGCCCGATGGAACGCCAGCGCTCGCCTTTGCCCCGCCCGTCTGACGGCCTGCCCGTAAAGCAGAGCGATCGGTTTCGAGCCTTGCTTATCTTGACAGGCCGCATGAGGCTTGCGGTCGTTTCGGGCGCGGCACTCCTGGCCGTGCTCTCATGCAATGAAGCGCGCGCCGAATTCACGGTCTGCAATCAGACACTCGACGTCGTCAACCTCGCCGTCGGCCAGACAATCGACAATGCCGACCAGACCGATGGCTGGTGGACGATCGGCGCAAATCAGTGCGTAAACGTCGTTCTAGACGAACTGACGAACCGCTTCATCTACATCTACGCCACGGACGTTTTTGGCCACGCGATCCTGACCGGGTCGACCGAAATGTGCATCGAGCGTCGACGGTTCTCGATACGCGGCATCGACGAGTGCTGGCAGCGCGGCCATATCGCGGCGCGATTTGTTGAAGTCGATACGCTTGAACAGGTGCGGTGGACGTTTTTCCTGACCGGAAGCAGTCCGTGACGCACGCCATCGACACCAGCTTCAAGGCGAAAAAGCAGGCGCGCGCCGCCCTTCGCCGGCGCGCACTTTGGCGCCGGCTCATTGCAGGCTTGGCCTTGATTTTCCTGTGTTCGATCGCCGTCGGCTTCTACCTCACCGCGGACTATTGGTCATTTGGCGACGAAGACGAGGAGTTGCGCGCGGTAGAAGGAGCCGACGATGTGCCGGCCGATGCATCTGTCTATGTGCCTGCGATTATCGGCCTGGCGGGGGACCCTATGTGGATCACGCTCGCACCCGATAATGGCGCAGCAACGAAAGGCCGCGTGATTCCGCGTCCGGCAGAACTCGACCCGGCAGGGGTTTCGCCACAGATCGAGTTCCTGTTCGACGTCATGCTTAGCGCCAGCGAAAAATTCATGACGACGATACCGTCGACGCAGGAGGATTTTGCATTCTTCCAGGCGCAACGAAAGACCGCCGCCGCGCCCTCCAGCGATCTGCAGAACGATCTTGAGCCATCTCCTGGCGCGGGTGAGCTCGCGCCGGCTTCGGATCAACAGGCCGACACCGATGATCCCGAAGCCGGCTGGGGTGAAACAATCGATGCAGGCGACGCAGCCCTTCCCGCATTCCAGAAGACCCAGATCGAAAACAACACCAGCGTCGCAACTGTCACGAATGAATATCAGCGGTTCGAGGCCACCGAAGACACTTTCGTGAAGATCCTCAACAGTCGCAGTCTGGACAGCGTTGCGCTCGATGCGCATTTCTCCGCCGACGACGCCAGGCTGGCAGGCGAGGCCCTGAAGGCGCTCTTTAGCCGGGGCGGCCTGGAACCGGGTTATGTCGTCGCCCTGCGTGGATACCGACCCAACCGCGAGACGACAACAATGTCCCTCATGCAGGTGTCGATCTACGCCAAGAACGTTTTTGTCGGGACGCTGACGCGTGATGCCGCAGGCGTGTTCGTCTCGGGGGCTGATCCCTGGGTACGCGAAGATTTGTTCAACTACTCGGGTGCGCCGGAAGAAGGCGCACACAAAAGGCAGTATCGTTTGCTCGACGCGATTTACTCGACAGCGGCACGCAACAGCGTTCCGACCGGCGTGATCGGCGAAGCGATCATGTATCTGTCGAGAGGACAGGATCTGGACGCTTTCGCAAGCGAGGACCAGCGTCTTGTACTAATCTATTCGCAGACGCCGCGCGGCAAGGACGAAGGCGCCGGGCGGGTGCTATATGTGGGTGTCCAGGGCACGACAAAAAGTCTCGACTGTTTCGTCTTCCAGCAGGGCGATGGCCAGTTTGCATGCGTGACAGGCGACGATCAGGTCCGCTCGCTGACGGTCACCAACGGCATGGTCACACCGGTCAACGGGGTCTTGACCTCGACCTTCGGGCCGCGCAAGCATCCAATTCTAGGCACCGTTCGCATCCACAAGGGCGTCGATTGGGCGGCGCCGGTCGGCACGCCGATCGCAGCCGCCTTCGATGGCGAAATCAGCTTCCAGGGCGATGGGGGCGGCTATGGCAATCTGGTCAAGATTTCGCACGGAAACGGGCGCGAGACGCGCTACGCTCATATGCAGAAATTCGCAATCGAGGGCGGCGTCGGCACCAAGGTGAAGGCTGGCGATATCATTGGCTATATCGGCACCACCGGTCTTTCGACCGGACCGCATTTGCATTTCGAACTCTATCAGAATGGCGCGGCGATCGACCCACTGGGCACGGTTGCCGCGGTCGCTTCGGATCTTTCCGCCGTGGAAACGCTCACCGACCGTATCGTTCATGTCGAAAGTGGCGGCAGCGCCCGTGCCAAGAACCCAAATTCTTCAGCGACCGGCGCCGGCCAATTCATCACAAAGACCTGGATCCGGATGATGAACACTTACCGCCCCGAACTTGCACGCACACTCTCGACTGCCGACCTGCTCGCCCTGCGATACGACGCCACGATCTCGCGCGAGATGGTTCGCAATCTGGCGCGAGAAGGCGAAGCCTATCTTCGGACGCGCGGCCACCAGATCACAGCCGGCCGGCTCTATCTCTGCCACTTTCTCGGCATGGAGGGCGCGCATCAGGTGCTGTCGGCATCGGGTTCGGCGCAATTGAGCGCCGTGCTCGGGTCAGCCGTCATTCAGGCCAATCCCTTTCTGACGGGCAAGACCGCCAGCTATGTCGCGGACTGGGCCGAAAGAAAGATGGGTCGCAAGCTGAGCCCAGCCACAACCACGGCGGGTCAGCAGACGACGACCACCACGGAGGTCCGGCAGACGTCGCCCGAGTTCGCAAAGTACAAACAGGCGATCACGGCGATGCTGAGCTCTGTTCAGAATGCGCTTTGAACCTGTGCATGGCGCGGCAAATCGTAACCGCTTCGGTGCACGCAGACGACCGGCTTTCCGTCCAACGAGTGCTGTACTTCGACCTCTGCGCACTTTCGAACCGTGGCCAAGTTCACATACGCCACGGCCATTTTCGGGTTGAAGCGACCTGTCGCTGAAAAGACCTAACACGTGCAAAATAGAGTTCGCTGCGACGGCGGAAGGAAAAGCAGGACCCGGCTCCGTGAGCTACAGGGCCTCCTTCGAGGCGGCAAGTTGGAGACGCTCTGGCACACGGTCGGTGGCAAAACCTTGACGGCCTTAAAAGCAGGAGCGCCCGCAAAGCGGGCGCTTGAAACCGGCTGCCGGCGTTTGGTCAGGATGATGTCGCTTGCGACAGCACCTCTTCGAGCAGGGCTGTTGCAATGGCAAGGCTATCAGCAGCCATCTCCTCGCAGTCTGGCATGATCATGAGCTGTGCGGAGGACCAGGCGAATGACAGCTCCGGCTCTGCGGTGCGCACATCGGTCGGCGTTTCGGACGAGGTGCAGCAAACAGCGGGCACCGAATTGACAGAAAGTACGATCTGTCTTGACCGCCAGAGCCGCATCGACCTGCAACTGCGCATCGAGCCGTTGGGCAACGAACTTGGCCGCATTGACGGAAACATAGGTCCGCAGACCCGCCGGGCGATCGGCATCTGGCAAGGCAAGAATCGTCTTCCGCCGACCACGTATCTGACGCGCGAGCAATTGGCATTCCTCGAGGTTCAGACAGATCCGATGATGGAGCCGTGCGTGCCGGATATGCGCCGATCAAGCCCGTGCAACGCAGCCGAAAAAGCAGGTTGCGCAGAGCGTCCGCACCCAGCGGTCGGGTGACGCAGAACCCCGCAAACAACAGCAGGTCGTTCAGAAACGGCGCTTCCGCAAGACCGTGGTGCGGCGGGACGATCCTCCGCCGCCCCAGGATAACGACTTCCTGACCAAGGCGTTGCTCTTCGGCTCCGGTGTGGTGGTGGGCGGCGTGCTCAAGAACTGCCCGGGATCGTTCCAAGCCTATTCGCCTGACTGCCGCTGCGCTTGCCACTCAGTTCCTGACGCACTGCTGCACAGTTTCAGGCGGCATCCGTACGCTACTCGGCCTTTAAACGCATTTCCACGCGGCGGTTGACGGCGTCGTATGGATTGGGGCTACGCGGATGCGCTTCGCCCAACCCGATCGCGTTGATGCGGTCAGCCTCGATGCCACTGGACGTGAGGAAGGACGTCACCGATTGCGCTCGTCGCTGCGACAGCCGCTCATTGTAGTGCGCCGGACCGGAAGCGTCGGTGTAGCCTTCGACGACGAAGTGGAAAGTACTGATCCGGCTGTCCTTCAGGGCCTTGGCATACTCCTCGAGTTCAGCGCGTGCGGTCGCGTCGAGTTCGGCCGAATCCAGCCCGAAATTGATCAGCATGTCGAGACTGGATTTGTCGGCCGGCCCCTCTTTTGCCTTGGTCTTGCTCTTGCACTGCTCCTCCGTGCCGACACAAATCCCCCGAGACTTGCCGAGGTCGGCCGCGCCAGCAAAAAACTTGACGATGTCTTCTGATTTCTGGACAGGGTCGGCGGAAACATGGGTCGAGAAAGCCACGACCGCCAACACCAAGGGTGAACTGGCCCACCGCATAGCGGTTACTCCTGTTGAGCATCCGATATTACCAAGCGTGAATATACCAAATTCCCACGCATTTGTCTGTCAATAAACGCCGAGCCTGGCTGCGTCGGCCGATCTCCCGTCCCCACGAGTTGAGACTTGACCGGCGCCACGCCGGGGGCTTGAGTACGACTGGTCCTCGATGAAGGCGTGGCGTCATGGCCAATGGGCTCCGATTCAAAACGGCACGGGATCTTTTTGTGGCTTGTCCCGCTGTCGCCAGAGACATGAGAGCCCTTCCAACCGAGCAGCGTTCGATCGAGTTTTGCCGCGATCTCCTCGCCGGGCCCATTCCCGAAGAGGCGATCACGTTTTGTGCCTACCTGCTTCCTGATCGGGCTGCGGTCTGGTGGGCCCATGAATGCTTGGGGCATCTGAGCGAGCTGCTCGATAAGACAGATCAAGAGCTGCTCGCGCTTGTTCGCGACTGGGTCAGCGAACCGGACAGTCCCCGCCACCGCGCCGCAGTAAGCGAGGCTGCGGCAACCCCGCCGGCAACGCCGGGCGCCTGGATTGCCTTGGCTGCCGAATGGCGTGACAATGGTTTTGGCGTTGCCGGATCTGTCGTCGGCGCAGCCGCGCCAACGGCCTTGCAGCGACATCCTGCCGCCCATGCAGTCAATGCCGGTGTTCTAGCAGGGCTGGCGCGCGTCGCACTGGCGGACCGCTTTGCCGTTCTCTCCGCCTTTGTTGAAATGGGCCTGCAGTTGGCCGAGATCGAGGCGCAGCGCCAATCGGCTGATGCGTATTAGACCCGAACCATTCCAATAGAGGCAGCTCCATGGTCTTGATTGACCAGGGGTTTTCGAAGCGAAGGGCGCAGATCTCACTTGCAGCCGCCTTGCGCCCATTTGGCCAGCGCCACCTTGAAGCGTGTCCCAAGCGGATGTTGCAGGCGTAGAACGGAGACATCGTTGGCGGCGAAATTTTTCGCCTGTTCGCATAGCCGATCCTCACTCCACTCATGACAGCCGTTGCAGTGCTTGCCCTCCCACACCGCCTTGTCGAGCCCTTCCACGGGAGTGAAGAGTGGTTTGCCTGTGATCAGCTCGGCGATACTCTTGCCGTCGATTGCTGGATCTCCGAAATCGACAGGTTGGTCGAAAAAGATCGGCTCGTCCGAAGCCAGTCTCGGGATTTTCTGACGCAGCACATTGAGCGCAAGCTGGGCATCGTCAGCGCCAGACGGATTTGCGGCGGCGTTGCGCCCATCCGAGCCGTCTTCCGCTTGTTGCGGAGCCGTCGCGTCGCCGACGATCAGCGGCGCGTTGAGATCGACTGTGTGCAAAACGACCTCGGTGGTCAGCGAGACATTGATCCACGGGCGCTGCTTGCCGGCGGTTGCTTTGAAAACATCGGCGGTGACCATGTTCATCGCGTCGGTGATGGAGATGTTCGAAGCCCCGATATGGGCAAGCAACGCGGACGTGAACGGCGAATGTTCGCTCGATCCGTCATAGGCGACCTGATTGGGACTGGTGGAAAAGGCGACCAGCGTACCCGCACCGCCATTCTCGATCGGGATTTCGGCAAGCCCGCTTCTCGCTCCCTTGACGCCGGCGGCCTTTGCCAACACTTCGGCCAGGGGATTGTCGCGACAGGCATCGAGGAAAATCAATCTTATACTGGTCTCGCGCGACATTTGCCGCAAAACGAACTCGACAGGCACCGCCTCGAAATCAAGCGAGGTCTCGTCTTCCAATGCGGCATCGACCGGAAGCAGGTAGTTGCTGCCTGAAACCTGCAAACCGTGGCCGGCGTAAAAGAAAAGGGCAATGTCGGCGCCGCGAACCTGCTTTGCGAACTGCGCAATCGTCGTCTGGGTCTGCAATTTGGTCAGATCGAAACCGGAGACGACTTCAAAGTCCAACTTCGCAAGGCGATCGGCAACAGCCTGCGCGTCGCGGACCGGGTTGGTCAGCGCCGGCGCATGCTGGTACTGGGAGTTGCCAAGGACTAGAGCAACACGGCGTTCCGCATTGGCCGCCGTCAATGTCCATAATAGCGAGAGTGTCACCAGCCCGATCGCGCGCAGGGCACTGCCAAAACAGGCAATCAGATCGAAGCCCCACCGGAACAAGAGGTCCTTCCTCAGTTGACGAGCTTGGTGGCGGAAAACTCGATCCGCCGGTTGAGCGCCTTGTTCTTCGGCGTATCGTTGGTCGCAACGGGCCGCTCCTCGCCATACCCGGTTGCCATGATCTGCGTTCGTGCAATACCCGCGGCAACAATGGCATCGGCAACGGCCTGGGCCCTGCGCTCCGACAGCAGCTTGTTGGTTACAGGCGAACCATCGGAATCGGTGTGGCCGGAAACCTCTACCTTCAGGCGGGGGCACTTGCCGACCACGCTAACCACCTCTGCCAGCAGCGGACGGCTTTGGCTGTCGAGCCGCGCGCTCGCCGACCGAAAGTAGATGGCCCCAGTGCGGGAGAGCACCGCGAACCGGTTGAGGCACTCCTCATCACTGAAATTCGCTTTCGCGGCATCGGTGGCGACGGGCCCGACGTCGGCAGTACTTGCAGCGATCGTCTGCACGGCCGCGGGCTTGCTGCCGCCGCCGGCGTTGAAAACGAAATCGAAAGATACGGAAGCGGTCGGAACAATGTTGGTCACATTGGCGGCCTGCTGTAGTTTGTCGACATTCGGCAGCAGTCCGAAGTCCTCGACATGCACGGCAACAGGCGTCTCCGAAGCGACGGAGACCATGCTGTCGCTGATCATGGTCACGACGACATTGGCCTCGAGATCCTTGTCGACCCCGTGCAGGTTGAGGCGGAATGGCAGCACTGCCTTGACCCTTCGCTTGGTCGCCAGGTCGGCAAATGCGGCAGGGTCAACTTTTGCGGTCAGTTCGGCGGACGGATACTTGAATGTCTCAAAGAAAAGGAACCGCATGCGGACATTGCGAAGGTCGACACCCGTGTCGACAGAGTTGAGGTCGAAGGTGATCTTGGCCTCACCCGTCGAAGAAAGAGTGCCGGCTATGTTCCTGATCTTGTTGGTTTCGACGATCGTGTTCTTCTTGACCGACTGGTAGGTGAGCACGGAGGCCGTCGGGTCGAGTGTCCAATTCGTCTGTGCATTCGCGCTTTCCAGCCCAGGCAATAACAGCACCGATACCGCGACGATCAAGCCAAGGGTGTTTAGGGCTAACCAGCTTCTCGAGCCCGTTTTCCGCCAGTCTCCGACGACTTCGAACATTGAACCCCCACAGGACAACAGCCTTCCGTGTCGCGATCACCACCATGCCGTGCCAAGGAGAGCATAGAACAATTGTCAAGGCTTGGCGAGCATCGGCCAATCGACCGCAATGGTGTAAATTCCGCTCAGGTCCCGGGCTGCGGAAGTGCGGCAAAATGGTGTTGCGCGAACAAGCAGTCTTGTTGGCGAACAATGGAGCTGATTGGAGAATATTCGCTGCGCTACCTGCCGCTGTCTTGAAGCCGGTCACGCTGGACCAGCCAAGCGAGGGAAACGCCCGGCTTACTCCATCCTGCTTCTCCCGCGGAATGCAGCTGGCGGCTCTTCGATTGAAGATTTCGACCATACGAAGCAGGCCGCGAAGCGCGTCCGGGCGTATTTGCAGGCACCTGCTCAAAGCCGCGACATGAGCCAGCCGCTAGCCCTTTATGTTCGACAGCAGTCTTTCAGCTTGCTGCCGCCGACCGTTTGAAAACGATGGTCACCTTCGTCCCTTTGTTGGGGCTGGACTCGACAGCTAACTGCGCCTTGGCGTTCTCGGTCAGCGATCGCGCGATCAGCGCTCCGAGCTTGCCTGGCTTGGGCCACACCTCGCCTTCGGGCAGGCCGATTCCGTCGTCCGCCACTATAACCCGGCAGCCGTCGCCATCGACGATGCTGTGCAGCGTTATCGTGCCGCCGTCGCGCCCCCGGAAGGCATGCTTTAGTGAATTGGTCAGCAATTCGTTCACGACCAGCCCCGCCGGCATGGCGACGTTTATTGACACCGGATATGTATCCACCTTCATATCCAGCCGGATCCCCTCGACTGCATGCGAGCTCATCACCGCGGACGCAATCTGGCTGAGATACACACCAAGATCGACCTCCTCTTTCGGCTCGTCGGCCGTTAGCGTCTGGTAGAGGATCGCCAAAGCGTCGACGCGACCGGCAAGCCGCTCAAACCGTCTCCGGTCGGCCTCGGTCGCGTTGCGGCTTTCCAGCCGGATCAGTGCGGTGATCATCTGTAGGTTGTTCTTCACCCGGTGCTGCAGTTCGCGCAGCAGTGTGTCTTTCTCGCTGACAAGCTCCTCCACCGAGCGCTCATCTCCCGCCTCGCCATGGGCCGATACGTCGACCAGCGCCACCAGCCGGAAGCACATCTTGCCGTTGTCGTCCTCGATCACGTTGGAATAAACGTCCACGATCGTCGGCTTATCTTCGTTGCGTTCCAGCCTGTAGGTGCCGACAAAATCGGTTTCCTCGACCACGGCCTCGGCAAGTGGCCGGTCCTTCTGCTCGTGGAGGCCTTTGCCCAAAAGGGCTGCCCAGTTTCCTCGTGTGAGCATAGCGGCCGTCAGGCCTGACAGTTTCTCGAATTCCGGGTTGGCGTAGACTACGCGCTCCTCAGCGGCCAGGTTCGCAACGGCAATGGCGATCGGCACCTGGTCAAGGAATTTTTTGAACTGTTCGCTTTCCAGTGCCGTTGCAAGCTCAGGTGTATCAAGCAACTGCTCGACCGCCTCGGCCTTTTCTGAATCCGGTGTCATTTGCGCGCCTGTTCCGTGCGGAGAATATCAACAATGCAGCGCGCCCGCCATCGCCAAAGCTGCATTTGACGCACCGCGTCATGCACCTGACAACAAGCTTGCGTCCTGCGCAACGGCCATACGTCTAAGATTGCGACCGGCCGAAGCAGAGCGGCAGGCGCCGGGTGCCACGCCTTGTGCCTTGAAGGGGTGAGGCGGCCCCCGGGCAAGTGGCTCCGCTGAATATTAAACTTTTGGTAACCCTCCAAGCTCGAAGGCTAAATGGTAATGGCTCCTTTTGGTCTCAATAGGTGTTAGGCCCGATATCGAGGCGAGAAAGAGGAGAATGGACCAAAATGGCCAACGTATTGAACGCCAAGGGTGTTCCACTCCCCTACAGCGGATCCTCCGTAAAGTGGTATTCGGCGACGAATTCCGGCCCGACACTTTATGGCAGCATCTACAACGACTCGATGTACGCCGACGGTAGCGTCACCGTCACGATGTACGGCGGCAAGGGCGATGACATCTATTATCTGTATTCATCCAAAAACAAAGCGGTCGAGCTGCCCAACGAGGGTGTCGACACCATATCGACCTGGATGAGTTACAAGCTCCCGGCGAATTTCGAAAACCTGACGGTCACCGGCGACAAACACTATGCTTTCGGAAACGAGCTAAACAACATCGTTGCCGGCGGCTCCGGCCAACAGACGCTCGACGGCTTGCAGGGCGATGACGTTCTCAAGGGCGGATCCGGGGCGGACATTTTCGTCGTGACCCCCGGCAATGGCAGTGACCTGATCCTCGATTTTGGCGTCGACGATACCGTGCGTGTCGGGAGTTACGGCTTCACCTCCTTCGAGGACGTGCACGCCAACATGGTTCAGTCGGGAGCGAACGTCCGACTTAATCTGTCCAATGACGAATTTCTCGTTTTCGCCAACAAGACCGTCGACCAGTTCACCCCAGGCCAGTTCGATCTGGCCCTGGACAGGTCGCATCTGGAACTCACCTTCTCGGACGAGTTCAACACGCTCAACCTGTGGAATGGCTCGAGCGGCACCTGGGACTCGAACTTCTGGTGGGGTGCCGCGAACGGCAGCTCGCTCACGAGCAACAAGGAGCTTCAATGGTATATCGACACCAACTACGCCCCGACGAGTTCGGTCAACCCGTTCAGTGTTCAGGACGGTGTTCTCACGATTACCGCCGCCCAGGCTCCCGCGGCAATCCAGCCCTACATAAACGATTACAAATACACGTCAGGTTTGCTGACGACCTATGAGTCCTTCGCACAAACCTACGGCTATTTCGAAATTCGGGCTGACATGCCCGAAAAGCAAGGTGTATGGCCGGCCTTCTGGCTTCTCCCGGCTGACGGCTCCTGGCCACCGGAACTGGACGTCGTGGAAATGCTCGGTCAGGATCCAAACAAGCTCATTCTGACAAGCCACTCCAACGAGACGGGAACTCATACGACAGTGTCCTCGACGGCCTATGCCGCCGATACCGAAGGGTTCCACACTTACGGAGTGCTTTGGACAGAAGACGAACTCGTCTGGTATTTCGACGACGTCGAAGTTGCTCGTGCCGCAACGCCTTCCGATATGCACGACCCCATGTATATGCTGGTCGATCTGGCGGTTGGTGGCCTGGCGGGAGCGCCCGCCGACGGGCTTGCGACACCTGCGGAAATGCAGATCGACTACATCCACGCGTACGCGCTGAACGATTGGCATATCTAGGCGCAACACCTGACGGTGGCTGCGGTATGGAGACACCGAGCCTGATTGCGGGCACGATCCTTGCGCCGGGGACCGAACTGGAACCGATGTGAAGGCGATGTCGCATTCCCATTCGTCCGAGCCGCCACGAACAACCCTCGCTGCGGTTTTGGCTTCTTTCCGCCGCGCGTTCGCTGGAATTGCCCTGATGAGCGGCGTCGTCAATGTTCTGGCGCTGACCGGCTCGTTCTTCATGCTGCAGGTCTATGATCGGGTCGTACCCGGCCGCAGTGTGCCGACGCTTGTCGGGCTTGCCATATTTGCCGGCATGCTGTTCATTTTCCAAGGCGTTCTTGAGCTTATCCGGTCGCGGTTGCTTGTGCGCATCGGGATGGCTTTGGATGCGCGATTGAGCGGGCAAGTCTATACCGCCCTTATGCGTTTGCCCTTGCGCACCAAGCTCCCAGGCGACGGCCTTCAGTCGTTGCGGGATCTTGACCAGGTGCGTTCGTTTCTGTCGAGCACTGGTCCGACTGCGCTTTTCGACCTGCCCTGGATGCCGCTGTATCTGGCAATATGCTTCCTGTTCCATCTCTGGATCGGCATGACGGCGCTGGCAGGCGCCGTCATTCTCTCTAGCCTGACTGTGCTTGCCGAAGTTCGCACCAGGGAGCCTGCGAAGAGGGCAAACAGCCAGGCGGCAGCGCGCAATACGCTTGCGGAGGCGACGCGTCGCAATGCAGAGGCTCTGCAGGCGATGGGCTTTGGCGCGCGCATGGCCGAGCGCTGGTCAAGCGTCAACGCCGACTTTCTCAACACCAACGCAAGAGCCAGCGATCTGGCTGGGACGCTCGGCACGATCTCGAAGATCCTGCGCATGATGCTGCAGTCGGGTATACTGGCGATCGGCGCCTATCTGGTCATTCATCAAGAAGCGACAGCCGGTATTATGATCGCCAGTTCGATTATGATGAGCCGGGCGCTCGCACCGGTCGAACTGGCTATCGCCCACTGGAAGGGTTTCGTCAGTGCTCGCCAGGCATGGACCCGGCTGAGCCAGCTTTTGGCCCTGCTTCCTGAAACTGCCACGAGTGTCTCGCTGTCTGCACCTGTATCTTCTCTTGCGGTAGAAAGCATCTGCGTCACGCCACCCGGCGAGCGTCGTGTGGTTGTGCAGGATGTCGGGTTCGCGCTAGAAACGGGTGCCGGCCTTGGCATCGTCGGACCGAGCGCGTCTGGAAAATCATCGCTTGTCCGAGCAATAGCCGGGATATGGCTTCCAGCCCGCGGGACCGTCAGGCTGGACGGAGCAACGCTCGACCAGTGGTCGCCGCAAGAGCTGGGCAACCATGTCGGCTATCTGCCGCAGGATGTGCAACTGTTCGATGGCACCATTGCCGAGAACATCGCACGCTTCGAACCTCAAGCCTCTTCGGACAAGATACTGGCGGCTGCGCGCGCGGCCGGCGTTCATGACCTTGTCGTCCATCTGCCGGAAGGCTACGAAACGCGGATCGGCGAGGCCGGATCGGCGCTTTCGGCGGGCCAGCGACAGCGGGTTGCGCTCGCACGGGCCCTTTATGGCGATCCGTTCCTGGTTATCTTGGACGAGCCCAATTCCAACCTCGATCCCGAAGGGGAGGCCGCGCTGGCGGCTGCAATTGAGGGCGTGCGGGCGCGAGGCGGCATTGCTGTCGTCGTCGCCCATCGGCCGAGCGCCCTAGGAAGCCTGGATCAGGTACTCGTGATGGCCAACGGCCGTGTCCAGGCGTTTGGCCCCAAGAATGAGGTCTTGAGCAAGGTAACCCGTTCGGGCGGCGTTCCCCTGAAGGTCGTCTCCGGCCCTGAGGAGGCGACACACTGATGACCCAACACGCGGCATCCGCGATCGACCGGACCATCCGACGCTATCTGTTCGGCGGTGTCGCGGTCTGCATGCTCCTGGTGGGTGGGGCGGGAAGCCTGGCCGCGGTCACGGAGCTTTCCGGAGCCGTCATTGCTTCGGGAAGGCTGGTTGTCGATTCCAGCGTTAAAAAGGTGCAGCATCCAACGGGTGGCGTGGTCGGTCAGATCCTCGTGCGAGAAGGCGATGCCGTGAAGGCGGGCCAGGTTTTGATCCGTCTCGATGAAACCGTGACCCGCGCCGATTTAGCCATCGTCACCAAGGGCCTGGATGAATTCGAGGCTCGTCTGGCCCGCCTCGAAGCCGAGCGCGATGGCACCGACACCATCGCCTTCCCATCTTCGCTGACGTCGCGGCAGGACGATCCTGAGATCCGGCGTGCGATGGCCGGCGAGCTATCCTTGTTCGAATTTCGTCGCCAGGCACGCGCTGGCCAGAAGGCTCAGTTGAGAGAGCGCATTGCTCAGCTCGCCGAAGAAGTCGCCGGCTTGAGCGAGCAAAGGGATGCTAAAAGCCAGGAAATCAAATTGATCGGGCTTGAGCTCGACGGCATGCGCAAGCTCTGGGAACGCAAGCTGGTTTCAATCGATCGCATAACGACACTTGAGCGTGACGCAGTCCGGCTTGAAGGCGAACATGGGAAGCTGACTGCGGCAATCGCGCAATCGAAGGGCCATACATCCGAAATCCGCTTGCAGATCATTCAGATCGGCCAGGATTTGCGCAGCGAGGTGGCAACCGAGCTCCGTGACGTCCAGGCAAAGCTCGCCGAGTTGGTCGAGCAAAAGGTCTCGGCCGAAGATCAGCTCAAGCGTATCGATATACGCAGCCCGCAAACTGGCGTCGTCCATCAGCTTGGCGTGCATACGGTCGGCGGCGTCATATCCGCGGGAGAGCTCATCATGCAGATTGTCCCTGTGACAGACGATCTGACGGTCGAGGCGCGTGTGGCACCGCAAGACATCGATCAGCTGATGCCAAGGCAGAGCGCAACGTTGCGACTTTCGGCCTTCAACCAGCGGATAACGCCAGAGCTGAATGGTGTCGTCAGTGAGATCTCCCCCGATCTCAGCATCGATGAGCGAAACGGCGCGAGCTTCTATACTGTGCGTGTCAGCCTGCCGCGCACAAAGCTTACAAGGCTGAAGGGCCTGACCTTGTCGCCCGGTATGCCTGTCGAGGTGTTCTTCTCGACCGGCAGCCGCACAATGCTGTCTTACCTCGTAAAACCTCTGGCAGATCAAATCCAACGGGCGTTCAGGGAGGATTGAGTTCGCGTGACGGACTCGGCCATAACCCATGCCGTGCTTAGAGCGTGACGATTTTAGGTTGCGGCATACTCGGCCTCGGTGAAGGAGTTGGCGCATTCCTTTGATGTGAGAGTGTCGTGGATTTTCCCGATGCTCGCAGACGGCGTCGGTGTTGCGTGTGGCGGCCGTTCTCAGCAGGTGTTTGGTTTGGCGAGGAGCATCTCGATCGGATCAGGTCTGGCGAGTATTTCGGCAGGAAGAAGAGCTTGGCGCCGGCGTGGCTGACGGCGTGCCGGACGGCCTTGTCGATGAGGACGATGTCGCCCGGCTTGAGGGTCGGCAAGAGCACCTTCTCGACATAGAGCCGGAAGCCATTGATCGGCCCGTCTGTGAGCATGGGGCGGCCCGGTCCACTGCGCCCGCCGACGCGCCAAGTCGGGCCGATCTTGCGCGCCCCGCTGGATGATGACGAACGGCTATCGACATCTTCTTCGTTGTCGCTCCAACCGTCGGCTGGTGGACGCACTGCCGGTGAGAGCCTAAGGTTCCTGGACGGTACGCGCGCACCGGGCAAGCCCGCCCCCGCATCCCCCATGCATCCCCCATGCCCGGTGCAAAGGCGCTCCGATCGGTCCCGCCGTCCTGGCAGTACGGCGGGACTTTTTGCGATAGGCCTTGGAACCCGCGGTGAAGGCCAGCAACTTCCCCCTCACACGATTGCTGCCAGGTCGGTGGCCCCGAAGCCGGCGTCTCCTAGTTTCAGCCTGCTTTGTCGCAGATGGCGCTAAGTACGGCCAGCTCCTGGTACCTCGTCCAAGAGATCTGGACCGTTGCCCGCGGGCATCTGGCCGTCGGGCGTAAGCTTGTCCACCGCGTCGGGCAATTCTCTTGTGAGCCGGTCGAGAAGTTCCTCATGGGACAATCCGGTTTGCTCAGCCAGATCGCTCAATGTTTGCGGGTCGATTGCTTTCTCAACCTGATCGCGCTGAACGGGCCGGTTTGATCCTTTACTTACCCACGAATCGACCTGATCGCCCGCACCCGCATTTCTGAGACGGTCCAGGATGTCGCCGAGGCCGCCAGTGGAGCCAGCGCTAGCGTTGGGATTTGTCGATTTCCTACCAGCGATCAACTCGCCGATCTTGTCCCTATTCTTGTAGGCAAGCAGGCCAAGCAACGCTATGGCGACCTTTCCTATATCAAGGCTCATTTCGCATCTCCTTCTATAAGGAAGAGACAAGGCATGCGGCTTTGAAAGGTTCCATGGTTATGCTGCTGGGCCGATATTCGATTCGGTTTTTAGCCGGACGATTGCGGCTTCTCGGCTCGTTCTGGCTAGCCTTCAGCATCCGTGCCTCCGCAGAGTCAGCTGGCAGCTCGCGTCGTCTCTCCGGAGGCGCGGGCTTTCTACATTCCGTCACCGATTGTGAGCGAGGCTCACTCTCGTCGGACGCTGCGGCCCGCCACATCCGGACGTTCCTCTGCCAACCACCTTGAGTCTCCTCACAGGTTGATGCCAGAGCGGCTGTAAGACCGGCCTCGCGAAGGTTCACTTCCAGATCGGACGCGATCATGCCCATCCTCAGCGACAAGGACCAGCGGCTTTTTCATATTCAGCAGCAGTGCACGTTTGTTGAACAACTGCCAGCCCGATGAGCCGAGTTAGACTTTGTGCGGCGCGGGCAGCTCAATGCTCAACGAACAAGTCGCTTTGCCAATGATTGTTTTCCAAGGGGCCGAACATAAACTTGGCAGGCTTTCAACATGGGAAAAGACATGTCCGCCCGCGAGCGACTGAAGGAGAGGCAGGCCCAAGTCTTAGCCGATGAAACCGGCATTACGCAGGCGCAGGCGCGCGAGCAGATCGATGATCGGCACCGACCATGCATCATTGCTGCGCGAGGCCTGAATACTGAAGAGCCGCGCGAGCCGGAAGTGAGCGGGCGTCGTAGAAATTACGAAGCAGCGAGCGCGTACCGATCAGTCCCAACATCGAGAGCACATAGACCAGGAGCAACGGAACCACGGATGGTTGGCTGTCGAGGGCGGCGTCCTCCTGTTCCTCGCCAAGATTGTGATCTCACCTGGCTTTCGTGACCATTATCGTCCAGCCCATTTTGCCGTCGGTCTCTCTCGAAATCCTTGTCGCCTATCTGCTCGGATCACGAGTCCCCGGGCAGGCGGCTCGGAAGCCAAACAGGACGATTGTGTCGCCATCGTTCTTGTCCATGGCGCCAACAGTGTTTTCCGCTGCATTTATCTTCGAAGTTTCTAATGCAAGATTTTGAATGAGCGTCCTTATGTTCCAATCAACGGAACCGTGACGGTTGTCGCATAATTAATTGGATACCGGTCGAAATACGAGAATTCGATCACGAACGCATATTGGGCGGTCAGATGTGCCATGCGAAAGCCGCCGCTGGGAGCGTCGATTGCTATTGTTACATCGACGTCTTTCAATCCCAAATCCAGTAATTTTTCCGTGGCAATGGCTTGGATCTGGGCCTGCGTCAGCGAGTTCTTCATTT
>NZ_JAMYPX010000061.1:0-17187 GCF_040320585.1 Mesorhizobium sp. M0663
CTTCAGGCCGCTGCGCTTGCCGACCAAATTGCCCTGGGCGGCATAATGTTCATGCTCCGTTCGACCTTAGCGTATGATTTCGAGCAGTTCTTGCTCTGACCCCAGTATGGAGAGAGCATGAGGAACTGTGGGGCGGGTGACGGGGTCTGCTTTTCTCGGCTATGTATTGCGCCAAAGATTTTCGACGAGATAGGCGCTTTTGAAGAGTACCAGAACGAGGACGAGCGGAACGTCGCACGCGACGGCTGCGGACGATAGCCAGAATCCGAATGCTACACCGGAAGTGCTGCAATTCCGGATCTGGCTGAAGGGCGTGAGCCCGATGATCTGGCGGCGAGTACAGGTGCCGGCAACGATGACATTGCGTGGGTTGCATGGCGTCTTTCAGGTCGCCATGGGTTGGGAGAGCATCCACCTGTTCCAGTTTGTGTTGCGCGCAACACGCTATGGCTCATGGGAGGCGGCGGCGCGATCTCCCGACATCGCGCTTGGCGATCTGCGGCTGCGCAAGGGAAACCGGTTCCTCTACGAGTACGACCTCACTGTTCCCTGGGAACATGAAGTGAGGCTGGAAGATCGCTTTGAGCTGCGGCCAAGAACCATCTATCCGCGCTGCACTGGTGGTGATGGCGATTGCCCGCCGGAAGATTGCGGCGGTCCCGAAGCCTTCATGATGCAGACGGATTGTGCTTTCGATCTTGAAGTCTATGACGATCTGACGCTGGCGGTGGATTTCTTTGAAGAATCGCACCGGAAGAAGACATTCGATGGTCTCAGCGATCCGGACCGCATGGACGCGCTGCGCGGTACGCTGGAAAGGATTGAAGCCCGCGCCTCCATGCTCGGAACATCCTTCGAGCGCCGGAAAGTGAACAGCCGCCTGCGGGAGGGCGAGCATCTTGTCCTCATGCACCAGCAGATGTGATCGGCCGTTTGCTGCGCCGTCGCTGCGGGCAAGATCGGGGCGGCGATCAGCGTCAGAAACAGGGATCAGGTTTTCCACTCCGGCCGTTCTGGAAAACTCATGAAATCAGGGCATGGCATGCGCGCGCGAATATTGCTGGAAATCATCGGCGAGGACGGATCAACGATCGCAACCGAGGCCGTTGCCGATCTGGAAAAGGCCTCGAACGGCGCCGAGGATCTCGGCCTGTCGCTGGCGGAAGGGAAAGCGCTGCTCGCGGCAACCCAGCAGCGTTTGGTCGAGGCGCAGGTCGTGCTTTGGCTCAAGGAGCGATGCGAGCTTGGCGGCCGCCGACTGCGCTCCAAAGGCAGCTATCCGGTTATCTTCCGCACCCTGTTCGGCGATGTTCGGCTGAAAAGCCCGCGCTATTGCCTTCCGCGTGAAGAACGGGGCAATGGTCCAGCGACGATTTCGCCACTGAGAGAATTGATCCCGGACCACATCGCGCCGGAGCGCCTTTACCTCGAGACGAGGTGGGCCTCGCTCGTACCCTATGCCGCCGCCGCGGAGTTGATGGCCGATGTGCTGCCGATCGACAGCGGCACCAATGCCACCACCGTCAGACAGCATGCGCTTCGCGCGGCCAGCCGGCTCGAGCGGGAGCTGACGGAAGATCGCGTGTCCTTCATGCAGGATTCCTGCCCGCGCGAATGGCAAGATCTTCCCATTCCGGAAGGCCGCATCGTCATCGGTCTGGACGGCGGCTATGTCCGGGACTGGAGCGATAGAAAGAAGAACTTTGAGCTGATCGTCGGCCGCTCGCTGCCTGAGGATCGCGACCCCCGCTATATTGGTTTCGTTCACGGCTATGACCGGAAACCGCAGCGGCGCATTCTCGACCACCTCAAGAAGCAGGGCGTACAGGCCAATCAGGACATCACCTTCATCACCGACGGCGGCGAGGAAGTTCGCTCCCTTGCCGAAATGATCGGACAGGGCAGCGAGCATGTGTTGGACTGGTTCCACATCACCATGCGCCTCACGGTCCTGCGTCAGTTTGCACAGGGACTTCAGCACCATGACCGCAGGGTAGGGATCGAGATGCTCGATGCTCTCGACCGGATCAAATGGTACCTCTGGCATGGGAACGGATACCGGTCGCGCGACGAGATCGACGGACTGCATCTTGATGCCGAAGCGCTTGAAACCGACTATCCGAAAATGCGCAAGTTCTTGACGGCGATCCGGGAATTCCAGGCCTACATCGCGAGCAACAGCGCCAGCCTGATCAACTATGGCGAACGCTATCGGTCCGGGGAACGGATATCCTCGGCCTTCGTCGAGGCGACGGTCAATGCCGTCATCAGCAAGCGATTTGCCAAGAAGCAGCAGATGCAATGGAGCAAACGCGGCGCTCATCTTCTTCTGCAAACCCGCACCCGGACACTCGACGGAAGTCTCAGATCGGCCTTCGAGGAATGGTATCCAGGCATGGCAAACAACAATCCAAGACCCGATCAGCACAGAGAAGCTGCGTGACCGCCCCACAGTTCCTCATGCTCTCCCGTAGGGAGGACACCGGCCGGCCGCGCTGGTCTCGGTCGTGAGAAGACTTGGACAGCGCGGTTGGTTTGCGTAGCAATCTCATTGTTATCGCCCCTATCAGTACGCCTTTATTGAATATCGGCAGTTCAGCTGCAGCGCCGTAGTTAGCTGAGGCACGCGGTTGCGTTTTCGCACAAAGGCGCCACATCGAGATTACTACTAAAGTTTTCGACCCCAATCTGGATAGCGGAGCCTGTAGAGAACCTGGCGTCGCAAGGGATCATCGGCTGCCTTGAGTGGATGGTCGAAGTCGTCGTTTGGATCATGCGACATGCCAATCCGTTCCATAAGCCGTCGTGAGGCGACATTGTCCACCGCCGCATTCGCGACGATTTGGTTCAACTCTAGAGTCTGGAACCCGAAGGCAAGAGCGGCAACGGCGGCTTCGGCCGCATATCCACGCCCCCACCAATCTGGATGCAGCCTCCAAGCGATTTCAACCGCCGGCGTGAAGTGCGCTCTATAAGGAACGCTGACAAGACCGCAGAAGCCGATTAACCCTTCAGCATCCGACCGCTCAAGTGCCCATAGGCCATATCCGTATTTTTTGAAATGCTCGCGTTGGGCATTTACCCACGCCTCAATCCCGCTCCGATCGGCGAGTCTTGCAAGGTATCTTACAACTCTAGGATCGTCATTCATTCTAGCCAATGGTTCGACGTCTTCGTCCTTCCATTCGCGCAGCAGCAGGCGTTCTGTCTGCAGTTCCATCAGGAGCTCCCCCTCCCGCTGAAGATATCCAGCACCGCTCCAGTTGAGCAGCCGCACTCGTCCGAGACCAGCCGCGCAAGCATGCCGAACACGCCATGTCCGCCGGTCACGACCGCCGATTTGCTCGAGGATACAAGGCCGCGCCTTTTGGAATTATTCATCTATAGCTCCTATGAATGCCACAAGGTTGCCGCCGAGTTCGGGACAGGGATATACAGCTAGCTCTGCGAAGATGTAACTGGCTATGTTGAATGCCCCTTTTGCATCGTTCGGACAGCGTCAGCGGACAGCGTGGTTGCTGGTCGGTTGTCTGCCGATGGTCGCTTCAAAGGTCTTGCTGGCCCCAAGTGGGTCCAGCTGACAAGAATCCTTATTCATGGGCCCGCCGGGTCCTCAAATCTGACTAATTAAGTTCCTCCCAGTCCGATTCGAGACGTTGTGAACGCTACAGCACTGAGGTTGCCGAAAACGGCCGACCTGATTCGAAGACGGCTTGGCGACCTTAAGGATCCTCTGCTCACACAAGAGCTCGTTGTGTGGGTGGATCACGCCATGGCCGTCGCCTCCATGATCGCAACGGTTCTCAGACCCTCGTCGCTCATCAAGATGATCTTTAGCCGCGGTTGTTCAGGAAACGGTCGAGAACGTTGCGTGTTATTTGCTCTGTGTAGAAATCGTGCTCGATCAAACCGCGCACCCATTCGCAGGTAGCCGCGCAAAACACTTCGCCTTCGCCTTTCTGAAACGAAACGACCATACCGGTTCCGCGAGAATGCTTCTCAACCGCCTGGGGACTTTCATTTCCCTCTAAGATGGTCGCTGTGTAGCGCGCATCTCCATCGCCAAGGACGTGATAATACGCGTGTTCGGGCAAACCGTATTCTGATTTCGTTGCCCAGTTCATGGCGATGATCTGAACACCTTCAGGGGCTCCATCCGTTCCCAATGGCTCAGGGAGTCCATTGACAAACTGGTAATCGAGCCCATCGACTTCAAACGCAAAGATGCTGGCCTCGTCACCGAACATGTCGGCGTACCCCAAGCCGGTCCGCTCTAGGGACCAATGCTTGGGTCTGAAGACATTGAATCCTCGCGCTGACCGCGGCGCCATGGCGTAAACACCGGCGTATACGCCTCGCAATGCGTTGACCCCGAAAGTCTCGGCGCCCGGATATCCGATGATGGGGTCCTCCCAAGCACCAGTCATTAGCCTCGGATTTTCGTGACGAACTGGGTCGTGGTCTCTCGCCATGTACTTGTAGCAGGTCTGACCTGCCCCGTTCTCCGCCAGCCTGATCTGCCACATGAAGTTGCCGGCAAACCGAGCTACCTTTCCGCCTCGCTCGGTGAACGAGTCAACAGTTTGTCGCATCGGTGTAGACCAGTATTCATCGTGCCCGACGAAAACGAGACAGTCGTAACCTGAGACGCAATCGGGGTGCAACTCCAGGTCATCTTGGGGAATGACGTGCACTGAGTATCCGGACTGCTCGGCCCAGAGCAGAAAGAGTCTCTCGTAGCTGGGCCATCCGGCGGTTGCGTAGTATCGCGTGTAGCCGTTCGCGAAAGCCCACTCCTTCGATTCCCAATCAGGCGGCATTGGCGTACGCGGCCGGGGTTTGGACACGTTCCGAGGTGCGCCGGGGGGTAGCCATACCTGGCCGCGTGCCCACGGCCTCGATGCAGATAGTGTCGGGCAAACTCCCAACGGATACTGTGGGTGCAGCCCGCGGTAATGGGATGCGCCACCCCAATCATTGTATGCCGACCAGGTACAGGTGGCAGCAACCATTAGCAATGTGTTACTGCACCCGCCCCTGCGCGAGCGAACAAAAAATATGTGGTGCCCTAGTGCAGGCGAATGCACGTCTTGGCCATGAGCCCTCATAGACACGATATATGCACCCGGCCTTAGATCGAGAGGAAGTTCGATCGCAATCGTTTCCTGCCAGTCACAACCACTCATGTAGGCCATATTCGGCAAGCGCTGGAAACTCACGTCTAAGTCGTCGATTCGTCTGAAGATGCTCTGCTCTATTCCCTCTCTACTCACCTCGACCGTAAGGTTATTCACGGTCGAGGAGATAAAGAGGCGGAGGGTCTCTCCGGGCATGTAGCTGCGCTTGTCGCTGTAACACCAGGCAGCAGGGCCGCCATTTTCGTCGGGCATTTCCACCCAAGTGCTTTTGGACGCCGCTGCGGCGCCCGATGACACACGGAGCGGCCAAGGCTGTAATCCGGCTTTCTCGTCCAACGTCGTCCGCGCTTCGGCTGGTCCATTCTGCATTTAGGTCGCTCCGCATTGTTGGTGTGACGCCGCGCTCTGTCCTGCTTCAATTATGACACCAGACCGATTCAGGAATCGTGGAAGTTGAAAATTTGATCCCGAGCGAAATACTCAAACCACCGTTCTGCAGCGTTCAAGGCTTATCTTCATCACGTCTTCCGGGTTTCTAGTCCACCAATCTAAGCTGGAAAAGATTTCGACTTCGACGGGACCATCGTACCCAGCGGCCTCCACCCATCCGCGGATCAAGCGCAGATCGATGACTCCGTCCCCCATCATGCCGCGATCGAAGACCATGTCGCGAGTGGGTACCAGCCAATCGCTGACGTGAAAGCCGAGCAGCCGATCCCGATCCTTCCCAGTTCGCATGATCTCTGCCTCAAGTCGGGTATCCCACCAGACATGATAGACATCGAGAAGGATGCCTATGCCAGGTCCGAGTGCGTCACAAAGATCATTGGCATCGGTCATCGTGTTCATACACGAGCGGTCCGCAGCGACCATCGGGTGGAGAGGTTCGAGCGCCAGTGGCACTCCTGCTTGCCTTGCCGGCACAAGCAGTTCGGCGAGCATGTCTTGGTATTGCGTGCGAACCCCACTCAAATCTTTGCTACCCGGCGGCAAACTACCGGGAAGCACTGGGAGGCAGCCGGCCGAAATTTCCGCCGCCTGATCAAGCGCTCTTCGCGCATCGTCGAGAGCCAATTGTCGATCGGCTTTGTCAAGTCCGACGAGCGGACCAGCGCGGTTCAAACTGGTCACTGACATGCCATTGTCTGCAAGAAGCCGCTTAACCTCAGCTAAGCCGTATTTATCAATGCCGTCGCGCCAGGCGCCGATCCAATGCACGCCGTGCCGCGCATAGCCCTCCACTGCCTCGCGGAAGTCCCACTGTTTGCGGGTCGTCGCTTGATTAATCGCTATCCGCTCAGGCTTGAGCGCCGCCACTGGTCCATGAGTCAATGATCGAATTCCTTTGGTGTAACTTTGTCTCGCCTGCGGGAGCGGGCGATCTACGAAGTGGTCAAGCGCCCCCGAATCAGGTCGGCCGCCCTCTCGGCAACCACGATCGCCGTCGCGTTCATGCCGCCCGAAACCGGACTGGGAAGAACCGAATTGTCGATGACTCTCAATCCAGACACGCCACGGACACGAAGCTGCGTATCCGTCACACTTGAATCGCTAGAACCCATTCTGCATGTTCCAGTATAGTGAGCTGCACTGGATCCTACGAGTCGAGCGAAATCATAAAGTTCATCGTCCGTGACGACATCCTTACCCGGGGCGGTTTCGTCTACGCTCCATCGCTTAAGAGCACTCATTTCATAGATTTTGCGGGCAGCACGCAGTCCCACCAGCATGCGAGGCCAATCAGTTTCCGCGGAAAGATAGTTTGGATTTATGGCGGGCCTATCGTTGGGGTCGGAGGAGCGGGCGAGAACGGTTCCCACGCTATCTGGGCAGGAAAGCCAGACGCCGATCGTCATTCCGCCGGCGCTTTCAAGCTTTCCAGGCGCCGCCGCTGAGAAACTGACTGGCGCGAACATCAGCTGCAGGTCGGAGAACTCGCATTCTGGCGAACTCTTGCAATAGACGGACGCCATACTCGCCCCTAGCGTCAACAAACCTTTGTTTGCAACCATGTATTTGAGGCATTCAAGCGCAATACTGGCGACAGTGTTCCTTTCGTTTATCGTTGTTATTCCCTCAGTGCGGTGAGAAATCCTGACCATGTACTGATCGCGGAAATTTCGGCCAACGTTTGGTGATCTGTGCGTGACCGGCACTCCAATTTCTTTCAGGTGCGACGGATCGCCGATCCCACTCAGTTGAAGCAGCTGCGGAGAACGAAGAGCGCCACAGGAGACGATTACCTCCCGCCTAACTTTGACGCGAGACCGTACACCATCCCGGACGAACTCCACGCCTTCAACTTGCTTCCCGGAGAACAATATCCGCGTGCAATTGGCGTTGGTTTCGATCCTCAGGTTGTAACTTTTTTTTCGAGCCGGCCGAAGATAGGCTGACGCTGTGCTGGCTCTAAACCGGCCGTTTCGATTCTGCTGAAAAAGGCTGACGCCGTCTCGGATCGGAGCGTTCATATCCCCCACCTCGTCGTAACCCGCCTGACAAGCCGCCTGCACGAAGGCGCGCGCAAGTGGGTGTACTGTCCGGAAAGGAGAAACGGCAATTGGACCCGATCCGCCGCGGTACTCCGATTCGCCGCCTATGAAGGATTCGGCCTTTTTGAAATAGGGAAGTAGCCCAGCATAGTCCCACCCCGCACAATCCAGTTCTGTGGCAAAACGGTCATATTCAGCGGCTTGCCCCCTCACGAACAAGATGCCGTTTATAGAGCTACTACCTCCGAGTCCCCTGCCAGCTGGGAAAACTATATCGCGGTAATATGTCTTAGCCTCTGGCTCAGTCTTGTACATCCAGTTGAAGCGAGGGCTTCGCAACAAATAAAAGTAGCCTGCCGGAATATGGATGAACGGATGCCGGTCTCGGGGTCCTGTTTCCAGCAGCAAGACCTTAGACGAAGCGTCCTCCGACAGGCGAGCTGCAACTACTGATCCTGCCGAGCCCGCTCCAACGACGCAGAAATCGGTTTCCAAATCCCACGAAGCAACTGTCATTCTATTTCCACATCGATGTGAGAGCGAGGCCATTATCACTACCACGAAAGGGAATGTCGTTCCAGTCGGAATATCCTTTCTTTTTGTTTTGGAGCTCCTGTCGCTCAAATCAGCGCCAGCATCCCAGGCGAGGCCTCTCAGGAGGGCGGGCCTCCAATAAAAGAGGGCGTACGCCAGGGAACAGCAAGCGCCTCGATGTCCTGCGCCGCTGCGCCGCCGCAGAGCCCGGTTCGATTGTGAGGAACGGCCGGCCGGCATAGTGGACGATCGCCTGTCGGCCATGGGCTATGGGCGCGGCTGCGTGTGCCTCACGGGCAGCGAGGTGGTGCTGAACGGCCGCGAACAAAGGGCACGGCAGCTTACGGGGAGACAGCGGCGCGTTACAGTCCGCGCCAGCTCGCATTTCATCTCGCCCCTTGAAATCTTTGCTTATCCACTTCGCCGGCGGGTGCGGGCCGATACAACCCGCCTGATCATCCATCATGCAGCCCGTTACACAGTTACACAGGCATTTGGCGACGATATCGTATACCGTATCAAAAACTTGTTCGAGAAAGAAAACCGCAAAGAAGCCAATGCCGGAGGCACATGAGGCACAATCCGTTCGGCCCTTTCGCTACATGCGGTTGAAGAGGTCTTCTGGTTTCGGCGAACATGCTGTCCATCATGTCCTGCCTATTTTCGCAAGCTCCTCAAGAATCGGCGCGGTACCACAACGCGCCGCCATCGTGTCAACGGCATCGCCCTGCTCTACAGAACTTTCGACAAACTTCGCACAGGACCGCGGTTGTCGAGGACGTGTCGGGGACTGTCGATCTCTAGCTTGCTCAAGTATGTTGAAGTAGCAGTATTTTCCTGAGCCGCGTGCACCCACCATAAGTTCAGCAGCTCGGTAGATCTTAATTGGCTTCGTTACTTGGGCAACAACTTAACACCCCATCTTCGTGCGCGTTTCGAAGCGAAGGGGACGTTTCGTTTTATCATGCGTGACATGCCGCCTGCTAAATTTTCAGCCTGAGGCAGCTCACGCTTAGTCGAATGTCCGCCATGAGATGGTTCTTCGGTTCTTCTGGCGCACGGCTCTTTTTTTCGTTGCCAGCTTGTGACGTCTTTCAAGACATTGACCTAATAGGGTTTGGTCGGAACTGGTGCTGATGTCGGGATTGGGAACTACAGGCGTCTGAGCGCATCGATCACAGAAATGAAGCGATAACTTTCAGTGACGAGGCCCTGTTCGTTTCGGATGGCGGCGCGCCGTGCTTCGGCGGCCACACGCTCCATCTCGCTGACATCCGCTTCTCGTTCCAAAAGCCAGTTGCGGTAGGTCGGATCGACCTCCTTAACCGGCATGCCGCTCGCCTGGAGGGCAGGTTCACGGGGTATCAGCGGACGCAAGACCCGGCCCGGATTGTGCTCCGTGCGCTTGTCGTTGCCCGTGATAGTAAAATCAGGCTTCCCGACGCGGCCGCTCGGTGAATAGGCGACCGCCGTAACGATCCGGTCGAGCGCCGCGTCCTCTTCCTTTGGCCGATGCTTTATATCTTGTGGCAGCCGGTCTGGCACCGCGAGCCGGGTGATGCCGCAATCGTTAATGGCGTCTAGAACAGTCCGCTGGTCGCCAGGCAGAATCTTCTCGCGCCGCTGAGGCCAGAAGTCGAACGGCGCATGGGTGCCATTCCCCTTGCCGGAATGCAGGGCGTAGATTTCCGGGTAGATTTTGCGTTCAGCGCGACGGCTGGGCTTCACATCATAAAAGGATGTAATCGCGATCTGCAGCAGATGCGTCGCGCCGATCCCGCCGAGCGGACTGTCGATCACCAGGCCAAACCGGTCATGTGCATGCCAGTTCGGGAAGACGTCGGCGATCGATCCTTTCCGTCCTCCGATCTCGACGTCGAACATATCGGATTTCAGAAGCGCTAGGACATGCACTGGCAGTTCTCCTTCGCCCGCATGTTGCCAAAGGCATCAGGGGTTGGACGGCCGTCCTCGCTTGCCGTGTCGGCAGTGAGTTGCTCGGCGACATTGGGCGGGCGCGATGGCGATGTCCAGGCCCTCCGGCCCGGGCCGCTTTTTCGGCGCGCAACAGACCGTGCTGGGTTGAGAGTCGTCCGACCCCGCGGGCTGCACCGGGTCCGTGGTGGCGGCGGCTGGGCTCATATCCTTCCTATTCCCGTTGGCGTTAGGTAAGCTCAAAGCGACTGTGTCTTCGTGCTACTTTTTTGTAAGTCGTTTCGGCTTCATTTGAACTGGTAAACGCCCAGCTTTTCGAACGTCCTGTAGATTTCCTCAGCATATTTCGCGAATTCAGGGTACTGCCCGAGATAAGCAGGCCGCGGCCTCGGCAGATCGATGCGGATCTCCTCAACAATTTGTCCGGGGGAGTTCGACATCACCAAAATTCGGTCTGATAAACCGATTGCCTCTTCAATCGAATGAGTGATGAACAGAACGCTCTTGCGCGTCTCCATCCACAGCGCCTCAAGGTCGTGCCTTATCTGCGTCCGTGAAATGGCGTCAAGGGCCCCGAACGGTTCATCCATCAGCAGCACGGCGGGATCATGAATCAGGGCCCGAGCGATAGATACGCGCTGCTGCATCCCGCCCGATAGTTGCCTTGGATAGCGGGCCTCAGCTCCGGTAAGCGCGAGCTTTTCGAACAGCTCCTTCGCACGCTTTTGAGTTGCAGCACGATTGAGACCGCGAATTTCTTGCTGAAGGAGCACGTTGCTCATAGCGGTCCGGAACTCAAGCAACAAATGATCCTGGAACACAATCCCTACATCGGTCATCGGACTTTTGAGAATTTTTCCGTTGACCTCGACATGGCCAATTGTAGGCTCAAGCAAGCCCGCGATGATTAGCATAAGAGTGCTCTTGCCACAACCCGAGGGGCCAAGAACGCTGACAAATTCTCCCTCGCCGATCTCGACTTTAACTGGACCAAGCGCGCGGAACTGGCCGTAATGTTTCTCAATATCAGATGCCAATATTGATCTGCGATTGTCATTCTGCTTCATCCTGAACGCGCCATCCCTAACTAAAACCGGCGCCCCCTGCGGAGCCACGTTTCGCATTCCAACAAGTTTGGTCACAAGCCCCTCCTCCAAGGCATCATTAACTTTTCTAGCCCGAGCAAGAGACCCGTCAGCAATGTCGCCAGCAAGGCCGTCGCAATTATCCCTGCGAACATTAAGGAAATGTCCATGTAGTCTCCCGCTGACAGAATTAGTCTCTCAAGTCCCTCGTTGGCGCCGATGAATTCAGCAGTTATGCAGGCTGTCACCGCATTGACCATTCCGATCTTCATACCGGCAAAAATATGTGGCATTGCCGCGGGAAGTCGGATGAAACGAAATGTCTGCCATGAGCTGGCCCCCATCGATTTAGTTAGCAGTTGAAAGCGCGGATTCACTGATGAGAATCCAGCGATGCTGGTCACCAAAATTGGAAAGAACGTCATGATGACCGTCAATCCGATGCGAGGGGCAAACCCAAAACCAAACCAGACTATCAGTAGTGGTGCTGTGATCGTTTTAGGTAGGATTTCAAAGAACACGACTAGCGGAAACAAGTTCCGTCTCAGTGAAGAGTATGAAGCAATCGCCAGTCCCAGCGGAATGGCAATCAACGTGGCAACGGCAAAGCCGACCAAAACGACATATCCCGTGGCCGCAAAATTATAAGCGAGCGCGCCCCGATCGGTAACGAATCTGCCCAGGAAGTCACTCGGAGGAGGAAAAAGATATTTTGGGACGTCAAACCATTCACTGCCGAATTGCCACGCAATGACAAAAGCAATCAATACCAATGCGGGGGGCCCAATGCGTTCGGCCCCAGTCGCTAAGTATGGAGAAAGAGGTCTTCTGGTCTCTGCGAAAACGTTGGCCATTGTTGCCCTGCTTGTTGTCGTAAGCACCCCACAACCTGCGGCGGCAACTTAACGCGCCGCCGCGGTTGCTATTAGCTAGTTAGGGACATGGAGGAAGCTGAGCGGGAAGAAAGGCTTCCGTATGCTTCGATTCAATGCCACCGTCACCCAAAGAACCCAACGACTGAGTGAGAACTTCTCCCGTCGACGCCCACACGGCTGCAGGAGCCTTCCCCATACCTTCCGATCCAGCCGCGCAGATTGAGGGAATGATGTAGTTCGTCAGTTCTTCAATTAGCTCTGATTTCTCCTGGGCATCAGGATACCTCGACCGAAGCGCATCGACTGCGGCCTCCGGGTCCTTAGCAGCGGAGGCGTACCCTCTCAGCGTGGCGTCTACGAACCTCTTGTAGAGGTCGGGGTTCTGTTGGAGCTTCTGATCCTGAGCGATGAGGCTCATCCCCACAAGCGAAACGCCGACATCCTTGAAATACATGATTTTCGTTTTAATGCCCTTTGTCTCAAGTGGCATCATCACCGCAGCCGGTGCATCGGGAACTGCATCAACCTTTTTCTCAGCCAAGAGACCGACGTTGGCTGAGGCGTCCCCCGAAAGGATGTTGATCTTTGACTTGTCGAGCCCATTCACCTTCACCATAGCGTCAAAGAGAGGGATAAGTGAGGAGCCAGCGGATAGAAAGACAGTTTTTCCTTCAAGATCCTTTGGGCTCGAGATGGGCGTATCCTGAAGAGAGATGACCCCGAGCTCCGACGTCTGATAGATGGGGACGATGATTTTGATCGGCGCACCCTTCGCTGCAACGCCAATGGCAGATGGACCATTTGCCAGCCCAACGTCGGTAGTGCCGGCCGCAACGAGCTGCGACGTGACTCCCGAGCCCTTTCCGGGCTCGATTTCAAGGTCGATTCCTGCCTCCTTATAGTAGCCAATAGAATCAGCATAGATGATTCCAATGCTCGAATTATCTGGCGTCCAGTTGAGGGTAACCTTTAACTTCTCTGCCGCCACAGCTGGTGAGATCGCAAGAGCTGCAACCAGACAACCAACTCCGGCTGCGCGGAGACAATAATCCAGGTATTTTCGCATAGTCACTTTCCTCCTTCTTTGACAGTTTAGCCTTACAGGTTCCCACCTAGTCGCGGTATTTCCGCATTATCTTGTTTTCTAGCAGCTGACTAAGTGTATTGAGCAGGACACCGACCACAGCTGTTATCAGCACAACTGAGATGACTTGCACGGTGTCTCGATTTCGAGCGCCGATCAACGCCGCATATCCAAGCCCGTCATTTGCTGCTAGGAACTCACTTACAACCGCAATCGTAGTGGCAGCTGCCAAAGCGATGCGAAAGGCGCTTAACAAATAGGGCAGCATCGTGGGCCACTCAATGAATCGAAATGTCTGTAGCGCGTTTGAGCCCATTGTCTTTGTGACGAAATAAAGACGATCATTAGTGCTTTTTATGCCAGTAACAGCGTTCACCAAGACCGGAAAGAAAACGCTTGAGCCAACCAGGATTGATGTCGGAACTAGTCCAAATCCGAACCAAATAATCAAAACGGGTATTATCGAGATCTGCGGCATGGCCTGCAGGAACACCACAAAGGGATAAAGCGATCGTTCGAGCCAACCTACTTTCGCGAGCGCAAGTCCCGTCGGGATAGCAACCGCGACTCCGCAGGAAAAACCGACGGCTATAACCTTAAGGGTGGAGGCGGTATTTGCTAGAAAATAGCCCGGCTTGGAGCTAATCAAACCAAACACTTGCTCCGGAGCTGGAAGGATATAGTCCGGGATCTCGAAAGCTCGAACCGCGGCTGACCAAATCGCCGCGACAACCAAGAGCCAAAACGATGCAACCGCCCAATCTGGGAGGATTATCTTCGGCCTCAGAATTCGCGCCACGCTTCTAACCCCTATATGGAACGCGCTCACATCTGGAACGTGGTTCTATCTGTCATCTTTTTAGCCCGGTGTCAATCTGAAACGCACCTCAATCGCTTGGCAATCTTCGCTATCCGCGACGAATCGAGACCTACGACTATATTCGCGCCGGCCGCCCTGCGTCAGCACGGCGTAGGTGGTCGGTCGGCCGCCAGAACCACAATCCCGCGCCGAGCTCCTCGTACACGGGTAGACTAGGCTGCGCGTCGGTTGGGCTTCCGGCACAACCCTTGCTACGGCACGATCTGGAGCGGCGCCAGATCGCGACGCTCTTGCCGGACCGTGAGATTGCGACGGTTGAAACGTGGCTGGCGGATCATTCGGAGATCCAGATTGTCTCACGTGATGGTGGCGGAGGTTGCGGCTTAGCAGCTAGTGTTGTGACTCTAACGCTTGTTTTGCACGAGCGACTTTTTCGAGGATGTTGCCGGCGGTGGCGGTCCACACGAACGGTTTGGGCTTGGCGTTATGGCTTCGAGGTAATCCATGATTGCCTGCTGCAGTTCGGGGACACTTCTGAAGACGCCGCGGCGGATGCTCTTGTCGGTGATTTCCGCGAAGAAGCGCTCGACCTGATTGAGCCACGAGGCGGATGTGGGCGTAAAATGGAAATGAACGCGTGGGCGCTTCTTCAACCAGGTCTGCACGGCCGGGGTCTTGTGGGTGGCGTAATTGTCCATGATCAGATGCAGATCGAGATGCTTGGGTGTGTCGCGCTCAATGATCCTGAGGAAGCGCAAGAACTCCTTCGCCCGATGCCGCGGCAGGCACTCGCCGATCACCTTGCCGGTCTTCACGTCCAAGGCGGCGAACAGGGTGGTCGTGCCATGACGCTTGTAATCGTGCGTCATGGTTCCAGCGCGCCCCTTCTTCATCGGCAAGCCTGGTTGCGTGCGATCCAGCGCCTGGATCTGGCTCTTCTCGTCGACGCACAGCACCAACGCCTTGTCGGGCGGGTTGAGGTAGAGGCCAACCACATCGGCGACCTTGTCGGCGAATTTGGGATCGCGCGAGAGCTTGAATGTACGCGTCAGATGCGGCTTGAGACCGTGCGCCTTCCAAATCCGCTGCACCGCAGCCGGCGAGATGCCGGACGCCTTCGCCATCGTGCGCACGCTCCAATGCGTGATGCCCAGCGGCTTGGTGTTGAGCGTCATGTCCACCACCTTCTTCACCGTCTCAGCCGACAACGGCTTCCTGCGCGGCGGCCGCGTGGCATCCTTCAACAGGCCTTCAATCCCCTTGTCGCGATAGCGCCGGCGCCAGCGCCGCACAGTCAGCACGCTCTTGCCGACCGCCTCAGCAACCGGCAGCGCGCGCAGACCGTCGCCCGTCAACAGGACGATCCGTGCACGCCACACAACCTTCTGCGGCGTGTTGCGATCACGAACCAGACCTGCAAGCCTCTCCCGATCAGCGGCGGGAACTTCAATGCGTTCGATCTTGCCCATTCGGCAAGACTCGCACACTTCATCGAAATTGAGAATCCACCGTCAGAAACAGAACACTAGCCTAGTTTCCGTCCACAAACGTCAAACTATTGATTTTATTGCCGAAATTGTGACTTTGCGCAGGCAAGGTCCGGCGGTTTCAGGTACACTTTGGTCTCATGCCACTGATTCCAAAGCACAATCTGCAACCGCCGGAGCCGACAATGCGCCAAGAACGCACCGTCCAAGGCAGTATATTCGATGTTTTCGCCACACACGAGATCGGGCACGAACTGAAGGCGATGTCGCAGTGGCTGGACGAGCACCACGATCTGCTTGGATTGGTGGCGCGAGACTTGGTTCGGTGCAGCGTCAAGGCGACCGGACGGCAAGGCCTACCTGCCGAAGCGGTCTTACGTTGCGCGCTGCCCACGCGACAGCGATCGGTTGCTGCCGATGCTGGAGCGCCACATCGCCATCTACGGCCAGTCGCCGCGGCAGGTGGCCGCCGATGGCGGCTTTGCCAGTCGAGGCAATCTAGCCACAGCGAAGGCTTTGGGCGTTCGCGACATGGCATTCCACAAGAAAGCCGGCCTCAGGATCGAGGACATGGTCCGCAGCAATTGGGTCTATCGCAAGCTGCGTAACTTCCGTGCCGGCATCGAAGCTGGCATCTCATGCCTCAAGCGCGCTTACGGCTTGGCGCGCTGCACATGGCGCGGCCTCGATCACTTCAAGACTTACGTCTGGTCCTCGGTCGTGGCCTACAACCTTGTCCTCTTCACGCGCCTCAAGCCGACCTGATACCACCGACCCGGCATCGCAGTTGCGTCGCACCGGCCGAGCCGGCCTCGTGGCGCGCCCTTCAGCGCGTTAAAAACGCCTTTCCGCCGATACCAGCGTTCTACATCCCACCTTCGTCCCTCAACGGCCTCTCTCGACAATCGACAAGTGCTTGCAAATACCCGCAAAAAGAGACGTTTGTGGACGGAAACTAGCCTAGTAGGGCTATGCCACTGCGGTTCAGGTCGCCGACCACTGGCATCTCTTGGAAAACGCCAGCGCTGCTTTCTGTGATGCGGTTCGCAAGTCGATGCGCTCGATCGAACGGCGATCGGCGCCACCGCGATTAATCCCGACCTGCTCACCTACGCCGAAAAGCTACAGTGTGAAGGTTATCTGCGACGCGAGCAGACAAACGCCACCCTCATGAAGCTCCTGCGTTCCGTTCCAGGAGATCGTGCGTCGGACCGGTCATAGCGGTAAGCTGGGTCCGTCAAGTGGTTGGTGGCCATCGGGTCCGATATCTTCCGGGTCTGCCAGAGTTCGCTTGAAGCCTGCCACCCTTCCTCGACGAGGAATGGGCCTCGGGCTGCAACAAAGCAAGCGAACTTTGGCGGGGGCTGACGAAGCTTTCGGGGATGCTTGAGAGTCGTCAGCGAATGGGCGAGGCGCCGCCGCCGCGCCGAGATGGCCTCCGATCAGCAACTTCACCAAGTGCCGTCAGCCAGAATGATCGCAAGGCTGATGAACGGCTCGCGATCATCGCAAGCGGCGATCACCGAGCCGCGAAACAACGGAGAAATGGACAAACGGAGGATCAGATCACAAAGCTTAAGCCCGTGAAGCGGCAGATGTACGGCCAGGGAAGCTCGACCTCCTGCAAGCCAGTCGTAAGCGCGAATTTCCCCGCACCTTTTGCTGTTGAGTGCTCTGATGCATGAGGTGTCCACCAAAATAGGTGGACACCTTGTGATGGAAGAAGATGAGCAGAAA
>NZ_JAMYPX010000062.1:0-14232 GCF_040320585.1 Mesorhizobium sp. M0663
GACTGCGGTTACCTTCAGGGCATGCATCGTGAGATACTCGGCGATGAGGCGCCGCATTGCGGCATCATCGTCAATGACAAGAACATGTTTCAACGGCACACCTCGCTTTGGGGGTTGCGCCCCGATCAGGGTTGCATTACCTGAATCTGCAAGCAAAAGGTATGTATTAGTGACGACATTACTTGAAATTGAACAACTGGTTCTCAAAACCCTCAACGCTCTAGTTGCCGAAAACGTAGAGGTGTCGATGACAACCAGAATGCGGGATCTCGGCCTCGACAGCCTCGACTATAACGAGCTTGCTACGGCGATCGAGAGCCGACTTGGCTGGTTTGTCGACGATTACAAGCTCTGGCAATACGAGTCCGTAAGGCATGTCGCCGACGCCGTCGCCAGTCAGGAGTTGCGCACCCCTGGCCTGGGCAGGACATGTTAAGCGGAACCACCAGCAGTGCGGCAAGTGCTGGAGTAGTGCTGTAGGCACAGGTTACGGTGAGGCCAGCTTGGGCGGCGGTAGCTATGGCCATTGCTCCGCTGTGGTTTCTATTCGTGACTGGTGTGTTTGAGAACTGTTGGGTCAGCCCGGTCCATGTCGCAGTGCCGATGCCCCCATTGGTGGCGTTGCCCGCAATTGCGATCGCTGCGCCCAGGGCACCAATGCTGACGGTCGTTGTCAGGCCACCAATTGTTGTCAGAGGCAACAGTGCCCACCACACCATCCCAATTGGTGGTCGTATAGACCGACATGTAGTCACGGAACACGCTCTCACTATACGTGGTCACGATCGTTGCCGTCGTACCGGTTGGCACGAGGGCTGACCACACTGACAGATAGACCACACCAGAATTGAAGATGCTTTCCACCTGAGCGAGAAGGGTGGCAGCCACACCCCCAATCGTCATACTGTTGACGGTCACTGCACTTTCGGTGTCAGTGGTCTCAGTTGTCACGATGACACGACGATTAGCGTGTGGCGCGACAAGAAGCGGAATGCTGGTGTGGGTGTAAACGGTCGTGGCAGTCGAGTCTTCGTGAGTGCCATTGAAGACCAGATCTATCGGGAACATTTTCTCCCAGACGCCCGAGCTGCGCACATAGACCTGTCGAGCCTTGGTCCAGAGGCTTGAGATTTTCACCCAGACGGCGCTGGCCGCCCCCCAGACCCCGGAGGCTTTGACGTAAAGGGCCATTACGGCTGCACCTAGAAATCACCGTCCACGCCGCCAGAAGGGGCAGCGGCCGAGATCGTGACGCTGCGATTTGCCATCGTGCCGACGCCGAGAAGCGCCTTGGTCTGGGCAATGGACTGCGGTCGACGATAATTGTCCCCGGTGCCGTCACTCGACACGCGACCGACGAAGCTCGTCACAGCGTCGGCACCTGTGGCGTAGGTCGAGCGGTACAAACGCGTCGTGATAGCACCAGCACCATCGCGCTGAGGCGATGAACATGTATGGCGAGAGCAGAACGTTTGGGGCGGGGCGGGACGAAGAAGTTGCGGAGGGCTGACAAGGTCGAGACGAAGCGTTGCAGGCCTCCCGGCGATCGGACCCCTGCATCATCCGCTCCCGTTTTCGCGGCGGCACATGGGAATTCTCCGCTCCGTTGTTCAAACCCTTGTGCGACCGGTGCTTGACGTCCGGCATCACCTGTCGCTTTGCCGCTCCATACGAGCGCAGCTAGTCGGTGATCATGCGCTTCGGCGCGAGCCCCTGCTTCTTCAACAGCCGCGTCAGCAAGCGCTTGGCGGCCTTGGTGTTGCGGCGGTTTTGCACGATTTCGTCCAGCACATATCCATCCTGGTTGACGGCGCGCCACAACCAAAGCTTTTTGCCGGGCGATGGTGACGACCACTTCGTTCAGGTACCAGACATCATTCCGGCACGGCGGCTTGCGGCGCAAGCAGCGAGCGCAGTCCAGCCCGAACTTGATGCCCCACCGGCGACTTGTCTCATACGAAACCACGATGCCGCGTTCCAGCAGCATTTCCTCAACCAGGCGCAGGCTCAGCGGAAACCGGAAATAAAGCCAGACCGCGTGGGCGATAATAGGCGGCGGAAATCGGGGGGCGTATAGCTGACGGCGGGCGTATTCATGCCCCCCGGCGTCCATGTCGCAAGTCTTGACGATTGCTTTGTGTGTCAAGCCCGCCGCAGGTCTCAACGCGTTCATATGCAGACATTGTGAAAATCGCCCTATTCCGCCTTTTTTTACCGCCCCTTAAGTCCCCCGCTCGCATGCTTGTCGATGCATTGAACTCATAGCCATCGGCCAAGGATTTTGGAAAATATGTTTCCGCTCGCAGCAGAAAACGTGAGAGTCGCTGTAGGCCTAACGTCAAGGGGAGAGAGCGGTTTGATTGGACGAAATGGGCACCGGAGTACCGAAGTCATGAAGCCACGAGGTAATCTGGTCCGACTGAAGCAATTTCAGGTGAATGAGAAGCGGCGACAGTTGCACCAGCTAGACATCATGATTGCCGATTTCGAACGCATGGCGCGAGAACTGGACTTCCAGATAAACGCCGAGGAAACGAAGGCCGGCATCTCCGATGTCAATCATTTCGCTTATCCGACATTCGCCAAGGCCGCTCGCCTACGTCGTGACAACGTCAAGAATTCGCAATCGGACCTTCTGCGGCAGAGAACCGCAGCCGAGCCATGCCTCGCCGAGGCTGAAGCAGAGCTCTCCAAGGCGCAATTGCTAGAATCGCGCAGCGGCAGAGGCCACGACCTCGAACCCGGCAACCGAAGCGCCATGATCGGCTGAGCCGGACGGCTTCAGCGCGCCTCAATTCGCGACACCGACTGGCCGTTGGCGCGCGAGAGGCGTGCGGGCACTGTAAAGATATCAGCGTCTTGATGCAGCGATAGCTGGTCGGGACGGCTGTCATGCTGCGGCGACATACGCGATTTTGTCCAGATTTGCATAGCGGCGTTACGCAGGTATGGGGGAAAGTGGAATTGGTTGGCAATCGGATCATCGGTGGAGACGAACCGCTGCCGGCGGACCGGCGCCTGGCGGCAACGCCTGGCGCTTTCGGCGGCGGCGGTAACGGCAAAGCAGGCTGGCCGCGTCGAGGATGAAGCGGCCCCTGCGTGATGCCGTTCTGCTCACGGCCGGGAGACGGGGTCGGCCCCGCCGGCCGGATGCTGCTCGCTTGGCGCGGCACCGTAAAGTCAACCGACAGCTTATGAAGATGTCCGTACATTGGGCCATGTCAGAAGTTGCTCGTGGTCCGCTCTATGGTCGCCACCGCTTTCCCCCGAGATCATTGCGCACGCGGTATGGCTCTACTTTCGCTTTCCGCTCAGCCTGCGCATGGTTGAGGACATGCTGGCGGCCCGCGGCATCATCGTCACGCATCAGACCGTTCGAAGCTGCGCGGAGAAATTCGGACGGCATTTCGCCCAGGAGATCAATATCAGCCGGCTGCCTGGGCGACAAATGGCATCTCGACGAATGTGTCGTGGCTATCAGTGGCAAGAAGCAGTGGCTCTGGCGTGCCGTCGATCAGGACGGCTTCGTCCTCGAAGTGCTGGTACAAAGCCGCCGAAATGAAGGCGGCAAAGCGTCTGATGCGCAAGTTGCTGAAAGCTCAAGGGCGGACACCACGGATCATGATCACCGACAAGCTCCGATCCTATGATGCCGCCATGCGCGACCTCATGCCCGGCGTCGAACACCGGTCGCACACAGGCCTGAATAATCGAGCGGAAAATTCGCACCAGCCGACCCGACGACGCGAAAGGATCATGAAACGCTTCAAGTCGGCACGCCAGGTTCAGCGGTTCGTTTCCATCCATGATCCGATTGCCGACCTGCTCACTTTCCCTGCAATGCGCTGTAATCGGCTCAACATCGAGACCTGCGTAACGCCCCCATGCAAATCTGAACAAAATCGCGTGTGTCGCCACAGCGTGACAGCCGTCCCGGCCAGCTATCGCTGCATCAAGCCGCTGAAACTTACAGTGCCGGGCGCGCTGCTACCTGAATTTCCTTAACGCTCATTCAATGTGACAGCACCGATTCTTCTCAACCGCGGCATGCCCTAAATCGTCACTTGCGTTCCGATCTCGACGACGCGTCCGGTCGGGATCTGGAAATATTCGGTCGCATCGGCGGCCGTGCGTGCCAGGCCGATGAACAGCTTGTCCTGCCACACCGGCATGCCCGAATTGGGCGAGGCTTTGAGCGAGCGCCTCGACAGGAAGAACGAGGTCGTCATGATGTCGAACTTCCAGCCTTGCTTGCGGCAGATCGCCAGCGCGCGCGGGATGTTCGGCTGCTCCATGTAGCCGAAGGTCAGCGTCACCCGCATGAACAGCTCGTTGACCGTCTCCATGTTGACCCGGTCGCTGTCGGGCACCACCGGTTGCGGCGCGGTCACCACCGAAAGGATGACGTTCTGCTCGTGCAGCACCTTGTAGTGCTTCAGGCTGTGCATCAGCGCGGTTGGCGCGCTGAGTGGATCGCTCGTCAGGAACACCGCGGTGCCGGACACCAGCTGCGGCTTTTTCTTCAGGAGATTGCCGGTGAGGAAATCGAGCGGGATTTCGTTGCGGCGGGTCTTGTCGAACAGATAGCGGCTGCCGCGCACCCAGGTCCACATAGCCAGCACAATGGTGAAGGCCACCGCCAGCGAAGCCCAGCCACCCTCGAACACTTTGACGATGTTGGAGGCAAAAAAGCCGACATCGATGAAGCCGAACAGCGCCGTCATGGCGACCGCCACCCACAGCCGCCATTTCCAGATCCGGGTCATGACGACGAACAGCAGCACCGTCGTCACCAGCATGTTGCCGGTCACCGAGATGCCATAGGCGGAGGCGAGTTTGCTCGATTCGCCGAAACCGACGACCAGCAGCATCACCGCCAGCGCCAGCAGCAGATTGACGCGCGGCATGTAGATCTGGCCCGACTGCCGTTCCGAGGTGTGCAGGATTTCGAGGCGCGGCAGCATATTGAGCTGCACCGCCTGCCGGGTCAGCGAGAAGGCGCCGGAGATGACCGCCTGGCTGGCGATGACAGTCGCGGCCGTCGCCAGCACGACCATCGGGATCAGCGTCCAGCCTTCGTTCATCTCGAAGAATGGATGGCCGACGACGCCGTTCTTGGCCAGCACGAAGGCGCCTTGCCCGGCATAATTGAGCAGCAGGCAGGGAAACACGATCGCCAGCCAGGCCAGCACGATCGGCTTGCGGCCGAAATGGCCGAGATCGGCATAGAGTGCTTCGGCGCCGGTGACGGCGAGGAAGATGGCGCCAATGGTCACGAAAGCGACGTCGGGCGAATTGATCAGGAAGGCGACGATGTAGTGCGGGCTCACCGCCCACAGGATTTCTGGATCGGCGATGATGTGGTTGAGCCCGGAAAGGCCAATTGCCAGGAACCACACCGCCGTCACCGGGCCGAACACCAATCCTACCCCGCCCGTGCCGAAGCGCTGCACCGCAAACACCATGGCAAGAATGACCAGTGTCAGCGGCACGACATAGGGCTGGAAGGTCGGCGTGACGACATTGATGCCCTCAACCGCCGACAGCACCGATACCGCCGGTGTGATGACGGCATCACCGAAGAAAAGCGATGCCCCGACGATGCCGATGCCGAGCATCAGCGCCGAGCGCTTGGGGAAACTGCCGCGCGCCAGCGCCATCAGCGACAGCACGCCGCCCTCGCCGCCGTTATCGGCGCGCAGCACGAACATGATGTACTTGATGGTGACGATGATCGTCAGCGACCAGATGATCAGCGACAGCACGCCGAGGATATCGCCGCGCTCGGCGACATTGCCGCCCGACGACGCCACCAGCGCCTCACGGAACGCGTAGATCGGGCTGGTGCCAATATCGCCATAGACAACGCCGAGCGCGCCTAGCATCAGCACCTTGGGGCTTTGCTGTTCGATTGCCGGATGGCTCGACTGTTCGACGGGTTCTGCCTCGCTACCAGTATTGGTAAGGACCATGGACGACACTCCGATAAGGGGCGGCCCTCTACCTTTGCTGCACTGCAATATCAAGTGCCGCGAGGTAATGGCTCCGTATGCGGACCGCATTTGTTGCCGCACCGGCGGATTGTCTCATACGAAACCACGATCCCGCTCCCGGGCCATTTCCTCGACGAGACACAGGCTCAAGGGGACCTGAAGGAGGGCCAGACCGGATGGGCGATGATCTGCGGCAGGAAACGATGGCGCTGCTTGTAGCTGACGGCATATCTTTCTCCTTTGTGTGTCTGCCAGACGAGCGGGCGGGCACGGAAGTGGTCGCGCTTTGGCTGCCAGACATACTCGTCCAACCTGATGAAAACCTGACTTGTACACCCAGCCCAAACAGGTGCGAGGGGTCGGTCTATTACCAAAGGCTCTGAGGGCTGATTCTCTAGGGTTCCCGCCCAGATTGATCCGTGACCCTTGTTGTGTGCCGCCCCGGGTTGATCGGAGGCATGCCCCGTTTCATGCAAGTGCCTTTCGCGTCTTCGAGCATGTGATCGGGTGCGGTCATGTGTCAGGCCTGTGATGCGGCGTCGGAGGTGCCGCTGGCCGTCATGGAGATACGCGGATCAGGCGCAAATCAACTCGACGAGCTTTTCGCTCTTGGAGCCTCGGTGCATTTCCTGATCCCGATCAGACCGATCATTTGCCCTTGACGTTCACGACCTCCTCACATGCCGCCCATCATGGCCTCGCAGTCGCCGAGTGCATGCTCATGCTGCCGCGCTGCCAAGATCCCGGTAATCCTCTTTCTTTGTCAACATCGCCCATACCGAGCGAGCCATCTTGTTGGCCAACGCCATGGCAACCAGCATCAGCGGTTTGCGATCCAGCATTCGGGCGAGCCATGATCCTGGCCGCGCACCGCGGCGGGAGGCCCACTGGATGACGGACATTGCGCCGATGATCAGCAACCGTCGGATGTCCCGCTGGCCCATTTTAGACGTTCGGCCGAGCCGCTGCTTGCCACCGGTCGAGTGCTGGATAGGCACAAGTCCGAGCCAAGCGGCAAAGTCACGGCCGCGCTTGAAGGTCGACATTGGGGGCGCAAACGCTTCCACCGCCATGGCCGTGATCGGGCCGACTCCCGGCATGGTCTGAAGGCGGCGTGTATCCTCCCCGCACTGGGCTTCGCGGCGGAGGATTTTCTCCAGCTCGGCAACTTCGCAGCTCAACCGATCGACCTGCTCCAAGTAGACGCGACCAACGTCGACAACCAGTTGGGGCATCGTAGATTCGGCGGCATCAATCGCGGCAGCCAAGGTTTTCAGGTGAGCCGGACCTTGCGGTGCGATGACGCCGTGTTCGGCAAGATGACCGCGCAAGGCGTTGATCAGTTGCGTGCGCTGGCGCACCAAGAGGTCGCGCGTCCGGAACACCATCGACCTCGCTTGCTGCTCTTCCGTCTTCACCGCCACAAACCGCATCGTTGGTCGAGATCCCGCTTCAGCTATGGCCTCGGCATCGGCGGTGTCGTTCTTCTGGCGCTTTACATAAGGCTTGACGTAGCTGGGCGGGATGAGCCTCACCTCGTGGCCCAGCTCCCGAATTGCCCGGCCCCATTCGTGTGCGCTCGCGCAGGCCTCCATGGCGACCACACAGGTTGGCTGTCGGGCCAAAAACGGGAGGACCTGAGAGCGAGCCATTCTCTTCCGGAATGCGACGCCGCCGTCGGCGTGAGCGCCATGAGCGTGGAAGACGCGCTTCGCCAGATCGATGCCAATGATGGTGACGTTGTTCATGTCGTTCCTCCTGTTGTCCGCAGCCCATTCTGCGATGGCAATTCTGCCACGCCGCTGGCTCGGCGGGAGGGGCATCCACTCCATCAACTCCTGAGAAGGTGAAACCATGACAAGCAAGGCGACCAACAAGTTCTCTCCCGCGGTCCGGACCCCCCGCGGTGCGGCTGGTTCTGGATCACGAACGCGAGCATACGTCGCGGTGGGCGGCGGTTTCATCGATCGCCGCCAAGATCGGCTGCAAGAAAGCCGAGCGTGACGGCGGCGTGCGCGCCGGAGTTCCCACGGATGCTGCGACGAAACTGAAGGCTCTGGAACGCGAGAGCCGCGAGCTTCGCAGGCCAACGAGAGCAAGGCTTCCGCGTATTTTGCCCAGGCGAAGCTCGACCGCCGGTACAGGCCACGATCGCGTTCATCGACGATCACCGCAAGGCGCATGGGGTTGAGCCGATCTGCAAGGTGCTGCCGATCGCCCCGTCGACCTACCACGACCATGTCGCCAAGCGCGTCGACCCCTGCCGGCTGTCGGCTCGGGCAAGATGGGATACAGCCTCGAAGGATGAGGTCCGACGGTTTGAGGCGAACTTCCGCGTCTACGGCGTTCGCAAGGTCTGGCGGCGGTTGCGTCGCGAGGGCTTCGACGTCGCCCGCTGCACGGTTGCCCGCTTGATGAAGGCCATGGGCCTCGAAGGCATCGTCCGCCGATCCGCACTACGGTGAGCGACAAGGCCGCACCTTGCCCTCTCGACCACGTCAACCGCCAGTTCCACGCTCCGCGCCGAACATGCTGCGGGTCTCCGACTTCACCTGCGTCGCGACCTGGACGGGCTTCGTCTATGTCGCCTTTGTCATCGACACCTATGCCCGTCGGATCGTCGGCTGGCGGGTGAGCCGGACGGCGCATGCAGCCTTCGTTCTCGATGCCCTGGAACAGGCTCTCCATGATCGGCGGCCCGTGCAGGGAGGCGGGCTCATCCATCACAGCGATAGAGGCAGCCAAGGCGGATTCAACCGGATCGTCGCAACACCGGCATCATACTGTCCCCCAAGGAGCTGGTCGAGGAGTTCGGCAGGTGTTTTCCAGCCGAGCGTTTTGCGCGGTCTTGTGTTGATAGCATGGGCGACTGCGTCCAGTTCCCGGGCTGTGTGCCGACTGAGATCCGTGCCCTTTGGAAAGTACTGTCTCAGCAAGCCGTTGGTGTTTTCGTTGGAGTCTCGCTGCCACGGGCTTGGGGATCGCAGAAGAAAATCTCGAGCCCGGTGTCGATGCGCAGGTCGGCTGCTGCGCCATTTCCGCTCCATGGTCCCAAGTCAGCGACTGACGCAGTTGCTCGGGAAGTTTGCCCATGGATCGGGCTATGGCTCTGCGGACTGCTTCAGCGCCGTGGGCGGCAAGTGGTGGACCGTTCTTGATGCGCAGGCTCTGCTGATAGCCATGCATGCGCGGCAGGTGAAGCACGCATTGTGAAGCGTGAACTTCGTTCCACGAGCGTACCGATCGCCTAGCTTCCGAGGCCAAGGATGAGGTCGCCTTCCCAATGTCCGGGGACAGCCCGATCGGCAATTTCGGCCGGACGGTCGCTTATTATAAGGGCGTCTCCAATGAAGGACTTGTTGCGAACTCGGGCCCGTTCGCGCGGTACGCGCAACGCTCGGCCTGAACGCAGACATGCGGTCAGTCCTCGGCGCAATGCTCCGCGTCCTTGAATGTACAAGGACTGATAGATCGTCTCGTGGCTGATCCGCATGGTTTGATCCTCTGGGTAATCGATCTGAAGCCGATTTAGCGATCTGCTCGGGGCTCCAAGCTGCCGACCACCTCCGGCTCTGTCGTTTTTTCCATACCCACCTTGGGGCCCTCGAATGAGGCGCCATTGGGGTTGGTGACTTTGCCGGCCAAGCGCTCCTCAACATATTCACGCAGAGCCGGATTGACCGCCAGCTTGCCAGGAGGCCGGCGGGACTCACGATCGGCGTGCCATTGGGCGGCACTGGCCGGTAATCCAGATTGCCGCTGCGCGTCGCGGCATTGCGCCTGACCTCCCGCGAGATTGTGCTCGGCGGCCGACCTAGTTTACAAGCAATGGCCCGGATGCCGATTCCCTTGGCAAGCTCAAGCGCAATATCCTCGCGCTCCCGAAAGAAAGATATCGCCCCGAAGGCGGCTTCGCCCACGGCGCCAAATGCGTTGGCGGCATCCCTCCTGCACTCCGAAACCAGCGCGGACCAAGAGGCGTTGATGTACCGGCATCCAGTGCGGCCTCCTCGCTCGAATGTCCCAAGGCAATAGCTTGCCAGAACCGGAAGCGATTCTCACGCTGCCAGGCAGGCGGACGCCCGGGCGAATCTAGCTTCTTTCGAGTGCACCGATCTGAAGCGCGTTGGTGAACCGTCATTGCAACCTCCAATCCCTTGGTGTTGCGAGGACCGGTGAATCCGCCCAACACGTCAGCATTCAATACACCGAGCGCTTGGCGGAGGCCGGCGTCGAACCCGCAGTGGGCAGTGTCGGCGACTCTTTCGATAATGCTCTCGCGGAAACGATCAACGGTCTTTACAAGGCCGAGGTGATCCATCGACGCGGACCCTGGCGCTCATTCGAGGCCGTCGAGTTCGCCACGCTCGAATGGGTCGACTGCTTCAACAATCGCTGGCTGCTGGAGCCCATCGGCAACATCCCGCCGGCCGAAGCCGAGGAACGCTACTACGCCATGTTGGATGAACCAGCCATAGCCGCGTGACTCAAACGAAACGGCCACCGGAATGCCCGGGGCAGTTCACATCGCATTTGGTGCCAGCTTCATCGTATTTTCTTCGGCTTGGACGGGCACTTGGCAGACCCACAGAGCTGGGAACCCTTTGCCATACTACAACTGTAACATCATATCGGTTTAGCAGGTCAAGCTTCGGTGGTAACCTCATTGGGTAGAATAACTACTTTGGAGGCGAGCAATGGATCGCGATAACAAACGGGCACGTGCAGCTGCAAGATCATCTCAAGGCGTGGGGAGCAGTAGCCTCCGTGACGTTCCAGAGGGGCCATTGAGCGATGTTGCAGAACGGCTGGTAACCGCTAACCCGCGCGATACAGCGCGAAATCTTGGGGGCTTCAAAGGCCTCGGGACGCACGAGCGAACAGCCGTTCGGGGCACTCAACCCGGGCCAGAAACTGACCTCGCGAGATTTGAAAGGCGGACCAATCGGCTTGGACGATCAGCCATCAATCTGGCCGCGACATTAACAGCCGAATTGGGGTACAGCACGGATGACATAGCATTGCAGAAAGTCGGAGCGGCCAGTAATCTAGGCGATTACCTAACGCCAGGGCTGCAAGATGCTATTGTTAATCGCATTGGCAACATGGATCCGCCGTCGCAAGCTCTCGGAGCTTATTACGTTGCGCCACACTTCAGTAAGTTTACTGAGGAAAACAAATCTCGCATTCTTGATCAGGCCATTGGATTGGCTTCTTCTGATCCGGATGGCAATGTCAGAAACATGGCATCCAATGCTATTCTCAACATGTATCACCAGTTCGACGCAAATCAACAGGCCCAAGCTCACTCAGTTTTTCCCGGCATGCAAGACATCTTGCCGCACATGCCGCCGCCGCAGCATGCAGCAGAGGAACGGAGTGCGAATCTGGACGGCCACATAGCAGGTATTGAGACTGCAGTCCGTGATACAGTAGGCCCGCAAACCTCCTATGAACAGCTGCAGCGGGGTGCTCAAGTCGGGCGGTCCATAAGCCAAGCCTACAATCACGCCCGAGAGGACCTAATGGAGGCCACCAGAAGCAGAGATCGCTCCGGCCGTTGATGTCTCGGCCAGTACAGTGACGCTTTCTCTCCCGATTCCGTCTGCGGCCTTGCCGTTTCCAATTCGCTGGCCGTTGACGTACCTGCTTAGTGTAACTTTCAAAAACCACGTCTGCCGGGTGATGCGCTGCAAGCATCGCACCACCCACTGCGGCATCGATCTGTCGAGCGGCGACATCGCGCGACGCCGGTTCGGTCTCTGAAGCACGCGCAGCATTAGCTACGGCTAATCCGGCAATGGAACAATGCTTTCAACAAAAACGACGCCCCCCAACATAGCCATTAGCATCGCGTGCTCACTCGCCGTGGGCTTCTGTGCGGCAAGTCTTTACGCAACCTTCCGCCACGGCGGCAGCGGCGAGGCTCTGATGGCGTTTGATGTCCGTGCCTTTTGGTTTGAGACGCCCTTCTATTTGGGTTTCGCAACCCCCGTTTTCTATCGGGGCGCGGCTATCGTGCTCTCGACGTCCGCGGTCGTCTTGCTGATTCAGCAGATCGTATTGCGCCGCAAGCTCGAACACCACGGGACGGCTCGTTGGGCTCGAGTGGATGAAATGCGACGCACGGGATATCTGCGACGATACCGTGGCGTGACAGGGCCGGTGTTTGGGAAGACAAGTGGCCCTTTCTGGCCTGGCTACTACCTGACCAATGGCGAGCAGCCTCACAGCCTCATCGTTGCACCGACCCGCGCTGGCAAGGGCGTCGGCATAGTCATTCCAACGCTACTTACATTCAAAGGCTCGGTGATAGCTCTGGACGTCAAGGGGGAGCTCTTTGAGCTCACCTCGAGGGCGCGCAAAGCCGCAGGTGACGACGTGTTTAAATTCGCGCCGCTGGATTCGGAGCGGCGCACAAACTGCTACAATCCGCTGTTGGATCTTATAGCGCTGCCTCCACAGCAGCAATTCACCGAAGCCCGCCGCTTGGCCGCAAACCTGATTACGGCCAAGGGGGAGGGCGCGGAAGGTTTCGTCAGCGGCGCGCGAGATATCTTTGTCGCGGGAATCCTTGCCTGCATCGAGCGGGGCACGCCAACAATCGGCGCCGTCTATGACCTCTTCGCCCAGCCGGGGGAGAAGTTTAAGCTCTTCGCGCGACTCGCCATGGAGACTCAGAACAAAGAGGCACAACGCATCTTCGACGACATGGCGGGGAACGATACGAAAATCCTAACCTCCTACACTTCCGTGCTCGGCGATGGCGGGCTCAACCTGTGGGCGGATCCCGCTGTAAAGGCGGCCACAAGTCGCTCGGACTTTTCGGTCTATGATCTTCGCCGTCGCAGAACGTGCATCTATCTTTGCGTTGGTCCGAACGACCTTGAGGTGATCGCGCCTTTGATACGCTTGTTTTTTCAGCAAATCGTTTCAATTCTGCAGCGGTCGCTGGCCCGCCGGGATGAAAAGCACGAGGTTCTCTTCCTGCTCGACGAGTTCAAGCACTTGGGTAAGCTGGAGGCGATCGAGACCGCAATCACGACTATCGCGGGCTACAAGGGGCGTTTCATGCTCATCATCCAAAGCCTTTCGGCACTGACGGGGGCTTATGGAGAGGCTGGCAAGCAGAATTTTCTCAGCAATACCGGACTGCAAGTGTTCATGGCCACGGCTGATGACGAGACTCCGAACTACATTTCCAAGGCCATCGGTGAATACACGTTTGAAGCAAAATCGATTTCCCACAGCCAGGCGCGAACGTTCGACTGGACCATTCAGAATTCACATCAAGGTGCACCGCTATTGCGTCCCGAACAGGTTCGGCTGCTCGATGACGACTACGAGATTGTTCTCATCAAAGGTCTGCCACCATTAAAATTGAGGAAGGTGCGTTATTTCTCGGATCGCATTCTGAAACGCATCTTTGAACGCCAGACAGGCGCCCTCCCGGAGCCGGCGCCCTTGACGGGAGCAGAGGAGGCGCTCTCCGCCGAATCTCAACTCGATGACCCGCTGTGTGAATTGGCGCAGGACTTTGACGATACAGTTTGATGTGAGGCTGGTGTGGACCCCGCGAAAAAATCCATCCCGTGTAACAGCTTTGTCGCAGGTGCAGGACGCCGGCTTGGAAGAGGGGCAAGCGGGCCAAGCCCGGCGAGTGGGCTTTGAGCAGCACGTGTCCGAGGCGCCCCGGCCGCTGTTCGATGGTCGAGCTGACGAGCCGCCAACCAATCCAGAGGAGCTTCTGCGACTGGAACAGGGGGGCTCGCGAGGTGCTTCAGCGAGGGCAGGATCATCAAGCCGCCTCATCTTTTTTCAGCAACCCAGGGATGCCCGATGGACGGGATGACCTCAACAGAAGCGTGTCGGAGGCTTTCGCAAGCTCTGGGACGCCGGATTTCGGGCCGCCGCCCCCAGTCTTGGCTGCCAGCCAACAGCAGATCCGCCCTTCGCCGGATGAGCTTGACCATGCAACCACCTGCCACCCGAGTGAGTCGTCCCAACAATGAACATTCACCAGCGCTGTGGCCAGCGGAGACGCATAGGGCCCTGAATACGCGGCAAGCCGTCGCCATTCAGCAGCAGCTGAGCGAAATCGGCAATTCAGGCGGCCGCGTGCCTATGCAGAGAGGGGCTGATGCGATCTCCGGACCGGTAGCTCTCGCTGTAATTGATCAGGCTGGTACTGTTGGAAGGCTTGATCAGCCTCGTCACCCCAATCTCCAGCATAGCTCAC
>NZ_JAMYPX010000063.1:0-13759 GCF_040320585.1 Mesorhizobium sp. M0663
CCGACTGTGTTTCGGACCGCAACGGGGCGTCAGATGCGCCGAAGCCCCGATGGCGGTATCACCATCAAATCGGCCGTAGCTGTCTTTGGTTGATAAAGGCCGCAAAAATGGAGTGAGCCATGAAACCGATTACGGCGACGGAATCTGAGCAGCCCGAGATATATGCCACGGTAAGGCGCGAGCGGGCCGCCATTCACCGGGCCGTCAGCAAGATGGCAAAGCAAATGCGTGGCCTGTCCGACGTCAGCCAGAAACAGGCTATCGCGGAGCTGACGGCCACTTGGATATTGGCGATCTATCCTGGAGACCTCGATCTGGCGTTGTCGCTTTCTGAGGCGATGCGCCACCAGACCGACATTTATCTGAGAGAGAGCAAGAAGCCCGGCGCTCACCACTGACCGATGCGCAGCCGTCGCCCCTCGCCGGCCAAGATTGACCGCGAGTGGCCTTACCAGGTTGCGCTGCCCGATGATCTGTGCACCGGACACAGCTTCTCGCTGATCCGCGATTTTTGCGAAGAGCGCGAGCTGGTGCCAATCAAAAGGCAGGTGCAGGCGATATGGCCGGATCAGACGTATGAGAACTGGCGGCTCTACTGCTTCGGCAACCAGGCGTCCGCACAGGTGTTCCTCGACCAATTCGGAGGAATCATGTTCGATCCCAAGCGCGTTCGGGAAAACGGGAAGGCACACGGCGTCTGGCGCCGGACGGGCGAATACAAGAGAATTCTCGATCTCGGGCCGCTGAGCGTTCCCCAAGCCCTGCGCAACTAAGGCGACGAAATGTGTAACCTCTACAATATCACCACCAGCCAAGAGGCGATCCGCCAATGGACCGGAGCCTTGCGCGATCTCCTGGGCAACCTTGAGCCGTCGATCGACATCTATCCCAACCAGTTCGGCCCGGTCGTCCGCAATGCTCAGGACGGGGCGCGCGAGCTTGCCAAGCTGCGCTGGGGAATGCCGACGCCGCTGGAGCGCGTCAAAGGCAATGCCGATTCCGGCACGACAAATATCCGCAACCCTCAATATGGCCACTGGCAGCAATATGTCGGCATCGAGCACCGTTGCGTCGTCCCGGTGACGAGCTTTGCCGAGCCCAGCCCGACGCCCGGTGACAAGGACCCCGATACGGGCATTCAGCGGAACTTCTGGTTCGCCCTCAACGAGGACCGGCCGCTGTTCTTCTTCGCGGGCCTGTGGGCGCGCTGGCAAGGGGTGCGCAAGGTCAAGGAAGGCCCCGGCGATCACGAGCTCTATGCCTTCATGACCACCAAGCCGAACGCGCTAATCACGCCGATCCACGAGAAGGCGATGCCGGTGATCCTGACCACGCGAGACGAAGCAGAGACTTGGCTGACCGCGCCATGGTCGGAAGCGAAACGGCTGCAGCGGCCGGCGCCGGACGACGCTCTTGTGATCGTGGAGAAGCCGGCCACACAGATCAAAGTTCCGCTGCAGGCGCCTGCACAAGGCTCGCTGCTTTGAAAGCATGCCGATGAGCGACGAGCTGATCCGCCTTCCCGGTGCAATAGAGCCCGTCGCACGTCCGGGCGTTCAGCATCATAGGTGCGAGCATCCCGACTGCGGCAAGGATGCTGGATGGGGGTTCGCCAAGCCGCGGCAGCCATCGCACTGGTTCTGTTTCGAACACCGTGCAGATGGTGAGGCATATCTATGAGAAAGCCGGCCCTGGAGCGGCCATCTCGAAGAATTCGATTCACTCGAATGAAGGAAGACGCCCTCGCTGAGAGAGTTCATATTGTCAAGAGGCCCGGGGCGGGTAGAACTCATGGAGAGTGTAATGCGATCTCGAGTTTTGGTCCTGTTATTTGTATTTATCGGCGTATTTTCATATTCGGCCCATGCAGAGGGACCGTCTAAATATGCCACTGTACAGGTTCACGTCTTTAAGCCAAAAACAGGTCCGTTCACAAATACAATTCGTCAGCTGGGAAGTCGGGAAGGCCAGGCGGCCATTGTAGGTACGTGTGCCGCATTCGGTGGAGACTGTAGTAAGCCTGCCGCAGCGCTCGGTGTGGTGGCCAACGCATTGAGAAACAGAGGGCAGAATGAGCAAAGAAGCAAAATAAGCTCGCCTCAAGGTTTTGTCCTATGCGAAGTGAAGCTGACAGAAAGGCGGCACGATTCAGGCACGACCTTCGCGGGTACATATTTGACCGACAGATCGGGGCTCAGTTTGTACACAGATGTACCAACTCGCGTCAGCAAGGGCAGAGGCATCGACTATTTCCTACATCTTAGGTTCGTCCCAAAGAATGATGTTAACGAATATGCTTGCGCTAAGCCCGGCACCGCAGCTTTCGTGTGCCCTAAGAATTGGTGTTGCAATCCTCGTCCTATAAATAGGCCGGGAAAATGCAGGCAGTACTAGAGATGATTATTTATTTGACAAGCCCACGGGCGGGAATAGCTTTGCGATGCTGCTGTTTTTGTGGGCTTTTCTTCTATTAAGTGCTTTAAGAATGAGCTTCTCACACTGGAGAGACCTAAGATGGCACCGCGACGCATAAATGCGTTATGCACCGGTGGGGATTGAAGGTACTCGGGCTCCAGGAATCGGACGACGCAACCATTAGAGCAGTCGATTACAAAATTACTGCTGATGATAAGCTTGTCTTTTCGCTGCCGGACATCAGCGGCATAAAGGAGGAAAAATTTTCTCTTGGACCCGCCAGTACTATTGTCGGCTTGGTCGTGAAGTTCGGGCAGGGGATGCCTGAGATTCAGGCGATACACGCGAATTCTGATGCCGCTCCAATGATTGCTGCCAATGTGGTAGTCGTACGAAGGTATGTGGTCATTGGTGTTCTTGCGCGGAAAATTAGCCGGCCCACCAAGGTCACGCTACTTCCGTTCAATGATCTGCACCGGTCCTGTCCCGGTCCAACGGATGAACGGCGCATCCTTGCCGGTGATCTCCTTGACCGACTTCAACAGCGCCTGATGCACCGACTGGAGCGCTCGGTAGTGATCGCAGGTCGGCGATATGAGCGGTTGGACGATGCTCTTGTGCAGCCCTTCCGCTTCGATCAGGAAGCGCGTTGACGGGCGGCGCGCGTCCAATGCCATCTCTGGCCCATCCGGGCACCAGGCCCCAGCGCGCTGACACAAACCCCGCCATGCCGCTCTGCCACTCTTCCCGGACGATGAGGGGTCGACTGCCAACAGGCAATTGAATTCGCGTTTCAGGAACTGATGGAAAATGTCATGGCCGCGGGTTGGCGCTCTGACGAGATCGCAGAAGCGATCGAACATCTTGCAATGGCCGACAGGCGAGCAAGAGACGAGAACGCCGCCCTCGACGCCTCGCTGCTCATTGCCCGGACCTTGGCCGCCGGGCCTGCGCGATGAGCGTTTTACCCGAGGCACTGTTTCGTCTCACCGGGGTCCCTCTCCGGAGCTGGCCGTATTTCCGGTGCTGGACTTGTCAGCCATTTGCGCCTGTGCCGCCGAAGGCTTTTCCGTTGAGGCCAAGCCCGCCGCCCGGGAACACGCGACGGCTGTTGCGACGCCCCTTGGGGCACGGGGGCATCTTGTCGTGGTTTGCGCTGGCTTGACTATTGTCTAGCTATTCTCGCGCACACCACGCTGGTCGTCCAAAAGGGACGTTTGGCTGGGTCAACCGGCAGCGGGTGCTGCAAAGTACAGGCTCCACCACAGGTCGTTTGGTCGGCTCCGAGCGACTCCCCACAGAGAAAATCTCCGCTCCTGATGTAAATCTTGCATGAGACCACTTTGTACTCCGGCGGACAGGAAACAGTTACAGGTTTCTCTCCGTCGGGAGCTCGTTGCGATAGAGTCTTGACATCCAATTGTCGTGCAGACTGAGCCGTTGCATTGGCGACGTCGGCTGTTAACTGGTTGAGGCGATCTGACAGTGCAATATAGCGATCATCTGGAATCGCGAAGGGGCCAATCAATCCAAGTCCAGTATTAATAGAAGCCTGAATACCTGTTGTTGCCGTCCGCTTACACGACAGAGCAAACGATGGCTGGTTTACTTCGACGTTAACCGCGTCCTGATCCCCTTCTTTGCATGTATAGCCCGCCGCGTGATCATAATCGAGTATTTTGAGAGGAGGCAATGGATTCTGGCCGAACATCTTGTAGTCTACCCTTATCGTAAAATCTGGCGAACCCGGAGTAAGTGTAAGGTGGGACCAGATTCCGGTCGCATTTGTAGCGTTAACACAGGCTACGAAGGCTGCGAGTTGCGCGTCGGCGCTTTCGACATGGGTGGTGGACGTTAACCAAGAGCGTGTAGCCACATCCTTCACTGTGCAAAGCTTATTAAATATTTCTTGTAAAGAGTGGGTTTCGTCGTTGGCACTCAAGTTTAGGAAACCACTGATTGCTCCGTAGCTACCGCCAGAGCCTAGCGCTCGTGATCTCGCATTGTAGTCACCAACACTTGAAAAGCTTTCCTTGCACAGCTCATCCAACTGCGCGTTTTGATATTCTGATACAGTGTTACTATCATAGATGTTCAGTGCGTGGTTGGAAAGCACGGCACTGCAGTCGACTTGAGCCCGCGCGAGCCCAGTCAGAAGTGGAATGCTGACCCAGACTGCCGAGAATAGCGCAAGCGGTCGCGGTCGCGAAAATCCGATAGACATAGTTTCCTCCATTTGCTCGCTTTGTAAGCAGCAACAATCCTCCTAGCTTCATAAGCAAGTGGGGAAATATTATAAACTATTAAACCAGTAACGACAAGGAAAAACGCAACGTAATTGCGCCATTTTGGGACAGTGTTCCGGACGTATTTTGTTCGGCGGCGCTGTCGTCTGGTCTTCCTCGCGGAAATCCTGTGGCGAGGCATGCCGCAGGTCTTCCTCGCCACGCAGGTGCTTGACGCGGCCGATCAGCCCCGGCTTGACCCATTGCGTCGTCGGCGCTCTGCCCTGCGGCGCCGGCCCGGCATGTTCCTTGGACGCGCTTCCACAGCCGCTCGCGGATCGCGCGGCTTGGATTGAGAAGGCGGAGCCCACGTATTTGCGCGTGCCGATCTCACCCATCAGGGCGAAAGCCGGCTTGCCGCCTTGACGATCCCCGACCCCGCGCCAGTATCTGACGATGGATGAGAACTACACTTATGGCGAAAGAACCGGCCTGCAGCTCATTCGCATGGCGATCGAGCTAACCTGCCCGGCCGGGGTGCTGCCGAGCGAGGAGGCGGTCAACGGGATCTACGGGCCGCTGCCCATCCATGAAGCCGAGGCCCTTGCGAAGGCGATCATTGAGACTGTCGAGCGACTGACCTGCTGCCCGACTGAGGATTCCCAGTCCCCATGATCGGGACCTAAGTCTGACCTGCCCGCGCAATGGTCCTGTGCTCGGGCGGCATCGGAACAACCGGGGCGTCATCTCCGGGGGGGGAGAGAACGGCGCAAGCAAATCCTGATTGCGCCGTAGGGTCCGCCGGCCTTGCTGGTGGCGGCCCTTATTTCCCCAAAGCCTCCGGATCGTCGCCGAAGCCCAGCAGAGAAGCGTGGCGTATATATTTGTGCTCGCCACGAAGGTGCTTGATCCGCAACTTCACGCCAGGCTCAACCCACTGCGTTGCCGGTCGCTTCTTGACGCCCTCCGGCGGCGGCCCGGCATGTTCCTGGACCCGTTTCCACAGCCGTTCCTTCATGTCGCGCCCCAAGCTGATGAAGGCCGAACCGACATATTTTCCGGTACCGGGCTTCGCCAGCAAGGCGAATGCCGCCTTGCCCGGCTCGCGCTCGACGCCCATCAGTTCGTATTCCTGGACTGTGAAGCTCTTCGTCTTCAGCCAATTCGTCGTCGGGCCGCTTCGATACGGGCTGTCGGCGCGCTTTGAGACGATCCCCTCCAAGCCTGACTGATCCGCGAGATAAAAGAGCGCCTTGGGATCGCCAGGGATGGTCTCGCTGAACTGAATCCCGCTGTTCGGCTTGATGATGCCGAACAGCATCTCGCGCCGTGCCTTGCAACCGATGTCGCGCAGATCGTGGCCGTCGAGATGCATGATATCGAAGGCGCCGAGGATCATGGCGTAAGGATCGTTGTGGACAGCCTTCTGCAGCGCGTCGAAGTCGGGCAGCCCGGCCGCGTTGGTGACCACCGCCTCACCCTCGAAAATCCCGTTCTCGACGTCGAGCTCACGCGCTGCTTCGACGAGGCCAGTGAACTTGCTGGTCCAATCGGCGCCGGATTTGGTGAAGACGCGGATATCCTCGGGGCTGTTGATGACGACCTGGGCGCGGTAGCCGTCGAGCTTGATCTCATGCATCCAGTGTTCGCCCTCTGGCGGCTTTACGACCAGCTTGGGCTCCATCGGCGGAATGAACTCGAGGCGGCCGGCGCCCGTACTTACAATTTTACGCACCCAGTCAATACTAGGTACAAAGGTTATATTAGCCAGAGTGAACGTAACGTGATTCCGCGATGCCGACGAAACAAACTGACTTACCGGGCGTTCGGAGTCGTCAGAAGAGACAGCGCACCATGGGCGAGGACAACGTCGAAGTTGAGCGATTGAAGGATTTGCAGGCTCAGTGGATCGCAAAGGAGGCCGGCATAACGGAAGCTCAAGCGCGCGAGCTGGTCGACATGATTGGCATTGACCGCCCATCATTGCTTCGCGAGGCGCGAATGCTGAAGTCGCGCCAGGGGCCGGCCGAGAAGCTGTTAAAGCCACGCTAGATCGAACGGTCAGCCCGGCAGCACACCATGGAACCTTTCAAAGCCGCATGCCTTGTCCCTTTTCGATAAGAAGGAGATCAGAGATGAGCCTTGATATAGGAAAAGTCGCCATAGCCTTGCTTGGGCTGCTTGCCTACAAGAACAGGGACAAGATCGGCGAGCTAATCGCGGGAAAGAGATCGACAGATCCAAATAGCGCGGGCTCTCCCGGCGGCCTCGGCGACATCCTGGACCGCCTCAGGAATGCGGGTGCGGCCGACCAGGTTGATTCATGGGTAAGCAAAGGATCAAACCGGCCCGTTCAGCGCGAGCAAGTTGAAAAAGCAATCGACCCGCAAACGTTGAACGATCTGGCCGAGCAAACCGGATTGTCCCACGACGAGCTTCTCGATCGGCTCACAAGAGAACTCCCCGACGCAGTCGACAAACTCACTCCCGACGGACAGATGCCAGCGAGTAAAGGTCCAAATCTCCTGGACGAGGTCCCAAGGACTGGTCGCGCTTAGGTCAGCTCATCCAGGGTCGCTATCGCTCGCAATCAGGCGGTACCGGAAGTGATTGCGAATGTGGTCGTTAAAGTAGCGGCCCTTGGCGAACGCTGCTTTGAATGCCGCAAAGGTCTCCGGCGGCACTCCCTCAAACTCGTACTGCTTGCTGCTGGCGACGAACCACACCAAAAGGACCTTGCGCTCGGGATCGTATGCGGTTTTGCGAATCGAGGTAGAGGGCATAAGGGATCAACGTGCGGAAAAGCCGTCGCGTTCCTCGTCTTTGATGGTTGGCGCGCAAAGAAAGCCCGGCGGCGCGACCGTCTCTAGTTCAGCGCCGGCGGCTGCCCGGGGCGAAACCCTTCAGCGCGGCTGAAATGCCCATCATCACCGATTGGTCGGGATAGGGAAGCGTGTTCGGCTCTCCGGCCGCTCCGCTAACGCCGCAGATCGGCAGGACCTCGTAATTGCCGTCGAACGGCATCGCCTCGCCGTTGGCCATGAAGTCAAATTCAGGGAAAAGCCCTTTCAGGAAGGCCTCGACCTCGCGCAGCGCCGCCGCGGAGCGTGCTCCTGTGGGTGCCAAGATGACGAAGTCGACCGCGTCGCCGGCAGGCATGCCGGAAATGTCGATGGCGGAATGCATGAGACCCCCGATTGGATGTTCTCATTCCGTTCATGATCGCGGGTGCAAGTCAATGCAAAAAGCCCTGTCAATACCGACTTCTTGCGATGTATTTGCCCAGCGGAAATAGGCAGGTTTCGTGGCGAAGGAGTGCCCGCTATGACCGTCCTGGCCTACAACCTCGCCGCCGACGCAAAGGGAACGTGGCGAGTCGTCTTTGTGCCTGAGGATCTGCATCTCTATGTGGAATTCAGCCGGCCAAACGCTGAGTCAAATCCGGTGGACTGGCTGAGCGTGGACGATTTCCTTGCCTGGCGCCCTAAAGGGGCGCTCCACCAGGATGCGCTCGATCGCTTGGTTGCGCTCTTTTGCCAAGCGATGCGCGGCCAAAGCCCGCCGCACCTTTCGGCGCGGCGGGCTCTGTTGGCACGATCCAAGGCTTACGCGGCTGCCTCGTCCGAACAACGTTGAGGACGATTCCTTGGTGTTTGTCCCTTCGTTACAAGGTGATCGCCGACAGATTCATGCGCAAAATACATGCCTCTCAATTGAGGTCTAACGCAGCGATGATTGTTAAAGTCCGCGCTCTGATGAAAAAGAGAAGGCCATAACTCCCCTCGGCTGCTATGCGCAGATCGTGACGTAGATCCTCTTCGCCGCGCATGTGCTTCACGCGCGCCTGAGGGCGGCAGGATGATGAAGCTGTCGACCTCGTCCCCGGCAGCCGGAAATGTCGATGGCGGAATGCATGAACCCCCCGATTGAATTTCTCATTCCGTCATGATCGGGAATGTAAGTCAATCCCGCCGACAGGCGCAAAAAGCGCTGTCAATACAACTTCTTGCGATGGAGTTGCCCTGTGGGATTAGGCAGGCTTCGTGGCGAAGGAGTGCCCGCCACGACCGTCCTCGCCTACAGCCTTGCCTACGGCATTAAAGGATCATGGAGGGTCGTCTTTGTGCCTGACGAACTGCATCTGTATGTCGAATTCAGCCAGTCAGACGCCGACGCAGATCCGGTCGATTGGATGAGCGTTGATGACTTCCTCGCCCGACGGCCGACAGGTGCATTCCAAGAGCGAGCGCGCGAAAGCGCGGATTCTGCGCGCGCGCGCGCTTGTCTTAGTGTCAAATACTCGCCTTGGTGTAGTGTGGGAGCATCCTCATGACAATGACGGCTGACTCCTCTTCAGCAAAGGGCAGCACTGCGCGCATCGCATCAACATATGCAGCATCTGTCATCGACTTCGTTGAGGAGTGCGTCGCCCTTTCAAACCGCGCTTGCGAAACGGCGTCTATCTTGCGCTGAAGTTCGATCCGAGATGTGGGCTGAAGACGTTCCTTTTCCATTAGGGAAACGTCCAGCTTGAGTCGATAGCTGTCGACGGGGTCCTCAGATCTCGTACTCGTCCCGGCGTTTGCAAAGTGGAGTTTCAGTTCCGGAGTGGCAAGGTCCTGAGGGCGCGAAACCGATGCACGCGCCAAGATTGCCTTCTGCTGTGCGTTAAAGTTGTTATGCAGTGTCATGTGGGCTCCTTGATTGAAATTATGAGGTCAGAATCCCTTAAGCGGTGAATACCAAGGACCGTCTGGGAGCAATCCTGGATCTCAAGGGCACATCAACTCTTCGGCTAGAGCATGCTTTCGCATCTCAGCTTAAGAGTATTTGTCGGGAGAAGGTCGCAGCTACCCGGTAGCCTAGGCCATCTACAACCATAAGAAACTTTATACGAAATGTCAATAAATTGTTGACACCGGCTCACCAGATATAAGTAGCCGATGGCGGTGGACTCGATTGCCAGCATCCGAAAGACAGCTGGATAGCGAGCTCATCCGCATGGCCAACGGGGCGTTCAAGAAACATACATGATCATCTGAAACGAATGCTACGATCATTGGTCTGGAGCTGCTTATATTGAGTTGTGCCGGGTAAACGCCAATGGGACCCTCGAGATTCAAGAACGGGCGCTCAATATCTACAACCATCAATGTCCACCCTGGAGTTCCGAAGCTGCACGGATGGCTTAAGGAGAAATCTCAGGCCTAAGCCAGCCACGAAATCCGCGCCACTCGGGGACGAGGTTAGCCTCGGGGGCCGGAGGCAAAGCCCCAGGGCAGTAAGGCGCGGAGGTGAGTTTGCCCTTGGGGCGCGGTCGCAACTCGGCCGAGCGGCAACCCCGAAGGTGCCCACCCGTGTAGCCAACTATGGCCGGCTTCTGCACACACTCCGGCCACCCCGGCTCACGCGGCCTTCTCCACGTCCGTTATGATCATCGCAACCCGCCGGGTTGAAGCGCGCCGAGATCCACTCTCCTCATACAAGTTGGAGACGTGACCCAACTGTCCCTTCCAGCAAAGGCTCGATCATGGACTGCGCCCTGGAATTCATATTGAGGCCGACCAATCTCATTTTGGTGCCTGGGGACCCTGAAAATTCATCCCAGAATTTTCCAATATAGGTAACTCGTCTAACGCTCTCACTAAATGCGTCAGTTCCTCGCGATTGGTTTGTAGATCAGCAGAAAGTATAGATACGCAGTGTTATTCAGTGTTTCAATCCAATTATCCTTTTGCGCGATACAAAAGGATACGAACGTTAACCATTACTATTAAGGTTAAGGTTTACCTTAACATTGCGATCTGCTTGTACCATTCTGATTTATTTGTTTTGTTGATTAGCGTGAGCAGTGGAAAACTGCGGTGCCTCGAAGCCGATGCGTCGGATCGATCGGGCGGAAATGGACATAGTCAATTGGCTAGTCACACCGCCTGGGCCGCCAGGGTAGCTTCTTCTACGACTTTGTATGTTTCGTAGAAGAGGGTATTCCCAAAATCTGCTCCTAACCGCAACTGCCGGGAACCCGGTCGTTGATTCGTCAACCGATGGAATTAGGAGAAAATGAAATGAACATGATCTTTACCCCGGCACCGAAAATGAACCAGGTGCTTGCTGCCGTTATGTCCCGGTCGGACATCCCCATGTTGAAGCGCCAGGAATACGAGGCGGCGCTTCGCAACCTTGAAAAGTGGTGCGGACAGGACTTGAAGCACATCCCCGCCACAGTCGCCGATTTGCGCAACATCTACAATGGGCTGGAGCCCGCAGCGCTCGGGATTAAGCCTAAGACGTTCGCCAATGTGAAGAGCCTGTCACTCAGCGCACTGGCAAAGAGCCATGTCGCATCCGTTACCCTCGCCAATCAGGGCAAGCGGGGGCCGAAGCCGCCGGAATGGGCCGAGCTCTGGAATAAAATACGGCTTCCGATTCACCAGAACAGCCTTTCCCGGTTAGTGAACTGGTGCAGCCGCGCGGGCATCGCTCCGTCTGAGGTCAATTCGAAGGTCATCGAGCGGATCATGGCCGATATGGCGACGAACTCGCTTCGCTCGAACCAATACAAGGTGCACCGCACCATGGCGAAGATGTGGAACGAGGTCGGCGAACTCTTTCCTGACAAGCACCTCCAGAAGGTCGATGTGCCTGTGTCCCGGTCGCGCCGCATCCGCGTCCCGCCGACGGCGTTTCCGGAAAGTTTTAGGGAGGACTGGAACGCGTTTGCTGCATGGGCACACGGCGACGATGTGTTCGCAGACGATGCCCGTCCGATGCCGTTGAAGCAGATCACGCTCGACGGATATTTTCATAGGATGCATCTGGCGGCGAGCACGCTGGTGCAGACGGGCGTGGACGTCGCCTCCATTCGGAGCATCGCTCACCTGGTTACTGTCGATGCCTTCACCCGCATCCTTCGCAAAAGGCACGAAGTCACCAACGGACAGCCGTCCTACGAGAACTTCTTCTCGGCTCATCTCCTGGTTCAACTCGCACGCGATTGGGTAAAAGTTGACGACGAGACCCTCGCTGAACTCAAGCGCTTGGCCAGGAAGGTACCGGCGCCGACCTTCGGGATGACGCGCAAGAACAAGCTTCTGGTCATGCGGTTCGATGACCCGGACCTCAAGAAGCGCTTTCTGACCGCGCCGGAACGCATGTGGCTGGACGTGCGGAACAGCCAGCGGCGCAACCGTTGGCGCCTGGCGGAGGCCCAGGCTGCCCTTGGCATCGAAATGCTGATGTTTGTGCCGGTTCGCCTGAAGAACCTGACGGCCCTGGCATTCGATCAGCACCTGTTCCTTCGCGACGAGGGCACGTCGACGCTGATGTTGTCGGCCGATGAGACGAAGACGGGCGAGTCCCTTGAGTTCGACCTCCCGCCACAGCTTGCGGCACGCATGATCGAATATCGCGACGTGATTGCGCCTACGGTGCTCGGCCACAAGCCGAAGCACCTCTTCGAAAACGGCGATGGCAGCGTGAAGGGCTTCGCGACGGTGCGCTATCTCGTGGAGCGCTACTTCAAGCAGTATGTCGGCATGCATATGAATCCGCACGCTTTCCGGCATCTGGCGGCAAAAACCATCCTGGACTCCAGCCCGGGCGGCCACGTCGTTGTGCAGCACCTGCTTGGCCACAAGAAGCTGGAGACGACAGCGACGTTCTATGCCGGGCTCGACACCCGGCGCGCAGGACGTCACCACAATGCTCTGTTGGCAAAGGCTCTCGACGAGAATCGCGCCAAGCTCGATGCCACCCGGTCCCGGCGCCGCCAGTTGGAGGACGTGGAATGACACGTCACCTCAACAGCGGAATGCCGTTTGATGCCTGGCCGTCGCAGGACAGGGAGCTGTTCCAGCGTGCCTTCGAAGCCATCGATTTCTTCGACAGCGGGCCAGGGTCCTCCTTGGCCCCGGCAACCAAGTATGGCAGGAGGGCGGACTACGGCCAGTGGCTGGCCTTCCTGTCACACATCTTCCCGGATGCACTCAAACTCACGCCGGGGGATCGTGTCGAGCAGAGCCGCGTCGAGGACTATGTTGAGTATCTGCGCGAAAATTGCCGCGAGACGACCATCGTCCATTGCCTTGCACGTCTGTTCTACACGATCCGGGCGTTCTGTCCGGATCGTGACTGGCGGTGGCTCTACCGCATCTCCAGGCGCATCGCCGCAAAGGCGGTGCCGATCAAGCATCGCCAAGTGTTGAGCTCGGATCTCTATGCTCTCGGCTTGCGGTTGATGGATCGTGCCCTCATCAAAGCGAATGCACTGGGACGCCTTACGAAGAGCTGCGCCATGGCCTATCGCGACGGTCTGCTGATTGCCACGCTGGTGGAAGCGCCGATGCGCAGGGGAGCCTTCTCCCGCCTGCTGATCGGTGAGCACATGATGAAGGTGGGGCAGCGGTGGTGCCTGATGGTGCCAGCAGAAAACACCAAGACGAAGACGGCACAGGAATATGAGCTGTCGGATCGCCTGTCCCGCTACATGGGCATCTATCTTGATCAGGTCCGTTTGGCGTTCCCCGGGGCCGCGCAACACAACAACCTCTGGCCGTACGAAGGGCGGCCGATGACCGACAAGATGATCAGGAGGCGCATCATCATGTGGACGCGGCTAGGTCTCGGCTTCGAGGTCAGCCCCCATCGCTTCCGCAACGCCGCAGCAACCTTCATCTCGATCGCCGACCCCGAAAACATCCGGGTGGCGAGGGATCTGCTCGGCCATCGATCGTTTGCAATGACCGAGAAGCACTACATCGAAGGCGCGCAATCCCGCATTGCCGGACGGGAACTGGCGGCCATCCTTGCGGGGCGTGGGCAGAGTTAGTCCGCGTTCCGTGACGTATAGAACTGGCCGCTGATTAGGCCGGCACTCACAAACCGAAACTGGATCATCTTTCTTGTCGACCGGCCAGGTCCCGGCGCCGGCGGAGCTTGTCGATGAACGGAAACCCTATGGCGAGCGTTTTGTCCTGGAAACGAAATCGACCAAAACTGAAGGGCGCAATCGTTTTGTAAGCGCTATTTTCGCTGCACGTTGACGCGAGCGCTTTCGACGGATGGCCTTCGAATCGGGAACGGTATCTGGTCTGATCAGGCTGCTGTTGCTTTGGCGA
>NZ_JAMYPX010000064.1:0-12796 GCF_040320585.1 Mesorhizobium sp. M0663
AACGTCCGGTTCCCCCCCCCCCTCCCCGGGCCACAAATAACCGCCGCCGGGACCCCCCGGGCGCCGTTTCCTGTTGGGCCGCAAAGGCAGATCAGGCGGCCTTGCCGTTGGCGTTCAGCGCTTCGTCGGCCAACCGGCCGGTGAGTTCGGCCATGTGGTCGAAGACGGCCCGGTAGCTGGCGACACCCGCCGTGGCCGAGCGCAGCTCGATGATGAGGTCGCCGATCTCGGCTTGCGGCATGGTCGCCTCGACGACGTCCCATCCGGGCCAGTCGGGCCGCGCGTCGTAGCCGAGGATCTGGCCGCGCCGCTGCGGGATCAGAGCGATGATCTTCGACGTCGCATCCGACGGCGTGACGATCTCGACCTTCATCACCGGCTCGAGCAGCACCGGCGAGCACGCGGCCATGCCTTCCTTCATCGCCAGCTTCGCCGCCATCTGGAAGGCCATGTCGGAGGAATCGACCGCATGGTAGGAGCCGTCGGAAAGGTTGACGGCAACATCGACGACCGGGAAGCCGAGCGGCCCGGACTTCAGGTAGTCACGCACGCCGGTCTCGACCGACTGGATGTAGGTCTTTGGCACGACGCCGCCGGTGATCGTATCGGTGAACTGGAAGCCTGACCCGCGCGGCAGCGGTTTGATCTCAATCACGACGTCGCCGAACTGGCCGTGGCCGCCTGATTGTTTCTTGTGGCGGCCGCGCTGCTGCGTCGCTTTGCGGATCGTCTCGCGGTAGGGCACGGCCGGCACATGGCCTTCGACCGGGATCTGGTTCTTGCCTTCCAGCCGCTCGCGCACGACGCGCAGATGCATCTCGCCATGGCCGGACAGCACGGTTTCGGCCGAATCCTGGTTGTGATGCAGGTTGAGTGAGGGATCTTCCTCGGCCAGGCGCTGGATGGCCGCCGACATCTTGACCTCGTCCTTGCGCTCTTTCGGCCGCAGCGCGAAGGCGAAGACCGGTTGCGGCGGCGCCAGCGTGACCAGCGGCTGGATGCCGCCCTTGGTCGAGCTCAGCGTCTGGCCGGTCCTGACGGCGTCCAGCTTGCCGAGCGCCACAATGTCGCCGGCCTTGGCCGAAGTCAGCTTGACCTGGTCCTTGCCGAGCATCTTGTAGATGCCGGAGACCTTTGCCGTTTCGCCATTGGAAAGGAACAGCTCGGCGGCGTCGGCGACCTGGCCGGACAGGATGCGCGACACCGACAGCTTGCCGCCATGCGCGGTGTGGATGGTCTTCATCACCTGGACCACGGTGGCATTGCCGTCGGGCGCGCCGAGACGCTGGCGCGTCGCCGCGATGTCGGGTGCGTCGTGACGGATCGCCTTCAACAGGCGCAGCACGCCATTGCCTTTCTCGGCGGTGCCGATCAGCACCGGCGTCACCGTGCCGTCGCGCAGATCTGCGGCGAGGTCGTCGAAGATCGCGTCCTTCGGCGGTTCGATCTCGTCCAGCAATTGCTCCATCAGCCGGTCGTCATGGTCGGCGAGCGTCTCCAGCATGGAAAAGCGCGCCTCGAGCTCGCGCGCCTTGTCGTCGCTCGGGATCTGGGCGACCTCGCTCTCGGCATATTCGCGGTAGATGTAGGCACGTTCCAGAGCGAGGTCGATCGAGCCGATGACGACGCCGTCCTTGCGCAGCGGGATCTGGCGCAGCAGCAATGGCACCGAGCTTGCCGGCTGCAGCATCTTCAGCGTGTCGCGCACACCTGCTATCGCCTTGTCGACCTTGTTCAGGAACAGCATGCGCGGCACGCCGAGATCGTCGAGCTTGCGCATGATCAGCTGCAGGGCAGGGATCTTCTTCTCGTCGGCCTCGGCAACGACCACGGCGACGTCGCAGGCGGCCAGCACCGGCTCGGCTTCGAAGGAGAATTCGATGGAGCCGGGACAATCGACGAAGGTGAACGGCTCGCCCATGAAATCGGTGGTGGCGAAGGTCGCCTCGACGCTCATGCCGTGAGCGCGCGCCTCGGGCGAATGATCGGAAACGGTATTTCCGGACGAAACGGGATTCTGGCGGGGAATGGCGCCTGTACGGGCGAGTATGGCTTCGAGAAGTGTCGTCTTACCGCTTGCGAAGGGACCGACTATGGCAATGCATTTCGGTCCCGTGCGTCGTCCTCCGGCGCGAGTACCCATGGCTGACCTCCACTCAGGCGTTTCCCTGTGAGCGGCGGCCGGCCTGTCGGCCGTCGCGGGCGAGGCTTTTTTCAATTTGCCACCTACCCAAAGGGCATCGTCCCACGGGCAGGCCGGGAGGGCAAGGGATTTGAGGTTGAAGGGATTTGAAGTTGGGGCCGGTTCACCCGGTGCCGGTTAGGCGCGACGCCAGCGGGGGTGCGTCCACGCGTTGCACCGCCACCGTCTCGGCAAAGCGCGCGAGCAACGGATTGAACAGGTCCGCACGCTCCCAGAAAGGCGCATGCCCGGCGCCGGAGATGATGTGGCAATGCTCCCACAGCGAGCCGTATGCGAGCGTCTCAAAATAGCCGCGCCGGACGAACGGATCGTTCTCGCCATTGACGATAGCGACCGGAAACGCGGCTTGCTCGACCACCTGTCTCTGGTCGGCGCCCTTGCCGGTGAGCATGCCGCGCGTCACCGCGGCGCGCAGCCGGCCGTCGGTGCGCAGGATGGCTTGGCGAAAGGACGGATCGGCGGTGTCGCCGAAACACAGCGTCTCGAAGCGCTCGGCATCGCGTTCGGAATACGTCTTTTTGGACGCCAGCAGCATGTCCCAATGCGCGTGGAAGCCGCGCAGCATGCCGAAAGGACCCTTCGATACCGGCGGCGCGCCGGTCAGCATCAGCCCGCCGACGGCGCGGTGAAAACTCGCGAGTTCGATTGCCACGTGCCCGCCAAGCGACCAGCCGAAGACGACGGCGCGGCCGATGCCCAAGGTATCGAGGAGCTGAGCCGCCGATTGGGCAAGGCCGGCGATGGTGTAGTCCGTCGCCGGATCGCGGGCGTCCGACGATTCGCCATGGCCGGGCAGGTCGAAAGCAATCAACCGATGGGCAGCGGCCAACGGGCTGTCGAACTGACGGGCGAATACGGCGCGCGAACTGCCCGAGCCGTGGATCAGGACAAGCGGGATGCCGGGTCCCGACGACTGGCTGAGGCGCAAATCCGCTTGCGGCGTGCGGATCGTGCGGTGGGAAACGGCCATATCTGGTTTGGACCTTGGGATTGTCTCCAGGTCAACATCGCATGCCGAGGTCACCATGTTGTTTAGAACGGTGGTTAAGAAATGATTTCTCGGCTTGCGCCGGGTATGATGAACGAATCCACCACAGCTAACCCCGGGACCCTGATGATGGAATCCACGCTCGACCTTCTCCTCTCGATCAGCAGCATCGCGACGCTCGGGCAATATGCCTGGTCGATGCGCGCGCATTTCCAGTCGCAGACCATGTCTCAAGGCGCGATGATCATTTCGGCCGTCGTGGTCGGCACGGCGCTGTTCTTTCTTGCGCTGCTGTGGATCGAGCGGCAGCCGGTGGCGGCGAAGATCGGCGGGCTCGCCATCGAACTGGCAAGCTCGGCGCTGTTCTGGTGGGCGATCTCGGTCTCCCGCAAGGCGCGGCTGCGGTTCGCATTCGATCCTGACAATCCCGACAGCCTGGTGACCGAAGGCCCTTATCTCCATGTCCGGCATCCGTTCTACACGTCCTACATCATCTTCTGGATCGGATGGGGTATCGCGACCTGGTCGGTCTGGGCGGTGGTTCCGGTCGCCGGCATCGTTACGATCTACGTGATCGCAGCCTTGGACGAAGAGCGAAAATTTTCGCGGACAAGGTTGGCCGATGCCTACGACGCTTACCGCACGCGGACCGGTCTGTTCTGGCCGCGTTTTGCCCGCAGCCGGCAGGAGATGCAGCCGGCATCGGACGAAAGTGGTAGGGTCTAAGACACTGGATTGAATCGAGGACTTGCGACGATGAAGATTATTGCCTGCGGCAGCGTGCCGACGATTGTTGCGCCGGAAAAATACTTCACTGGCCGGGTTTTGCAGACGCCGATCATCGAGAAAGAGGCGCCGGCGCGGCTCAGAGCCACGCTGGTCAGCTTCGAGCCCGGCGCTCGCACCCACTGGCACACGCATCCGCTCGGCCAGACGCTCTATGTCACATCCGGTGCCGGTCTCGTGCAAAGCTGGGGCGGGCCGCTGCAGGAGATCAGGGCCGGCGACGTCATCTCCTTTGCGGCCGGCGAAAAGCACTGGCACGGCGCCGCGCCCAAATCGGCGATGACCCACATCGCCATGCAGGAGGCGCTCGAGGGTGTGCATGTCGATTGGCTGGAGAAGGTGAACGACGAGCAGTATGGCGGCTGAAACGTCTCAGACCAGCGCGGCGGTAAAGCGCTGGATGCGCGTGCAGGCCTCTTCGAGCAGAGCCTCCGACGTGGCGTAGGAGATGCGGAAGTTCGGGCCGAGGCCAAAGGCCGAGCCGAAAACAACCGCCACGCCCTCGGCCTCGAGCAGTTCCGAGCAGAAGGTTTCGTCGCTGTCGATCACCTTGCCGCTCTTGGTCTTCCTGCCGATCAGCTGGGCACAGGAGGGATAGACGTAGAACGCACCCTCCGGCGACGGACAGGTGATGCCGCGCGCCTGGTTGAGCATCGAGACGACGAGATCGCGCCGGCCCTGGAAGATCGCCTTGTTCTTCGGGATGAAATCCTGCGGGCCGTTCAGCGCTTCGACCGCCGCCCATTGGGCGATGGTGCAGGCGCCGGAGGTCTGCTGGCCCTGGATCATGTCCATCGCCTTGATCAGCGGCACCGGGCCTGCCGCGTAGCCGATGCGCCAGCCGGTCATGGCATAGGCCTTCGACACGCCGTTCATCGTCAACGTGCGCTCATAGAGCTTAGGCTCGACCTCGGCGATGGTCTTGAAGACGAAGTCGCCATAAGTCAGGTGCTCGTACATGTCGTCGGTCAGCACCCAGACATGCGGGTGCTTCAACAGCACGTCGGCCAGGCTCTTGAGTTCCGCTTCGGTGTAGGCTGCGCCCGAGGGGTTCGACGGCGAGTTCATCAACAGCCATTTGGTGCGCGGCGTGATCGCCTTTTCCAGCACGGCCGCCGTCAGCTTGAAGCCGTTGTCGATGGAGGTGTCGGCAAAGGCCGAGGTGCCGCCGCAGATCGCCACCATTTCGGGATAACTGACCCAATAGGGGCGCGGGATGATCACCTCGTCGCCGGGGTTCAGCGTCGCCATGAAGGCGTTGAACAGGATCTGCTTGCCGCCGGTGCCGACGATGGTCTGCTCCGGCCGGTAGTCGAGATTGTTCTCGCGCTTGAATTTTTTTGCGATCGCATCGCGCAGCGGCACAATGCCGGATACCGGCGGATATTTCGTCTCACCGCGGCGGATCGCCTCGATCGCGGCGTGCTTGATGTTGTCGGGGGTGTCGAAGTCCGGCTCGCCGGCGCCCAGCCCGATCACGTCGCGGCCAGCGTTTTTCAGCTCGCGAGCCTTCTGCGTCACCGCGATGGTCGCGGAAGGCTTTACGCGGGAAAGGACGTCGGCAAGAAAGGCCATGAGAAATATCTCCAGAAAGGACCGGCGCGGCGAAGGCGCCGCGGCGCCTCTCATGTCGCATCGTCTTGCCAAGCGCAAGCCCAGCGCAGGCATTGTCGAATGAGCCAGCGCGCAATGCTGGCAACAATAAATTCATCAACGATCGGTAAAAGCTTGAACGGCAGGACCGTGGCCGGTCCGCCAGTCTCGCACAGCGAGGAACCGTGACACGCAGCATCGGGCTTGCCCATATCATCCGCCATGATGACGGCACCGCCAGCGGTGTCTGGGGGGTCTATACGCTGCAAAGCGCGTTCCAGCCGATCTTCGCCTTCAACAAGGGCAAGCTTTCCGTCGTCGCGTTCGAGGGGCTGATCCGGCCGTTCCGCGAAGGCGAGCCGCAGCCGCCAATGAGTTTCTTCAACAGCTGCCCGGCGGTCGACCGCCTGCATATCGAGGCGCTGACACGGACGCTGCACCTTCTGAACGCCGGCGCCTGCCTGCCGCGAGACGCCTCCATCTTCATCAATTTCGATCCATCGGTGTTCACCGACCGCAGCATCGCCGACAAGGCGCTGCGCGACATGCGGCTGGTGCTGCACGAGGCCGACATCGATCCGCGCCGCGTCGTCTGCGAGGTCACCGAGCAGAAATCGGCGTCGCAGGAAACGCTCTACAATTTCGTCGAGGCGCTCAGGGGCAATGGTTTACGCATTGCCGTCGACGATTACGGCGCGGACGAATCCGACATCAATCGCATCAAGGAACTCAGGCCAGACATCGTCAAGTTCGACGCCGACTGGATCATGACGCTGATGGAGTCCGGTGCCGGCTTCGCCTTGCTGACCGCTATGGTGACAAGCTTCGAAGAGCAAGGCATCCGTACGGTATTCGAGGGCATCGAGACGGGCTGGCAGCTCGAGCTCGCCGAAAAGTCGGGCGCCTCGATGGTGCAAGGCTTCGTGCTGGCACGCCCGGAGCTTGCACCGACCAGCTTTCACGTCTTCGACAAGGCCGGGCAAGCATCAGCGGTGTCGCCCGATAAGGACAAAGTTCCCGCGGCCGTTTCGCCATCGCGGCGGCCGATGCGGGCCTTTGGCCGCAGGGTGGCATCGTGACCGGGCGGGCCGACATGCGGCGCAAGGTCGGCGAAGCGATCTTTGCCGACGAGGTCGGCATTGAATATGGCGTCTACGGCGCATTCCGGCTGAGGAGCGCCTACCAGCCGGTCTTCGCGCCGCGCGGCAGGTTTCTCGCCGCCGTCGCGGTCGAGGGACTGATCGAGCCGCATCGTGCAGGCAGGCCGGTGGCACCGCAAATCTTCTTCAAAGGCGTGCCGGCAGCGGATCGGCTGTTTGTCGAAACCATGTGCCGGGTGCTGCATTTGCGCAACTTCCGCAACATCGGCGTCGACGGGCTCGACCTCTTCTTCAACTACAATCCGCTGATCAACGATGACCCCGCACGGGCGCTGGCCGAAATCAGGCTGATGACCAGGCATCTGACGGATTTCGGCCTGCATCCCGGCATGCTGGTCTGCGAGATTACCGAGCAGGCGGCCGGCGACAAGGTGCTTGTCAGCCTGGCGCGCGAGATGCGGCGCGACGGCGTCCGCATCGCCATCGACGATTTCGGCACCGGGCATTCGACCGAAGAAAGGGTAGCGCTGGTGCAGCCCGACATCGTCAAGATCGACGGCACCTGGTTCGCAGAATTCTGCCGCCATGCCGCCGCCGAGCGGTTTTTCCGGCCGCTGGTTTCGACGCTGCACGACCGTGGCGCCAAGGTGCTGGTCGAAGGCGTCGAGAACGCCACGCATCTGCGCGTCGCGCTGGATGGCGGCGTCGACCTGCTGCAGGGCTTTTACCTTGCCCGGCCGGCGCTGGCCGGTACGCTGTTCGACGAGGAGCCTCTGTCGATCGACAGGCTGCTTGGCAGGGATAACAACGTCATTCCCTTGTTCGGATGAATGCATCAGCGGCGCTGATGGTTACGCCAAAACAAATCACTGGATGAAGCCGCCGCTGCCGCGATAGAGGCTGGATCAAGCCCTGAGACGGGTGGTTGCGAGCAAGGGGCAGTACCGATGATACTCTATGGAATGATCGACAGCGGCAATTGCTACAAGCCGCGCCTGTTGATGGCCAAGCTCGGCATCGCTTTCACCAATGTCGAGGTCAGCTCGCACACCGGCGACACGCGCAAGCCCGACTATGTCGCGAAAAACCCGAACGCCATGGTGCCGCTGCTCGAACTCGACGACGGCCGGCGGCTGGCCGAATCCAATGCCATCCTGCTCCATCTCGCCGAAGGCACGCGTTTTCTGCCGGCGGACAAATACGAACGCGCGCTGGCCTATCAGTGGCTGTTCTTCGAGCAATACAGCCATGAGCCTTATATCGCGGTGCGCAGGGCGCTGCTGACCTTCCCTGAAAGAGCCAAGGACGCAACGCCCGAGCGGCTGGCGCTGACGCTCGAGCGCGGCAACAAGGCGCTCGGCGTCATGGACAAGCACCTGGCCGAGAGCCGCTTCTTCGCCGGCAATGCGCTGAGCGTCGCCGACATCGCGCTCTATGCCTATACGCATACGGCCGAGATGGGCGGCTTCCAGCTCGACGCTTATCCGGCGGTCGCCGCCTGGCTGAAACGGGTCGAGGCCGATAAGGGGCATGTGCCGCTGGAGTGGGTGGGGTAGTTCTGTCCTCACGCTTATCACCGCTTCGCGGCTCGCTCCGGGACGGGCGCACCAAAGGCGCGACGCCCGGTCGGGCTTGCGGCTTTCGGCCGGTGGCGTGAAATCCGGATAATGCTATTTCAGCAGGCGGTCATACTCGGAATGGATGCCTATCCAGAACCAGACCACGTCATCATGGTCGCGGACAGCCAGGGCGCGGTAGTTGAGATCAACCCGTGCCGACCAGTAGCGGCCGACCTGTTTGAAATGCAGCGAAGGGTGGAACGGGTCAGAACTCAATTTGGCGAAACGTCTGTTCGCCTTAGCTCTGATCACTGAGGGCAGTTTTGCGTAAGCCTCCCAAAACGAGGGAGTGGCAAAATGATTCACAGAGGCCGGGTCCGGCCGGCGCGATGATCAGCCAAGGCCTGCTCGGCAAGCTTGTCCAGCCTGCCGCCCTTGGCGTCGGCTTCGAACTGACGGTCCCACATGTCGGCCTGCAGCGCCTCGAACCATGCGGCAAACGCCTTGAGCTCTTCGGGGCTTAGTTCGGCGACGGATTTCTCAATCTGTTCAAGCTTGCTCATGGGTTGATGGTACCATATCTGGGTAAAAACACCACAAAGTGGTCCCATAGGACCAAGGTGGCGGTTCACCGGAGAGCAGACAGCAAAAAGGCGGGACAAAATCCCGCCTTCCCATGCTTGGTAGCCTGATCGGGAGCGTTTTGGCCGGGCCGGCAGCAATCTGCTGCTTCGGCTTGTCGGGGTCTTTCGCTCCGGCGCGCTTCTCGCGCGACCGCCAGTACATCCGTGACTTGCCACGCGCCCCGGGCTATCGCCCGGCGCGCGCCATTCGCAAAATCAGGCTGCCTTGCTCAGAGATCCAGCGGACGACTTGCCAGTGCGGCGGTCCTGCTCGATCTCGAAGTTGATCTTCTGGCCTTCGACCAGGGTCGACAGTCCAGCACGCTCGACTGCGGAGATGTGAACGAAAACGTCCGCGCCGCCGCTGTCAGGCTGAATGAAGCCGAAACCCTTGGTGGAATTAAACCACTTGACCGTACCTGTAGCCATTTCGATAGTCCTTTACGTTTGCTTTAGTTTGACTGGACCGAAACCCAGCCGGTTTGTATCGAGATTTTGGAGATAGAACGTCAGCAAACGCGAAGATCGCGAGGCCCGGATCGATCGGCCGAAATATCAATGGACCGCATATAATATGCTTTCGCGCAAAAAACAAGGCAGGGCGGAAAATGGCGCGGCGGCAACGCTGCCCAACGGCCGCCCCAATCGCGTGAGCGTCGTCGCTGCGCGCCTGACGCGGGAGGATCGCGCCGGCTTCGGGCGCGACCGGGTTTTGGGGAGAGGGGCCATGAAAATCGTTCTGCTTGCCGCTTGCCTGACGCTGGTGGCCGCCGAGGCGCAGGCGGTCTCGCGCTACGACCCGACCCGCATGAGCTGCGGCAAGGTGCAGGCGACGATCGCGCGCGAGGGTGCGGTCATCCTGCGCTACAGATCGGCGCGCGTGCCGGGCCTGGCGCTCTACGACCGCTACGTGCGGAGCCAGCAATTCTGCGACATCGGCGAGGTCAGGGCGCGGGCCTCGGTGCCGAGCACCGACACGAATTCCTGCATCGTCTACAAGTGCAAGCGGGTGGAGATCGACCGGCGCTTCCGCCGGCGCCTGCTTCCGGATTAGAGTGGGACGAAATGGTGCGCCGGGTGCCGGCCTCGCCTGAATATCAGCACACTTAAAACCCGAACGACACCTGCGCCGGCGGCGGCGGGCCGACGCGTACGCCTTCCATGGCCAGCATCTTTTCCTTGGTGGCCGAGCCGCCGGGGGCGGAAAAGCCGCCGATCTTGCCGCCGGCGGCAAGGATACGATGACAGGGGATGACCAGCGGCACCGGGTTGGCGCCGAGTGCGGCACCGGTTTCGCGCGCCAGCCCGGCATGGCCGGCGCGTTTGGCCAATTCGCCATAGGTGGTGGTTTCGCCGAAGGCGAGTTTTCGCGCCGCGTCATAGATTGCCAGGCGGAACTCGTCGACGCCGCTGAGATCGACCGGCACGTTGGAGAAATCGATATCCTCGCCGGCGGCATAGGCCTTGATCGACGCGATCAGCTCGGCAACCCATTGCGGTTCGGGCTTCGCAGGCTGCTCGGCGGCGGCATGGCGTAGCAGCCGGCGCTCGACCGCGTCGCGATTGCGCTGCGGCAGGCAGAGCCGGGTCAGTCCGGCATCGCTCCAGGCGATGCCCATGAAGCCGAGCACGGTTTCGAAGACCGCGTGGCCGGCGGTGGCATGAGAGGCGTCCATGGCGTGCTCCTTTCCGGAATCCTTCGAAGTACAAATCCAGAACAATATCGCATTTCCCGGCCCGGCTCGCCACCCGAAAACCGCCGGCTACCGCGGATTGCCCGAGGAAAGATGCTGGTGTAAGGACTTCTTAACACCCGACGAACCGGACCCGAGCGCCGCTTGCCAGCAAAATTCCTCTTTCCCGTCCTTGCGGCGGTGTTGGCCGTGGCCGCTCTCAGCGGTTGCACCTCGACTTCGCCGGTGACCCCGACGCCGGCCTTCACCGAAAATGCGGCCAATACCGATGCCGGCTTTACGTTGGCGCTGCCCGACACGGTTTCGGTGCTGCCGGAGCCGTCCGGCGTGGTCCAGACGGCGGCGCTGCCGATCGAGCCGGCCGCCGCCTTTGCCGGGCCGACGCCGCTGGCGGCAACCACCCCTGCCGTCATGACCGCCAATGCCCAGCCTGTTACCGCGACGCCAGCCGTCGCCATGCCGGTCACCCAACAGACCGCGGCCATGCCCGGCGTTCAGCCGGTTTCCTACACGGTGCCGCAGAACCCGGCCGTTCTGGCCGCGACCGACCCCACCGAGGGGCAGTCGAACGCCGGCGGCCGCAGCGAGATCGAGCGGCTGATCGAGAAATATTCCGCGCTTTACCAGGTGCCGGTCGATCTGGTGCGCCATGTCGTCAACCGCGAGAGCACCTTCAACCCGAAAGCCTACAATCACGGCCATTGGGGGCTGATGCAGATCAAGCACGCGACGGCGCGCGGCATGGGCTATGACGGGCCGGCAAGCGGCCTGTTCGATGCCGAGACCAATTTGAAATATGCGGTGAAATATCTGCGCGGCGCCTGGCTGGTCTCAGGCGGCAACCCCAAGCGCGCCGACCGGCTCTACCAGAGCGGCTATTATTACGACGCCAAGCGCAAGGGGATGCTGGGCGAAACCGGCCTCGGCAGCGATAGCCTGCGCCGCCGCATGCAGCCCGATGCCTGAGCCGCGCCCGCCGGCGCCAAACGACATCCGCCTGCGCAAGATCCTCGACGACACGCTTCTGGCGCCGCGCTGGCCCGAAGGTTTTTTCATGCGCGGCTTCGAAGCCGCCGATGCACTCGCTTTGCATACGCTGTTGACCGCGGTGTTCGACGACGGCGCCGACGGGCCGTTCGACGAATGGTGGCCGCGCATTTCGGCCGACGCGGAATTCGACCCAGCTTTGTGTTTCCTGGTCATCGACGGCAAGGGCCGGCTGGCGGGCGCGGCGCTCTGCTGGACGCGGGCTTTCGTCAAGGATCTTGCCGTCCACCCGGAGGCGCGCGGCAAGGGCATCGCCGAGGCGCTGATGCGGCACGCGTTTGCGGTGTTTCGCGCGCGGGGCGCCGAGCATGTCGATCTCAAGACCAACACGGTCGAGAACGCCGCCGCCGTCCGGCTCTACGAACGGCTGGGGATGTTCGAAGTCGACTGGGCGGGGTGAGGCGCGGTCGACAAGCCGACGAACGCCCGGAGCCATGGTGGAGGGCAGGGACCGAGCGCAGGATCCGGAAAGGAAATGGCCACCAAGGCGGCAGGTCGCGTCTTGCCGGTCCGGGCGTCAAGCTGCGACGTTGCGATTCGCGCGGGGGTTTTGACGAAACCGGAGAAACATGCGGCGTTTGCTTTCCAGAACCGGCCTCGCCACCTCGATCCTCGCCGTTCCGCTGTTCGCGGGCGTGGCGCGGGCCGACGATTGCGCCAATGCGCAGGACCAGGGCACCTTGAACGAATGCGCAGGGAATGCGTTCGACAAGGCCGACAAGAAGCTCAACGATGCCTACAAGCAGATCGAAGGGCGGCTGAAGGGCGATGCGGAGACCAAGAAGCTGCTGGTCGATGCTCAACGCAACTGGGTTGCTTTCCGCGACGCCGAATGCGCTTTCCAGGGCGGCCCGCGCGAGGGCGCCGGCAGCATGTATCCGATGGTCGTCTACGATTGCCAGACGGCTCTCACCAACGACCGGGTGAGGGATTTCGAGAACTATCTCAATTGCCCGGAAGGCGAGGTCAGCTGCCCGGTGCCGGCGCAGTAGCGTCGGGCGATTGGCAATCGCATATGGGGGTCCCCCTCATCCGGCCGCTTCGCGGCCACCTTCTCCCCGCCGGGGAGAAGAGGCTGGCATCAACGCCGACGACCTCCTCTCCCCTCGGGGAGAGGTCGGATTGCCCCGAATTGCCCTTCGCAATTCGGTTGGGAATGGGGGTGTGGGGGCCTTCTGCCGCCCGCCGGAAAAAATGTCGGCA
>NZ_JAMYPX010000065.1:0-12500 GCF_040320585.1 Mesorhizobium sp. M0663
CCGACCGCGAAGAGAAGCGAGTGACCCGCGGGGCGACATGGTCCGGAAAAAAGACAGGAAACGCTTGACCTCACCGACCCCAATCAGAGAAGCCTGCTAGAGGCCGAACGTCCCCTGCATGCTCAGGAGCTCTTATCGGGGTGGGGATGCTGCTTGGAGTGGAACGACTTCTTTCCCTGTGGCCTCCAAGGAGTGGCGCCAACGTCACTTGAGTGCTGCCCATCCAGTCACAAGAATAAGGACAAACGTGACCAGCGCGCCAGAGACGTACAAGATCGTTCTGACACTACCTCCCTTGGCGGCGTTTCCGCCGCGCAGGTAGACTCCCAGGTGGAGGAGGCGTATCGCGACGTGGGTCCAGACCAATATCGCCAAAGTGGCCGGTTCAACGCCAACCATCATGGCTAGCGCCGAGGCCACGACAAGGGGCGCCAGCGCCTCGACCGAGTTCATGTGAACGCGGTCGATCCTTTAGAGCCGGTTCTCGTCGTCTGCTGGGACTACCGGTCCTGCCAGCGCTCCTGCAAACCCTTGGACGAACCTGAGTAGACTGCCAATACGACCGATAGCAAACAGAGCGCGAGCACGCCGAGAACGCTTAACAATAGACTTCCGTCTTGTCTCCACTCACTGGGATCGCAGTGGACCAAACGGTTCTTGCCAGTCACGCCCTCAAAGTCGCCAGCGGTGTCAGGCGGTCGCACCGGGGAAAAGGTCGTGGAACCGCCGCAAGTACAGCGGCCAGCCTTGATCGCTATCAACCCCCCCGCGCACGCCCTCCCAGCCTTCGCCATGGCGTTCGAGATTCCGGTGCTCGATCTCAACCCGGGTTCGGTTCTCCGTCTCAGCCGTGAACCGGACTTCCCATTCGCTGGTTTTGTTCAGGTCGCTCTCAATCTGCCACCGAGGGCTGATGTCCCAGCTCAGAATCAGCCGGCTGGGGGGATTGTAAGCCAACACACGAGCCCAGCGGCACTCGCTGCCGTCCACGCCGCGATCGTAAACGTGGCCCCCGACCCAGGGTTCGAAGATCGTCTCTGCGATCGGTACGGCAAGAAGATTGTGCTCGCGAGGTTTGAATTTCCCGAAATCCTCGGTGAAGACCTTGAAGGCACGCGCGATAGGTGCCTCGACAACGACGAAATGCCTTACGGGCGCGGTTGCAGGAAGCTTGCTCATGGCTGGTCCTTCTTTGGGTGCTCGACGGCCAGTTTGTAGCTCGCCAGGGTCTTGCTCCAGAACTGATCGATTTCCGCGCGCAGACTTGCTAGGCCGTCCGGATCGATACGGTATATTCGTTCCTTGCCTGAGCGCGTGTCGGCCACAAGCCCGGCATCCTTGAGTACTTTCAAGTGCTGAGAGACCGCCGGCCTGGTTACAGGCAGCACACGAGCAAGTCCGCTGACCGAACAAGGCTGTTCGACCAACAATTCGAATATCGTGCGCCTCGTCGAGTCTCCGAGCGCTGTCCAATGTTTCGCGTTAGTGGCCACTAACGCGAACTTAAATCGATGGGCCTGCGCTGTCAACCTGGAGGGATCGACGGAACTCAGCCCTGGTCCAGACCCCGTCGTTAAAAGTTCAGGTGATGTCGCGCGCTACTCGGTGACTAAATGTAAGGTACGCCGCCTCCACTGCTCAATCAGCGCAGCAACCGGAAAGCCGCCCGAAGTCCCTGGGTGAAGATTTCCGGCTGCTCCCATGCCGCGAAATGTCCGCCGTTTTCGGCGTTGCTGAAGTAGACCAGGTTGTTGTAGCAGCGCTCGACCCAGCTGCGCTCGCGCGATAGATCTCCCCGGGGAAGACGGTCACCGCCACGGGCATCTTCACAATGTCACGGCGTTGAAATTGTTGGAATGATCTTCCCAATAGATCTGTGCGGCGGAAGCCCCGGATTCTGGTGAGCCAGTACAGCGAGACGTCATCGAGCATCTCATGTCTCGTCACGACCGCTCCGGTTTGCCGCCACTGTCGGTGCATTGAGCGAACTTCAACGCCGCCATCTTTGGGCGGACCTCCGCCGCGAAATGGCTGGCTGAGAACGGTGTGGATCCTGTAGGGGACGGTCGCGATCAGGCGTAGCAGAAACTCTTTGGAAATGGCTGTCGGAGCCTTCTCGTGCAGCTCGACAGGCGAACCCGCGGTTCGGTCGATGGCGACGAACATGTGTAGCTTGCCCTGTTCGGTTCGAACCTCCGCGATATCAACGTGGAAGAAGCCGATCGGATAGGCCTTGAACTTCTTTTTCGCCGGCTTGTCGCCCTCGACATCCGGCAATCGGCCGCTGCCGTGGCGCTGCAGACAGCGGTGCAATGAAGAGCGCGTCAGATGCGGGATCGTCGGCTGCAACGCGTAGAGGCAATCGTCGAGCGGCAGCAGAGTGTAGCGCCGGAAGGGACGATGACGGCCTCCTCCTCGGACAAGAGCACTGTCGATCTAGGCTCTCTCGGACCGATCGGCAAATCGGCCACCGAGGTCCGTTCCCGCCATTTGGCAACAGTCTTCTGGTTGATCCCGTAGCGCTTCGCCAGCGCTCTCAGGCTCTCTTGACTGTTCTGTATCGCTCGAGGACCGCCTCTGTCGTCGTGGCGTGCCCATGCAGAACCTGGCCCATAGCGCATCACTTGATTCGGAGGACAAGGATGCCCCATCAAAATCTGGGATCAAACATCTGGTCGACCTGAGCTTTTCGCTAACCAACCCTGCCAGTCCGCCTCACGACAGCGGACATAAGGGCTGCCCAAGGGTCCCACCTGTCAGATCGATCAGTCCGTTTTAGGTTAGCCTGCCACGTCAGCTCGGACTGGAACGTCCCTATCTTCCTGCAGGGCTCCGAAGGTGCCGGTCTGCTCTCGGCCCTACAGCGGCCGGGCGGCAATGCGCCCCACCGCGGACGTTCGAGTCACTTCTCTTTGTTGACCGAAGCTGCGATCCATCCGGAGCTCAATACGGAAGGTGGCAGACCTTCTTGTCGTCAGCATATTTAAAGCGCCACGCGCGGTGAATTGGCGGGCTCCAGGGCTCGGATTAGCGTCGCTTCATGCGAAGCGTGCAACGAGTAAGGACTATTGTTTAGCGGGAGACAAAGATCAGGCGACAAGTGTACGCGATTCTCGTCTTATCGAAAACACCTGCTGCGCTCCGTCAGATCTTCCGGCTGGCCAGCAGCCTTGTCAGCCAATCCGGATCCATTTCCGGCACGGAGGATAAAAGCCGTTCGGTATAGGGGGCATGCGGCGGCGTGAGAATTTCGCTCTTTAATCCCTGCTCAACGACTTTCCCCTGGTGCATGACCACAATTTCGTCGGCGATCGCTCGCACAGTGGCAATGTCATGGGTGATGAAAATGTAGCTCATGCCGAGCTCGCGCTGAAGCCGCATTAACAGCTTGAGGATTTCCTCCTGCACAATCTGGTCGAGCGCAGACGTGATTTCGTCGCAGATGATCAGTTCCGGATCGGCGGCCAACGCTCGGGCGATGCAAACGCGCTGCTTCTGGCCCCCTGACAGTTCGGCCGGCAGACGGTCCAGGTAAGTTTCGCTCATCTCGACCATGTGCATCAGTTCGCCTATCCGCCGATCCCGCTGCGTACCCTTGAGGCCAAGGTAAAATTCAAGCGGCCGAGCTATGACTTCTTCGACTGTCTGGCGCGGGTTTAGGGCGTTGTCGGGCATTTGATAAATCATCTGTATGCGGCGCAGAATCTCTTTTGGGCGCGTCTGAAGGGTCTTGGAAAGCGCCTGGCCGGCAAAGGAAATCGACCCCGAAAGCGGCGGCAACAGGCCGGTAACGACGCGAGCGAGCGTCGATTTCCCGGAACCGGACTCGCCGACCACAGCCACTGTTCTTCCACGTGGAACTTTGATGGAGACATCCTGGAGCACCTTGACCGTCCGCGCGTAAGCCGCGGTGACGTTGTCTATCGTAAGCAGATAGTCATCGGCCGGAACTTCGGGCTTGGCGAGCTTGCGCACGGCCCAGAGCGTTTTGGTATATTCCTGGCTGGGCGAGGCGAGCATCTGGCGCGTTTCTGCCTCCTCCACGGTAAGTCCATCGCGCAAAACCATGATGCGATCCGCCATTTGCGCCACCACCGCCAGATCATGCGTCACATAGATTGCAGCCGTGTTGAATTCCTCCACGATGTTGCGAATGGAGGCGAGAACTTCGACCTGCGTCGTCACGTCGAGCGCCGTCGTTGGCTCGTCGAAGACGATGAGGTCCGGACGACAAGCCATCGCCATCGCGGTCATTGCCCGTTGCAATTGTCCGCCGGAAACCTGATGAGGATAGCGGAAGCCGATGGTCTCCGGATGTGGAAGCTGAAGACGCCGATAAAGATCGACCGCACTCCGGTTCGCTTTCTCTCGGCTTGCAATCCCATGCGCCACCACGGTTTCAACAGTCTGGTCGAGGAGCCGGTGGGCCGGATTGAAAGAGGCCGCTGCGCTTTGTGCGACATAGGCGATACGGGAGCCTCTGAGGCGGCGGCGCCCTGTCTCGCTGAGTGCCAGAAGATTGACCCCGTCGAACAGGATCGAGCCCTGTGTGATACGGCAGCCCGGCTTGGCGTAACCCATTGCCGCAAGGCCAATGGTGGATTTGCCGGCCCCAGACTCGCCGATCAGGCCAAGAACCTCCCCCCGCTTCAGCGCCAGATCGACCCCGCGGACAATGGGATGCCACCGCTCGTCCGAGAAGCCCTCCACATGCAGATTGCGGATCTGCAGCAGATCCTTGCCTTTTTCGCGCGACCCCGGACCGCTACCTTTCATCCCGCAACCCGCTTGTTGCGTGCAGGAACCAGTCGACGACGAAATTCACGGAGACTGTAAGGAGGGCAATCGCGCCGGCCGGCAGCAGCGGCGTGACATCGCCGTAGGTGATCAGGGTTGCATTCTCGCGCACCATCGATCCCCAATCGGCGGTAGGCGGCTGAATGCCGACGCCCAGGAAGGACAGTGCCGCGATCGTGAGGAATACGAAGCAAAATCGCAAGCCGAACTCCGCGACCAGCGGCGGCATGACATTGGGAAGGATTTCCTTGGCAATGATCCATTTCGGGCCTTCGCCGCGCAATCGCGCCACCTCGACATATTCCATCACTGCCACGTTAAGCCCGACGGCGCGTGCGAGCCGAAAGACGCGGGTGGAATCGAGCAGCGCAATGATGATTATCAGGCTGGTGATCGACGACCCGAAGATCGAAAGCAGCACCAGGGCGAAGATCAGGCTTGGGATCGACATCAACACGTCCACCGCACGCGACAGTATCTGGTCGAGCCATCCCCTGTACAATGCGGCAAGAAGGCCGAGCGAGACGCCGACGGCGAAGGACAGCAGTGTGGTCGCGACGGCGATACCGATGGTGTTGCGCGCACCGTAAATCAAGCGTGTGAGCATATCGCGGCCGAGCTGGTCGGTTCCCAGTTTGAACTGCTGGCTCCACGGTGCGAAGGCTTCGCTGAAGACCTGCGTTTCGCCGTATGGGGCGATCCAGTGCGCGAACACCGCAACGATGACATAGCCGATGATGACGAGGATGCCGAACCAGGCACTGAAGGGTGCCTTCTTCAGCGCCGTTTTGGCCCGGGTGGCGCGCGAGCGCCTCAGCCTGTGAACCTGAGCGATGGGTTCGTAGCTGGTCATCGTGGATGCAAGAGCCTTGGATTGGTGGCGATCGAAATGATGTCGGCAGTCAGATTGAGCAGGATGTAGGTCGCCGCGAAAATCAGGGCGCAGGCCTGGACAACCGGAACATCCCTGGATTTGACCGCATCAACCATCAGCTGACCGATGCCGGGATAGACGAACACCACTTCGACAACGACCACTCCGACGACCAGATAAGCAAGATTGAACGCCACCACCGTGACGATCGGAGCCCATGCGTTGGGCAAGGCATGCCTGAGTACGATGGCCATGGGCGACATTCCCTTCAGCCGCGCCATGTCGATATAGGGGCTTGCCAGCATGTTGATGATCGCCGCTCGTGTCATGCGCATCATGTGGGCGACGATGACGAGCGTAAGCGTGGTTGCCGGCAAAGCTACTCTCCAGACGTGATTCCAGAACGGCGTCTGGTCGTTCACGTTGGACAAGGTCGGGAACTTGGGAACTGCGTTGAGTATCCAGTTCAGTGACACTGCGAGCCAGTGCGGCAGGGATTGTGCGAACTCGGATCCGATGAACGTGTCGCGCGAGATGACCAGGTAGGCAAGCATATAGGCGACGAAAAACTCCGGGAACGAAATGGTTGTCAGCGTCACTGCGTTCACCAGCCGGTCGAACCAGCCATTGCGGTAGAGCGCAGCGAGGATGCCAAGTCCCAGGGCCAGCGGAACTGCGATCAGCGCGGTCATCGACGCGAGGAACATCGTATTGTAGAGGCGCGGCGCGATGATCTCGGCCACGGTGCGCCGATACCCGGTGCGGCTCGCGAACGAAGAGCCGAAATCCCCGTGGAGCATCTGCCCGACCCAGACGAAGTAGCGCTCGACAGGCGGACGGTCGATGCCAATTTCTCGCTGGAAGGCGGCGACCGTTTCGGGTGTCGCGGATTGCCCGAGCGTCGCCTTGGCGAAGTCGCCCGGCAGCATTGCGATCGCCGAGAAGATAATGATGGACACGATGAACAGCGTGACCAGGCCGAGGCCAAGGCGCTGCAGAACCGTTCTTGCGACGGGGTTCATTTGCACGCGTTTCCCGTTGCGGCCGCTGCCCTCCCACATCCGGCAGGGCACACCGGGGCCAACCGGACCCTCGCAACCATCGCGGGTCCGGCCCGCACTCTCACGCAGTGGCGATCCACCAGCGTTCGGCCATCTTCAGTCCATCGTTCTCCCAGTTCGGCGCCACTTCGCCATGTGCGAGCTTATTGGATTTGGCGCTGACGAAATTGTTGAAGACCAGTACGATGCTGCCGCCATCATCATGGGTCAGTTGCTGCATCTCGGCATACATTGCCGCCCGCTTGGCCTCGTCGGTCTCGGCGCGCGCCTGGACAAGCAACTCGTTGAAGCGGGGATTTTTCCAGAACGACTCGTTCCAGCTGGAATCAGCGGCGAAGGCTTGCGTGAACATCCAGTCGGCCGTTGCGCGACCGCTCCAATAGGAAGCGCACCAAGGTTTCTTGAGCCAAACATTGTCCCAATAGGCGTCCTCGGCCTCGCGCACGACGTTTACGTCGATACCGCACTGGGCTGCCGTCTCGCGGATCAGCGCAGCCGCGTCCACCGCGCCTGCAAAAGCGGCATCGGCGACCGAGAGGTCCACCTTCAGTTTCTCCATTCCGGCCTTTTTCAGATAATGCTTGGCTTTCTCCGGATCGAAACTGTGCTGCGGCTGCGGATTCGTGGCGAATTTAATCGCCGGCGCAATCGGGTTGTCATTGGCCACAGTGGCGTGACCGAGAAAGATCTTGTCGACGATCTCCTGACGGTTGATCGCCCACTTTAAGGCCATCCGGACATCCGGATTATCGAACGGCGCCATCGTGACATTCATCGGCAAGGTATAATGGCCATAGCCGGTGACCTCGACGATCTCCACCTTGGGGTTGCGTTTCAACATGCCGAGGGTCTTGAGGTCGGCGCGGCCAATATAGTCCACCTCCCCTGTCGATAGCGCGGCCATGCGAGCGGCGAGATCGGTGATGGCGATGAACTCCACCTCGTCGAGATAGGGTTTGCCGTTCTTGAAGTAGTTCGGATTGCGCTTGAGTTTGGCCGAAACGCCGGGCTGGAAATTCTCAAGCACGAAAGCGCCGGTGCGAACGCCCGATCCCCAATCCGCCTTGCCGTCCTTGGCCGGCATGATGACCAGATGGTAGTCACTCATGATGTAGGGGAAGTCGGCATTGCCGCTCTTCAACGTGAAGACAACCGTCTCCGGGCCGTCCGCCTTGATGCTGGCGACCGGCTCAAGCAGCGGCTTCGCCGCCGATTTGGTTTCGTCGCCCATATGGTAGCGCAGCGAAGTCACGACGTCGTCCGCCGTCACATTCTTGCCGTTGTGGAAGGTTGCGCCCTTGCGCAGCTTGAAGACCCAGGTTTTGGCGCCATCCGACGACTCAAAGCTCTCGGCAAGGTCCGGCTGGACGTTACCTTTCGCGTCGACCTCGGTGAGGCTGTTGGACATCGAGCCCGAGAACGCGGTTTGTGTGAATGTGTCCGGGTAGCCGGCCGGATCGATCGAATCCGTCGTTGCGCCATGTGCCATGCCGAGCTTGGCGAAGCCGCCCTGCAGCGGTTCGGCCCGGGCCGTGCTGACGAAGAGCTTGTCCGCAGCGGTAAGCGTCAGCCCAGCGGCCAGCCCAAGATGAATGAAGTCGCGACGGGAAATCTTGCCGCGGCCAATCTGGCTTTGAGCGATACCAAGCTTGTATTCAGATTCTGACATTTGACTCTCCCATTGCGGATTTTCCGCGTTATTGTTCGTCAAGCACCTGTGAAGAAATCTGCTCGTCAGCCGCGATCACCCTTTCTTCTGACCGCGCAAATCCGCACCTCGATCAGGCTGTCACATAGATGCTGCCCGCCTCGACGGTGACTGGAAATGTGCGCGCGCGAACGGACGGATCGACCAAAGCCGCACCTGATTTGATGTCGAATTCCCAGCCATGCCAGGCGCAGCGCACGATCTCGTTTTGGCGGTGATAGATGAATTGCGCCCCTTCGACCGGTGCAGTTGTTCCGCATTGCGGCCCCTCGCAAAGCGGAGCGCCGCGGTGCGGACAAACGTTCAGCAGCGCGTGGAATGAGTCTCCGATGCGGAAAACCCCGACCGAAAGGCTGCGGATCTTAGCGATGAAGGGAGATCCGGTTTCGATCTCGTCGACGCGGCAGATGTATGTCTTCTCGGGCATCGTCTGCTTCCTCAGGCGGCATTCGCCGCTTGCGCGCGGGGGATGCGTTTGTAGACCTCCAACGCATTCAGCCCCATGATCTTGCTCTTCCAGGCGGGAGGGATTTGCAGCGTGTTGGCGTCGTCGTAATCCCAATGCGGATAATCGGAGGCAAACATCAGCGTATTTTCGCCGTCCATCGCTTCGAGAGTGGACCAGAGATGCTGAATGTTTGCGGGCTGCTCCAGCGGCTGCGTGGAAAAGCGGATGTTGCGCCGGCAATATTCCGACGGCAGCATCTTCAGCCATGGCGTCTCTTTGCGCAGCGCTTTGTAATCCGCATCCAGGCGCCACAATACCGACGGCACCCAGGCCACGCCGCATTCGATGACGACGAAGTAGAGGTCCGGCCATTTTTCGAAGACGCCATGCGCAATCATGCTTGCGACATGTGAAATCGCCGACATGTGCAGGATGGCGTGCGTCTCCCAGAAGAACGTCGTTGGGGCAGGAGCAATCGCGGTCGAATTCACGCCGCCATGGCCGCCCAGATGTATGGCAAAGGGCAGCCCCACCTCGGCGCAAGCCTCATAGATTGGATGGTAAAACGGATCGCCATAGGGCTTGACGGAGCCTTGCGAAGCGAGAACCTGAACCATGCGCGGATGATTGCCAAGACGGCGTATCTCGGCGGCCGCGAGCTTCGGATCCTGTGGCGCGATGATGATCGAGCCCATGAAGCGATCGTCCTTCGGCAGCCATTGGTCGATCTGGTAGTCATTGTAGGCGCTGACAAGGGCGCTGGCATAATAAGGATTGGCGAGGGTGGAAGCCTCGATCGGCTCATCGCCGGTCAGGATCGCCACATCGACCTTGTACTTGTCGAGGTGTTTTTCCTTCATGATGAGATAGTTGTCGGCTTCTGTTTTCGGACGGACGTCCTTGCGGGAGAAGTCCTGCGGATGAAACCAGGGACGATGGCCATGCGGGAAGGCGCCAACGGGACCTGTCTTCTCGCCTTCGACGAACATGTCCTTCCACAGGCCGGAAAGGTAGGGCTCCAGTACAGTGGCGCTTGACCAGTAATTGTGACAATCGCAGTCGACTATGAACACGTTGCTCAGCTCCGTAGCTTCAGCCTGGTCGATGCTGCCGGCCGATTTCTCCCATGCAGCTTCCGCCTTGAGTATTGTTTGATCAAGCTTATGATCCAGCGCAATATGATCGACTTTTTCGATTGGAGGTAACGTGCAGCTAGATCACATCGAAACCTTTCTCGACATCATCGAGTCGCGAAACTTCAATCGCACCGCCGATCGGCTGGGATTGACCCAGTCGACGATCAGCACCCGGATCAAGAATCTGGAGAGCGCGATCGGGTCCGAGCTCTTCCAGCGCGGGCGCGCCGGTGCTGAGCCGACAGCCGCCGGACGGCGGTTCGAAGCCTACGCCAGATCCCTGCTGTCGACCTGGTCGCAAGCTCGACACGACGTGCGAGCGTTCAACCGGTTCGAGGGCACCTTGCGCATCGCCGCACAGGTAGGCATGACCCGTTCGGTCCTGCCCGGATGGGTCGAGACACTGTGCCAGGCCCTTCCAAAATCCTCGATCCACGTCGAGTCGGACTATTCGAACCAGATGGTCAGCGACCTAAGCATGGGAAATCTGGATATCGCCGTGCTTTATGCGCCTCGCTACCTGCCTGAGATCGCCTATGAACACCTGATGGTCGAGGAATATGTGATGGTTTCGACAGCTGCCAGAACGCTGTCCGATGTCGACCCTGAAACCTACATTCGCCCGGGCTACACCGCCGTGCTGGAAAAGACGCACGCAGAGCTGCTGGCCGAGCTGGCGATCTGCCGGCTTTCGACGGGATCGGAAACTCTGGCGGAGATCATGCTGCGGCGAACGGGCGGCACCTGCTATATGCGTAGCGACGATGCGCGCCGGTTCACGGCCGAGCTCCCATCGTTCCTCGTCGAGGGAGCGCCGATGCTGAACCAGCCAGTCCACACCGCAATACTCGCGCGCCGCAAACACGAACCCATTATTCGCAAAGGCATCCGAGCTCTCCAGGTTGCTGTAATGTCACTGGAAGTCTAATCGAAATTACCGATCATAAAGGCAGGATTGCGCGGCTGTTCAGCGGGGTTTGAAGTGGCATCTTGGCTCGACTTCAAACCCGAGTTGAATGATGAATGCATACGCGGCCTTTGCAGCCTCCGGCTTCGTCCCAACAAAGCGTCACCGGCATTGGGCACAGACCACACCGCAGCTTGTGCTCTGCCGGCGCGTGATCAACGAAACGCACGATGTGAAAACATTCGTTCTCACACCCGCTTCAGATCGGATGTTCTGCTTCAGCGCTGGCCAATATGTTCTGGTGCACCTGAGGATCGACGGTGCCGCGGTGACGCGCTCCTACTCTGTTTCGTCACCGCCGACGCGACCGCTCGATCTTCAGATTACCGTGAAGCGGACGCCGGGCGGGCTCGTTTCGAATTGGCTGCATGACAATTTGAAGCCGGGCGACGGGATCGAGATCGAAGGGCCGCTCGGCTCGTTCAATCTCGACGATCTGCCGCATGCAAAGTCCCTCTTCCTTTCAGGTGGCAGCGGGATAACTCCCGTGATGTCAATGCTGCGCGCATTTACCGACCGCGCAGCCGACCAGGATATCCACTTCATTCATAGTGCGAGAACGCCGGACGACATCATTTTTCGGCTCGAACTGGACGCACTTGCCGCTCGCTTTCCCAATGTTCATGTGACTTGCATTTGCAGTCACGGAGACCCGGCCTGGACGGGTCCAACCGGGCGAATTAACAGTGAGATGCTCCTGACCTTGGTTCCCGATCTCCACAGCCGTACGGTGTTTGCCTGTGGGCCGGAATCCTACATGAAGGCTGCACGCAGCTGCCTCGATGCAATCGGGCTCGCCCGTTCACAGTATCATGAGGAGAGCTTCGGAGGCGGCAACAGTTCGCGTTCGGTACCGGCTTCAAAGGTTTCGTCTTCGGTCCGCTTCGTCAGGTCTGGCGTTGCGCATGACTGCGCGCCCGGAGAGACCTTGCTGGAAGTGGCGCGCCAATGTGGCGTCTACGTCCCCACCGCCTGCCAGCAGGGAGTTTGCGGCACGTGCCGGATCGCCAAGCTGTCCGGCGAAGTCGTCATGGATGACCTGGGCGGACTGACATTGGACGACAAATCGGCAGGCTACGTCCTGGCGTGCTGCAGCCGCCCGCAAGGCGACGTTTTGCTAGATCTTTAACCCCGGGTGAGTTTGGATTGAAGCCCAACGTGTCCGCTTCGAAGCACCACACGAACTTCGGCCTCAGGCACGTTCCCTCATGAATTGAAAAGACGATTACTGCTTTGGGTCAGCTCACGACAACGCTCGCGCCTGGAAACTGGCGCAGTTCCCGTTCGTGCGCGAACTCGACGGCTTCGACTTCGACGCGCAGCCATCGCTGGATCAGGGACAGATCAGGGAACTTGCGACCTGCCGCTGGATCGCCCACGGCGACACAGTCCTGTTCCTTGGCCCTCCCGATCCCACGACATAATGCACACCTCGCTATGTTATTGAAAAAGCTGGATCTGCTGATCCTGTGATTGTGATAATGGACTGTGTCCGCTCCTGCCGGAATG
>NZ_JAMYPX010000066.1:0-10682 GCF_040320585.1 Mesorhizobium sp. M0663
GACGGCGCTGGCCGAGATATGGGCGGAGCTTCTCGGTGTCGAGCGGGTCGGACGCCACGACAACTTCTTCGAACTGGGCGGCCATTCGCTCCTGGCGGTGCAGTTGCTCAGTCGAGCATTGTATCTTGGGCTGAACTTTAGCGCCGCCGACCTCTTCCAAGCCCCTGTTCTGAAGGAACTTGCATCGAAGAGTCATTTGGAGCCACAGCCCTGTAGTCCGGGCGTGATTTCCGTACAAGCAACCGGATCGCAGCCACCGCTCTTCTTTGTTCCCACAGGCTCGGGCGATTGTTCCTATGTCCTCGGTTTGGCGAACGAAATGGACATAGACTGTCCCATTTACGCTCTACCATGGCCGCCTTTCAATGAGGTTTGTCCACCATCTCTTGAGGCGATGGCCGCGGACATCATCGTGGCGATTAGAGAGATCCAGCCGCAGGGTCCGTATCGCTTCGCTGGATACTCATCAGGCGGAATCTTGGCTTACGCAATCGCCCAGCGCTTGCTGAGTCTCGATGACGCTGTGTCGTTCATCGCTCTCATCGATGTTACGCTACCTGCAAACGTGACAAAGATATCACCCATCCAAATGGTACGAGACGTGGTGCTCGATTCTTTTGAATCCTTAGATGATGAGAGCTTCGAAGTGCTGGAGCAATTTGCTGGACAAAGTTCAATCGCTCAGCTGCTTGAAAAGGGGCAGCAAATTGGGGCAATACCTCTGGATCGTAATCTCGATAACGATGTTTTGATGTATGAAAGGACCGCCCGGTTCCACAAGGCGCTGCAGGCGTACCAAGTCCCAACCCTGCCAATTGAGATACATCAGTTTTGTGCCACCGAGGCTCTCTTCAGTTCTCGGGCACGGCAAGCTAAGAGTTCATTCTGCCCAGAGGCACGTTCGCCTATGCGCGGCTGGGACCGCGTCTTGAGTCCGGAGGCCATTACTGCCGTACCGATTATAGGCGACCACGTGACGATGATAAGTGTTCTGGAAAACCGCAAAGCTCTGGCCCGAGCCATTGTCAACGCCCTTAACCGGGGCTCTTGATCCCTAACGAACCGCTCGGAAGGGGTCTGGCACCCCGACCATGTTCAGTCTCGAGATCCGACAATACACCAAATGTCGGAAAGTCCTGGCTTGGTGATCCAAAGGTAGGAAGCACTTCATATGTGGTCCGCCGCCACTGCTGATCGACGACCAAGTCGGGCTAAATGCAACGCGCAGCTACATTGACTGAGCATCTCATTGGAAAAGCTCATAGGAACCAGATAAATGGAGATTATCACGATTGATCAACAGAACATCCTCGTCGGCATTCGTCCAATAGAGCCGGCTGACGAATCGACCTTGTACGCTTCCGAAGTTACGTCTACGGGACGCGCTGTTCCCAAAGTCCGCCGCCAGAGCGGTGCTGCAAGAGTAATTGCCCGAACACTTCTTGGGCAACTGGGATTCCCACCACTGCCGATCTTAAAGACGCGCTCTGGTGTTCCGATCTGGCCAGCCGGCATGGTCGGATCTTTGGCTCACCACGATACAGTAGCAGCCGCCGCCATTGCAGGGACGAAGAGGATTGCAGCGCTCGGCATCGACATTGAACCTAATGAACCTCTGCCGGAGAACTTGATCGAATTGATTGCTACCCCTAACGAGCAACGCATGTACGATCTACGCCTGCTTCAACGGCGGGACCTCTTCGTTTTGAAGGAGGCTGTATATAAAGCCTATTTTCCACTGTACAATGATTTTCTTGAATTCCAGGACGTGGAAATTGATCTCCCTGCGCGATTAGGATACGTGCCAAAGAAAGATTGCACATTTTCGCTCGAGTTACTTGTTTCCAACAATGTAATTGGGTTGGCGTATTCATGGCCGACTGCGGTGACCTTGCCCCGCTGATCTAGTCCGGTTGACGTTCGTTCTGGCCCATCGAGAGGACCAGGACATGAAACGGTTCTGTCGCAAACTTTTCGGAAAGGTCATTTGCTGCATGACGCTTGCTCTTTTTTCCGGGAGTTTGTCATGTTCAAAGGCCGCCATTTTGATCGATCCGTGATCCTGCTGTGCGTTCGCTGGTATCTTGCCTACAATCTCAGCCTGCGCGATCTGGAAGAGATGATGGCCGAGCGCGGCATTCACGTCGACCATTCCACTGTCCACCGCTGGGTCGTGCATTTTTCGCCTCTGCTGCTTGAACGCTTCAACCGGAGAAAACGTCCGGTCACCGGCAAGTGGCACGTTGATGAAACTTATGTCCGGGTGCGTGGTCGCTGGATGTATCTCTACCGCGCCGTCGACAGCGTGGGCGATACGGTCGAATTCTTTTTCAGCGAAAACCGTGACCTGCCGGCGGCCAAAAGCTTCTTACGGAAAGCTTCGGCACGAAGCATCGCCAGGCTCATGACGCTGGCGCGTAACGACCTGTCCAAATCGGACGCTGTACTGATCGCGGCAATCGACCTCGTCACCGCGCGAACGCTGATCGACGACTTTCAGCAGATGATCCGATCAAAGGCCGTCGCAAAACTGGACACGTGGCTGGACGGCGCGAAGGCAAGCCTCGTCGGCTCCTTTGCAAACGGGGTCGAAAAGGACATCGCCGCAGTCCGCAACGCCATTATCTCTCCGTGGTCGAATGGCCAGACCGAAGGCCAGATCACCAAGCTCAAACTCATCAAGCGGCAAACGTACGGCCGCGCCAAGATTGATCTGCTCCAGGCGCGCCTCGTCGGTGCAACTTAGGCTGTGGCCGCAGCGAGAGTGCGTCAGAGCCGAACGAGGACCCCGTTTAAGGGGTGATTTTCGTCCAAACGGTTCGAATGGGCGGTCGTCCGCCAGCAACTTCTCCTTGCTAAGTGATCCGGCATCCTCGAAGGCCTCGCGCCAGTTCGAGGCGCATTCATGTCCCCCTCCGCAGCAGCACGCGCAAGCATCGTCGCAAGCCCCGAGCCGCTTCGCGTTCGGCGCTGTCCAATTTCCGACAATGTCGGATACGCAACCTAGCAGAGTCAGATCTACCAGACTGCGTATAAATGGTTTTCTCATTTGGCACGGTACATGCACGATCATCCGCAAACACGTGACCGACCAAAGAAGACGTCGCATGATCACCTCACCAAAACATACCGCCGCCGCGGAACAAATCACTTCGCCCCGAACCTTGCTTATCGTCCATCCCGTCACCACAACCGGAGCCATCCGCTTCGTCTTCGACGGCGGCACCGCGCAGGACTCTGCTGGCAAGGAGGGACTGGCCAATTTGATGACTGGCCTGTTCGACGAGGGCGCCGGCGATCTCGACAGCGATGCCTTCCAGGTGACGGTTGACCATGCCGGGGCCGAGATGAGCTTCGACGCGCGCGCGACGGCATTTATGGCTAGATGCGCATGCTGTCCGAACGGAAGGACGCCGCCTTCGATCTGCTCAGGCTCGCGGCTAACAGCCCCCGCTTCGACCAGGAGCCGGTCGACCGTATCCGCGCCAACATTCTCGCCAGCATCATCGCCAATGAGCGCGACCCCCACGCGATCGCCGAGCTTGCATGGCGGCGCAGAATCTACGGCACGCATCCTTATTCGAGGCCGGCCGAGGGGCACCAAGGAGAGACTCGCCGGCATAACGCCGGCCGATCTAGGCACCCTCCACAAGGCCGCTTTCGCCCGTGACGGGCTGCACGTCGCGGTCGTCGGCGACATTGATGCCAAAGGCCTGAGTGAAAGGCTCCACGAGGTGGTCGGCGATTTGCCTCAGAAGCAGGCGATCGCCCCGGTGGCCGATGTCGCCCCGAGCTCGGCCGGCGTAATTGGTCGCCTACGACCCGCCGCAGACTTCGCTGCAGCTGGTTTTTCCCGGCATCGGACGCAGCGACCCGGAATTCTAAGCCGCACAGCTGATAAGCAAAATACTCAGAGGCTTGCCATTTACCTCGCGTCTGTTCCAGGAAGTGCGCGAAAAGCGCGGCCTTGCGTACGGTATCCATTCCAGCCTGAAAGACCACCAGCATTCCAATGCGCTTGTCGTGACCACGGCGACGCGCGCCGACAGGGCGGCCGAGACGCTCGGGCTGATACGCCACGTGATCAGGGAGTTGGCGGAAACAGGGCCGACAGAGGCCGAGCTAAAAGCGAGCAAGAAATATCTGATCGGCACCTATGCTACCAACAATCTGGATTCCTCCAGTTCGATTGCAGCCACGCTTGTCGGGTCTTGGCATCGGCTACACCAGTGCCGCGCCGCCCTCATCGATCGACCAAGTCGAGGCAGCGGCGAAGAAGCTGCTTTCGGCCGAACCCGCCATTATGGTGGTCGGCCCGCGCGTGGACGCCAAAGGATGGGCCCGGGCTCCAATTTCGCCATTCTTCTCCCCTTGTGAGGCTTTTACTGGGAGAGATCGAGCCCAAAGGGAGATTCCGATGTCTGAAGCGAGTCAGGAAAAGTTGGACGCATTCTTGGGGAAAATGGTCGGCGATCTCGGTGCGATCGCTACGGGCGCGGGAGTCTTGCTGGGCGACAGACTCGGCCTGTTCAAGGCATTGCGCGAAGGCGGCAAGATGACGGCCGCCGAACTTTCGACACGCACCGGTACCCAGGAGCGCCTTGTAAGGGAATGGCTGTCCGGGCAGGCGGCGGCGGGCTACGTCGACTACGATGAATCCAACGACCAGTTCTATCTCAACGCCGAGCAGGAGCTGGTGTTCGCCGATGAAAACAGCCCGGCCTTCATGGCTGGCGCATTCGAGTTCCTATCCGCGCTGTGGCTCGACGAAGAAAAGGTGAGGCAGGCATTCCACTCCGGTAAGGGCGTTGCATGGCACGATCATAGCGCGTGTCTGTTTCGCGGTACGGAACGGTTCTTCCGTCCAGGCTATAATGCCAATCTGATCGACTCCTGGCTGCCGGCCCTGGAGGGCGTAGTCGAGAAGCTCGAACGCGGCGTGGATGTCGCGGATGTCGGATGCGGTCATGGCGCATCGACGGTGCTCATGGCACGTGCTTTCCCCAATTCGCACTTCGTCGGCTTCGATTATCACGCCCCTTCGATCGAGCGCGCGCGCAAGGCCGCCGAGGAAGCCGGCGTCGGCGCCAACACGCGCTTCGAGGTCGCGGCCGCCAAGACCTATCCCGGCACCTATGACCTCGTCGCTTTTTTCGATTGCCTTCACGACATGGGCGACCCGGGGGGCGCCGCCACCCATGTCCACGGGTCGCTCAAGCCGGATGGCACGTGGATGATCGTCGAGCCGTTCGCGCATAATCATCTAACGGCGAACCTCAATCCCGTCGGACGCGTTTACTATGCCGCTTCCACGTTCGTGTGCACGCCCGCGTCCCTGTCGCAGGAAGTCGGGCTCGGGCTTGGCGCCCAGGCCGGCGAGGCGCGGCTACGCAAGGTGGTGACCGGCGGCGGCTTCAAGCGATTCCGTCGCGCCACGGAGACGCCGTTCAACATGGTGCTGGAGGCCCGTCCCTAGCGCGGCCGTCGCTAGAAATTGCAGCTCATCCCTTTATGGTGAAGATCGTCGCCAAAATCTGAACTCACAGTTATCGACAAATTTTCAGAGGCGTCACTCCCCCTGACATCCGATTGGAGTTGTTAGAAGCCAACAGTAGTTGAAGGCACACGCAGCCAAGCTCGTCGCCTAGACTAGTTCGGTGCTCTCCGAGAATCCAACTCCGAAGACCGTACTCCGCTCAAACGCGCAGTTTTTCCACCTGAACTTGGGCGACTTCGGCGGCGTCGGCGACAAACGCGAAAAGCGCCAGGAGCGGCACTGCGACCAATGGCCCTTTCATAAACCTCGAATGCGCTTTCAATCTTGGCGATGCGTTCCGTCAGTGTGATCTGAATAGACTCATGCTAATCACAGCTTCACGACGCCTTGCGACGCAACGCCGTTTGGTATCCCAACCATTGGTGAATTTCGGCGCCGATGCGCTCGGCATGTGCGGTGACCTCGGGAATTCCCATCAGTTCGCCGACGCTGCCGCGCGCCAGTGGCCCGCTGATGAAAATGCTGTCGGTCGGGCGCCCGGATGTGCCGACCGCACGGCCTTGGCGGTCGGTCTCCAAACCAAGACCAATCGGGTCGAGCCGGACCAATCCCATCCTCTCGAGCGCCGCAATCGCCGTGTTGGTCCGCAAGATATCGGCGTGCGCCGGTCCGGTCGTCACGATCACACTGTCGAAAGCCTCGACAACGAGGCCGGTTTGGCCACGCAGCCGCTGCCCGACGCGAATGCATCCGTCGACCTGTTCGGCGCCGACAATCGATGCGGCGCGATAGGCAAGCCTGCCCTCGGCAACGCGGCGATCGAGCACGGCCGCGATCTGTGGCGCGATGCGGAAGCGATGCACATCCCACAGCGCACGAAGATGACGCACCACGCGGCGCTGCTCGGCTAGCGGCAACGCCTGCCAGATGGCCTGTCCCTGACGCCTGACGGCATCGAGCACCGGCTGCCAGTCTTCGCCCTGACGCTTGGCATCAAGGATCGTGGCCCGGATGCGCCGGAACAGTGCCGCCGCGCTGCGTGAAGGCAGGGTCGTGAAATCGCCGATCGGATCGCCACGCGAGGCTGCATGGCTGCGCGAGCGGTAGCCATGGCGCGAAAGTGCTGTGATGCTGCCACGATGCCCCTTGCGGTCGAGGGTCGCGATCACGTCCGCGGACGTCAGTCCGGTGCCGACGACCAGGACATGGTCATTGCGGCTGATCGCTTCCAAGCTCTCGAGGTCATAGGGATTGGCCACCAGCCCAGCTATGCCAGCCACGGACTGCATGGCCAACGGCAAGGCCGGCGGCGGATGAGTCGTTGCGACAACCAATGCATCGGCCGCAAGCGTTCCGCCGTCGGCAAGGATGAGGCGATATGCGTCGCCGTTACGCTCGACCGACGCGACGGCGGATCGGACGTGCCGAATCATCTTGCTTTGCAAAAATGGCTGAAGGTGGGATTCGACATAACGGCCGAAAACGCGACGCTGTGGATAGGCCGCGCCGTTGGTAGTGATCGCCTCGGCGTCATTCAGAACGGCGCCGGTCTGCTCCAGCCAGTCGGCAAAGTGGCTGTCCTGGCCGGAGATCAGAGTCATTCTCGACGCCGGCACATTGATACGATGTGCCGGATCGGCCGTGGAATAAGCCAGACCATAGCCGAGCCCCTCGCGGGGCTCGACGACGACGATATCGGATGCACCGGCCGGGAGCAGTCGCGCCAGATGAAACGCAGTCGCCGCACCTGAAAAGCCGCCGCCGACAATCGCTATGATCGGTCCGCTGGCGCTCAAGACTGGCTCGCGCGCAGCGCCGACGGGCGATGGTCGCCGGCCACGGTTTCGCCGAAGGGGCCCATGTTGACGGCCGTCGGCCGCGTTGAGATCTCGTGATCGAGTGGCAACTGCGGCAACACAAGTTCGCCGAAGCGATAGGCTTCCTCCAGATGCGGGTAACCGGACAGGATGAATGTATCGATGCCTATGCGCCGGTATTCATCGATCCGTTCCGCCACCGTAGCCGCATCGCCGACCAGTGCGGTGCCCGCACCGCCGCGCACCAGGCCGACGCCAGCCCACAGGTTCGGGCTGATTTCCAGCTTGTCGCGGCGGCCGCCATGCAACCGGCTCATACGCGACTGGCCAACCGAGTCCATGCGCGCGAACACCTTCTGCGCCTCGGCGATCGTCTTGTCGTCCAGACGGCTGATCAGCCGATCGGCATCGGCCCAGGCTTCGTCATTGGTTTCACGGACGATGACATGCAATCGGATGCCAAAGCTCACCGCGCGTCCCGCCTTCTCGGCAAGGCCGCGCACATGGTCGACCTTTGCGGCGACATCGACCGGTGGTTCGCCCCAGGTCAGATATTTGTCGATCTGCTCGGCGGCGACCGCATTCGCTGCCTCCGACGAACCACCGAAATAGAGCGGCGGATGCGGCGTCTGCACAGGCGGGAACAGCAGCCTTCCGTCCTCGATGCGGAAGTGCTTGCCTTCGAAGGCAATGGTCTCGCCGCTGAGCACGGCCTTGTAGATATCGAGAAACTCCCGCGTCACCTCATAGCGCTCGTCATGGCTGAGGAAGATGCCGTCGCCCTTGTTCTCGACCGGGTCGCCGCCGGTGACGACGTTGATGAGCAGGCGCCCGCCCGAAATGCGGTCGAGCGTTGAGGTCATCCGCGCCGCGAGCGTCGGCGACTGCAGCCCGGGACGGACGGCAACAAGAAAGCGCAACCGCTGCGTCAGCGGCGCCAGCGCCGACGCCACCACCCAGCTGTCTTCGCAACTGCGCCCGGTCGGCAGCAACGCGCCGTAGTAGCCGATGGCGTCGGCCGCCTTGGCGACCTGGGTGAGGTAGGGCAAGTCGACCGCCCTGCCCCCCTCGGAGGTGCCGAGATAGCGGCTGTCGCCATGGGTCGGGAGAAACCACAGGATCTTGATCCGGTCGGGGATGGCATTGCTCATGAATAGTCCTCTATGACTTGACGGCGTCTCGCTCAGCTCCAGGCATGGAACGGCGGATTGACGTCGTTCAGGTAGTAGTTGCCGAGGATCGCGTATTTCCAGCGCACCGGATCGTGCAGCGTGTGGGTGCGGGCGTTGCGCCAATGCCGGTCGAGATTGTGCTCGGCCAGTGTGGATCGCGTGCCGGCGAGTTCGAACAGTTTGTTGGTGGCGTTGATGGCGATCTCGGTGGTGAGGATCTTGGATTCGGCAACCGCGATCTGCGCTTCCGCGACGGTCTTATCGTTGGGGTCGAGCACAGCGCGGTCGACCGCCAGCCCGGCCTTGTCCAGAACGGCCTGCGCCGCATTGGCCCGCAGGCGAAGGTCGCCGATAGCCTGGATCGTATAGGGATCCTGCCAGGCATGATCGACGCCGCTGTCGATCCACGCACGCGACTTGGTGCGCACGAAGTTGACGGTTTCGTCGATCGCTGCTTTGGCGATGCCGAGATCGACCGCGGCCTGGATGATCTGGAAGATGGCGCCGTCGGCCGTCGGCCGGTCATAGCCCTTGTAGCCGGGGACCAGATGCGTCTTCGGCACTTTCACATTGTCCAGCAGGACTGTGCCGGACAGCGTCGTCTTCTGGCCGAAGCTCGACCAGTCGTCGATGACCGTCAGTCCGGGCGCGCCGCGATCGGCGATGGCATACCAGGCCCGGCCCTCGTCATCGAGCGCCACGATCGGCACCAGATGGGCGAGCAGCGCGCCGCTCGAATAGAATTTCTGGCCATTGACCACGACGTGGTCGCCGGCGTCGACGAATTTGGTCTCGAAGTCGGCCGCCCGCTTGGAGCCGAATTCCGAGAACGCGTTGCCGAACCGCGTGCCGGACAGAACTTCGGCGAAGAGCAACTGCTTCTGGGCCTCGTCAGAGACGGTGCGGATGGCGGCGACCACGCCGAGATGGTTCTGCGGAATCTGGCCGAGCGACGGATCGGCCGCCGAGATGATGGTGATCACCTTTGACAGCGTCACATAGGAGAGTTCCGGTCCGCCATAGGCCTTCGGCACGTTGATCGACCACAGGCCGCTCTGCGAAAACGCATCGAGCTCTTCCTTCGGCCAGATGCGCTCGCGGTCCCGCCTGGAGGCGTCCTTGGCGAAGTCTGCGGCCAGTTTTTCCGCCACAGCGATCGCCTCGGCGTCGGTCTTGATGACATGCGCTCTGGCCGACGGACGCTCGACCGGGGGGACGGCGCTGCGGATATCGGACGGCTGCTTCGATTGGATGGTCATGCTGCGGTCTCCTGGGGAAAATGTTGCGATGGAAGCGGCGTGCCGCCGAGATAGTAGGTCTTGATGTCGTCGCGCTGGCGCAGGTCGGCGGCCGACCCTTCCAGAACGCTCTTTCCGTTTTCGAGCACGGTGGCGCGGTCGGCATATTTCAGCGCCACTGCCGAATTCTGCTCGGCGACAAGGATCGAAAGATCTTCGTCCCGATTGAGCCGCTTCAAAGCGCTGAAAATCTCGTCGACGATCAGCGGCGCCAGCCCCATCGAAGGCTCGTCCAGCACGAAGAGTTTCGGCCGCGACATCAGACCGCGGCCGATCGCCGTCATCTGCTGCTCGCCGCCGGAGGTGAGGCCGGACCGGGTTCGCCGCTTCTCGGCTAGCCTGGGGAAAAGCGCATAGACGCGGTCGAGGTCGGCCTTGACGCCGGTGCGGGAGGACGAACGCCCGAGCGCGCCGGTCAGAAGGTTCTCCTCGACCGTCAGCGAGCGGAAGCAGTGTCGGCCCTCGAGGACCTGGACCAGACCCTTGCGGACGAGGTGAGAGGGGCTTGCCCTGGAGACATCCTCGCCGTCGAAAGTGATCCGGCCAGCGGTAACGGTGCCGCGCTCGGCCGGGAGGAGATTGGATACGGCGCGTAGCAGCGTCGTCTTGCCGGCGCCGTTGGAGCCGAGCAGTGCGACGATCTCGCCTTTGCCGACCGACAGGTCGACACCGTGCAGGGCGGCGATGGCGCGGTTGTAGACGGCCTCCACGCGACTGACCGACAGGATCGGATTTTCCGGGCTGGACATCGATGACTCCGCGATAGGCAGGAAATCGCGGCCCGCCCCGGGGGCCGCCGCGGGGTGTTTGGCTTTCAGTTGGGGGCCAGGCGTGGGGGGGGTAGGGCGGGGGGGTGTTTTTTGGCGTTTTGTGGGGTGAAGAGTAGGGCGCCGTATCG
>NZ_JAMYPX010000067.1:0-10440 GCF_040320585.1 Mesorhizobium sp. M0663
CCTTCATCCGCCGTCCTCTCTGTTCTGTGGCCTACACCACATCACCTTGGCACATTGCGATGCCGTTAGGGGAGGACGGCAACCACCCCATCTGCCAAGCGACAGCAGCAACGCACTGCATACGCTCGCAACGGATCGCGCCGAGTATGACCGGTCGGCAACGCTTCACTTCGCGTCCTGGAAGGGCGAAGGCGAGTCCGCCCTCGGAGATTGGGAACTGGATGGCTCGGTGCAACCAGGCAGCGGCGCCCTTGGGCGCGCGTCAAGAGTTGCGGGGTGCTCAGCAAGGCGCCTTATGCGAGGGGCCTACCGGGCTGCCTTCAGACTGGACGGGCCTCCTTATCGGCGCTCGCCAAGATACTTGATGGCCTAGCTCGGTTGAAGTCTGCCCCGAAGGGTTAGGTGAAAGATCCAAAGAGGTGGTCGTTATTCGTTGCATGCCGAATACCCCGCGCAGCGATCGGATCTGGCATGATCGCCTGCTGCCCAAGCGAACACGCAACGCCTGTACAAATAAAGACCGCGCGAAGCCTTCTGTCGCATGTTGGCGAGGTGGCGTTCATATCCGACGAGGCGGCATCGGCGGGAGCGTGGTGCCCACGTTCGCAAACGACTGACTAGTCAACCCAAGAATGATGAGGAGGGGGGCGCCATCTCGGGTTGTGTCGTGTGAGCCTATCGACGTAGTGCCTATGACGACATTCTTCGACCAAACCACAGAACTTCCGTGTACGGTTTCTGTACATTGGATTCCATAATTACCTGATTTTGTTGATTTGTTCGCCCAATCCATCACGGCTTATGACGCACAGGTGTAGGCAAAATGGATGGCCCAACGCGCACACGGCTCGCCGATTTGCAGCGCGTCTGTGCGAATTGTCACCGCATCGTTCATCGCGAAATGCTCCGACCGAACTGGGATATGAATCCACTCTGAGGTTCAAAAATCTGCGATCGAAGTGAACCTCAATGAAGTCAGGGTGCGGTGGGTGGACATCCAGCGATCGCGGACTTTATCAGCAAAAGATCGGCTTGGGAAAAATACCTACTGCATTCTGCCAGAGTTAGATCACGGTTGACGACGCGCGAAACCAAGTCCATGGCGCGACCGGTTTCAAGCGACCAGCGTATGAGGCGACCACTTTCAAGAATCGCAAGGCTCCCCTCTTCCCCTGGAAAAAAGCCCACCAATGCTGTTCCGCCTTCCATTTTGTCGGACAGGATGGCTTGTTGGAGCGGCTGGCGTCTCAGGTCCCAAACGCGAATTGCCCCATCATTGCCGGAAAAGCTCAGCAGGTTCGACGCAGAATTGAAGGCCACACTCCCGGCTCCACCTCCAACATGGTCAGCGGCGCCTGCCTGGAGAACAATCCGATCCCATGGCTTCTCGCCACACAAGTGGAGGGCAACCACAGAGCCTGTCGTGGATGATGCTGCTAGCCAGCATTCATCAGGACTGGACGCAATTGACGCCTCGCCTGTCGCGAGCTCTACCGGCGCCGCTCCAGCCTTATTTGTAAGGTCGAATATCTGGGCTCCGCCCAGGGCCGCTGTCGCAATCCACGGTTTCTTTGAGCCAAAAACCACGGTCGACGGCGTGTTGGATACAAGGGGAGCTGTCGCCTCTACACTTCCGCCGGTACCAGCAAGATGCCACGCTCTGGTCGCGTGAAAATCGCTGGTAACCAGCCATTTTCCGTCTTGGCTGAAGTCGGCAGCGGCAATTCGTTCAGCCGTGCCCTCAAGATTTATGCCCACATCCGCAGGTTGATCTCCCGAAATGTCAATAACAGAAGCACCGTAGTCATTCTGTATCACGATACGATCTTGCTGCCATATCTTCCCATACATCGTGTACTTCTGCGGACCCACCAATTTTCCATCCAGTAAAATTGGATTTTCTTTCGGATTGTCACGCTGGAGATCGAGCAACTCCGTTTGATCACCCTTGCCCACAGCAAGCCAGCGGCCATTCTCGCTAAACATAAAGGTATCGCCCTTCAGTTCGACTGCGCCCGCTTGGAGACCTGCGGCCGTACGAAACAGTATGGCAGACCTGATTGGACACACATCCGACGCGAGCAATTGCTGCACGTGCGCTAACAGCCACTTTCCCCCTGGGCTAAAGCGGATATCAAAAGCTGGCTCGGCCAAGTGGAATTCTTCAGCTTCGCCCTGTGAGGCAATGTTCTTCATAAATATGGAGTGCTCTTCAGGGCAACCCACGCCACTGGAAACGAGCTTCAGGTCACCGTAAGAAGCGATCCAGTGGCTATCATCACTAAAGATGCTCCTGGTGCCGAAATATCCCTCTCCTACGGCCTGCAGACGGGGCAACTGATTGGGCTCGTCGGCCCGCTGTTTTCCGAGTAAGATTGGTCCCTCCTCGGTTTTAGCAGAAATCCACGAGCCATCGGGGCTAAAGCGCACATAATTGATCGCTTCATCGCCCTTCTCAAAAACCGGTTCTTTGACCCCCGTTAGGGCCCCATCCTGAACAAAGGGGACCCAGTCCGGAAGAAATCTCCAAAGCGCCGATGATCCATCCTCGGCGACGCTAATGAGCCAACTGAGGTCATCGCTCACCGCAAGGTCGGTGACAGGCGACTCGTGCCACAACAGCACAGCAGGGGCCGAAGCAGGCGCATCGACCTTCAGCTTCGCGATTTGGATGCTTCCGTTTGGTGGCCGGTCAGGATGACCTGTGCGTCTCCCCCCCCCCGATAAAGCGAGCCACCGTTGCACTTGTGTCGGTTTGAAAGCGGGTGACGTTCGGCAGATTGCGATCCTCCGAAAGGTGCCACACGTCCAACCCTGGAGACCGAACGAGGAGCCAGTCGCTCCCTTTGCTGAATGCGAAATCCTTGGCTTCATCGCCAAACAAATCGAAATGCGGGAAATCAGGTGCGGCCCCGGTAAAAAACAACAAAGGCCGGCGATCTCTGTCCATGGAAACAAAAATCCGCCCGGTGACCCCCTCGTCTGAAATCAATTCAGGCTTCGCTAGGAGCCAATGGCCGTCCGGGCTGTATTCAAGTCGACCCATGGAGACATTGTGTTTGAACGACAAAACCGGGGATACGAGCGGATTGCGTTCAGACAGTGCCCATACTCGCACAAATCCATCCGCCGATCCCACCGCCATCTTGTTGTCGGAGCTAAACGCCACAGCTGTAACGGCTGCGGGGGCGGTGTTGCCGGCGGGGTCCTGTTGATCGCCAATATCTTTTGAAAAGCTGTATGGGACCGGCTTTCCTCCATCTTTCGGAAGGTACCATAGTCGAGAGCGGTCTCCGGGGCTCTCGCTAATCAGGAGCCATCGACCGTCGGGACTGAATTTGATCGGCAGGTCACGTGCAGACGAAGCCGGCATGCTTGCCACCAGCTCCGGAGACGGCCTCCTCAGAAACCATATCTCCGTTGATTCTCCTCGGTGCCGCGTGACAAAATATTCCCCAGTAGGACTAAAGGTAATCAGTTGGGGATGTATCCGGGGATAGATGATCAACTCGTTTGCGCTAAAAGCCGTGAGGGGAATTTCAAGCGGAGATGGCGGTTGCGATGACAGATCCCAGATTTGAGCGATCGGCTCGCCGGGCTCGGCATTTGCGGAACCGGACGGACCATTCTCCCCCACCACAAAGATCCATCTCTCGTCTGGACTAAACAACGCCAATCGGCTTTCTGCGCCAGCTGGTGTCAGAATCGTGGGCGCGGCCGGCATTGCTTTGAAATCTTTGAGATGCGCAATGCTGTTGTGATCAAATGATACCAACCACCGCCCGCCAGGGCTCACGGAAATTTCCTTTGAATCTGAGGGGGCTCCTTGAGTGAACGCATTTGGGGACGAGCCAGACAAATTGAAGGAGGCAACAGATCCATTGTCAGCCGCCAACGCAATCCTGGTCGCGTTGGCGCTCACAGCAACAGATGCAGCGCGCTGCCTCCCAGCCAGAAGCGGTCTGCCTTTGACACGCGCCAAACCGACAGCCAAGGCGTTAGCGGATCGTGTTTCAGTTGGTTCGTCAGCCTGTGTTGAACTGACTGCCGCCTTCGACAGAAGCAGGCTTCGTTGGGGAAAGTCAGGCATGGCGGCATCCGCCTCGGAGGAGAGGAGGCGCGAGACCGCGACGCGCGCCGAGCGTTCGGCAGCTTTCTGATTTTCGGAAGCTATTTTGGACTGATTATTTGCGTAGAGGGCAGAGCCAAAGGCACCTACTGCAAAAATCAGCAAAGCTGCAATCGCAGACCATCGAATCGCCGCGTTCCGTCTCATCCGCTTGAGCCCGGCAACCGCAAAATCGTGTTCGATGCTGTTCAGCCCGGGAGAAGGTGCGGCTTGCAGATCTTTGATCAGTGCGACGCGAGCTGGATCGTCCCACAAAGTGCTGGCATTTCCCGGATTCTGCCATCGTCGAGCGTCAAATGTCAGACGACGCAGCGCCGCTATACGTTCTGCGTCCTCCCTTACCCACCCTTGCAGTCGGTTCCACCCACGTATCAGCGCATCGTGGGCAAACTCAAGATAAGATTGTCCGCCAGCTTCGTCCGTTACCACCAGACGCTTTTCGACGAGGCGGTTCAAGATGTGGTTGATACGCTCTTGCTCCGCTGGTTCGCGGACGTCCAGTTCCCAACGGGGTACGCGACGTCTCGTGAACTCGCCACCTTCGACTGAAACGAATCTTTCGAGCACACGCCTTGCAGTATCGAGCAGCGTTCTGTTTCGGTCATCGACGACCTGATTTGCCCCGACCTGAAGCGAGCCGACGACACCACCTTTCAGAGCGTCGTAGTCGGCCTGCGTGAGAGCCCGATCGGTACCTCGGCGTTGCAAATAGCTCATGTACATTTCGCTGAGCGCGAAAGAGAGCAGAGGTAGCCCACCGGGCATATTCACAACTTCGTTCACCAGCTTGTCGACCAATTCGGCTGACTCAAATCGCATGGCCTTTACCGCAGCGGGCCCCTCGATGACGCGACGTAACTCGTCTTGGGTCATTTGCGGAACAGCGTATCGGGCCGTTGGCCAACGATCCTTCAATGCCGACTGCTGAAACTGCGCATCGAATTCGGAGCGCACGGTGAAGACCACTTGAAAGCCACGGTCGGTATTGTCGAGAGCGTTCGCGATCAGTTCGATGAATGCTTGAGCCGCCTCCTGGGTTTTTGCCGCCCTCCATAGTGAAGAGCTCTTCTGCCTGATCGACGACCAGGAGAAGTTCCCGATTTTCGGGCTGCCCTTTTACCCACGCTGTAAGGGAAGTCTCATCGGTCCGCAGAGCATTTTCATCGGGTGATGGCACGTCGCCTGGTAAAGCCTTCAACGCCGCGGCAAGACTGGCAAACGCCGTCGTTCTCGATAAACCCGGCCGCATGACGATCGGGACAAGTTTGTCGCCGAGCACACGTTTCAAGCGAGGGAGCAGGCCCGCCCGAACAAGGCTCGACTTGCCAATCCCAGATGGACCAGTGAGGAAAATTACACGCTCGCGGGGTGCCGGGGGCTTGTCGTCTGTCGCGGGTTTCCCCAACAATCGCTGGGCCAAGCTATCGCCGGCGTCGCGGCGCCCGTAGAATATACCCTCATGCTCCTCTTCATAGACCTCAAGGGATCGCCACGGGTTCGCATCGCGGTCCAGGGGAGGCGCAGGAGGAAGTTCGAGATTTCTGCCTGGCACCAAGAAGACGAACTGGCCTTTGTCGTCTTTGTTCAAAGACCACAAGATCGGCGTCTGTCGAAATGCGGCGTCTGACCGCGGCAACAACGCCTCCACCAAATAAAGATAGAGCTCCGTCGCAGTGATGACGCCATCACCCATTTGCCCGACCGGCGCCCGATCGGCGGCCCCCTTTAAGCCAGCAATAAGCGCTGCAGCGAAAGGTGAATGCCCCGCAAGATTTTCCCTTATGCCGAGCGGCCGCACCACTGCTTCATCCAGAGCCTCCTCGTCATGCGAGGCGGAAGCCATCGCCTGCCATGCTTTGTCGCTGATGAACCACTTGTATCGTTCCTGGTACAAATGCTCCGGAGCCAGCGCCAGATGCCGCGTGCTTGCCCATTGCAAAGCACCGCCAAAACAGCAGTCGAGAATGATCATCATGTGCCGGCAGGGCAGCGCCGACAGTGCGGCGTTGAGCTCCAGCATGGGCAGGTAGCTCGCGTCGGCGTATAGCCCTGCATCCTGGGGCAAAATGTAGCCGATTGGGCCGGTGTTGCTCGGCTTGGCAATGCCGTGGCCAGCAAAATAAAATAGCACGCGATCCTCGCTGCCCACTTGGTCTGGCAGACGGGAAAGAAAGGTGCGCAACCCTGGGAGGGTGGCACCGGAATCAAGCAACAGCTGTGTCTCGAAGTCATGATCCTGACGCAGGCACTCGGCCAGAGCAGTCGCGTCGGCGACCGGTGTCTGCAGTCGTGGGATGCCATTCTCGTAGCGATCGATCGCGACAATGAATGCGAGACTGCGACTGAAGCCGTCCATTCAATGACCTGAACTCGGAAGCTTGGATCGACAGCAAAGAGTAATCGATAAATATTCTTAAGCCGATCGCCAAAAAACGCAAGCGCCATGAACTACGAAACCGAAGCAACACCGACGTCTATTGCTGCATACTGCTGTAAACAAGAGGTTGCGTCAACCCAGCACTCTTTCGGAGACCGAGAAACTCTAGCTGGTGGTCCGCCTAAATCGAACGATGGGAAGGGATGCGTATTTTGGCAGATTTAGGTCAAGGCACGATAGTCCATGTGAAAACGAGCTCATCCCGAGGCAAAAGAGAGCGTCCTCGCGACATTCCCGAGCGTCTGGCTTACTTGTCTAGCCACAGCTCGTGCCGGTAGGAACGGAGAACCTTGCGCGCTCGGCCGTGTCAAGCTCGCGCCCCGCCATCTTGCATGCGGCTGCAACCCACTCCGACTCTCGCAAGGAAAGGGTCACTGCTCGCCTCATCGATGCAAGCACCAGGCTCAGGACCTGCCCGTCTGGCGAGAAGGCCGCGATATTCCGGTCATAGTCATTGGTGGGCACACCGTCGCCAAGCGGCTGTAATCGTGCTGCATCCCAAAGCTCGATTGTCAGTCCGTGGACGCCGCCTTCCGTCTTCGCCACCTTGCCGTTGGGTACCCCAACACCTTCAACAACGAAATATCTCTGGTCTTCGGATATCGCCAGTATTCTTACGGGCCCAGAGAAGCGATTGAGATCGCCCGAGGCGAGCTTACCCGTTTGCACGTCAAGTCGAAACAGGCTGTGACGTCCCGTGAGTGCAGAGAGGTAAAGCCAATCCTGGCTTGTCTTCATCCACCCGATCAAATCGGCCGATGGAATGACAGCGTTGAACCTGACTTGACCGGAGTTCGAGTCCACACTTTGCACTTCGCCGCTCGTAGCCGATCCTGCGAACAGAGATTCGCCGTCGATCGAGAGGGCGATGTTACGGATCTTGAACGGAGTGCGAGCCAATGCGCGCCATTCATTCTTGTCGATCTGATTTACCCAAATCTCGTTGCTTTCGTCCAAAACAGCGATCACCCGCCGCTTGTGCTTGTCATACATCACCTCCGTCGACGCTGAAAACGCCTGTCCGGGCGGCGAGTGAACAACGGCGACTTGGCTGAGGTCCGTGTTCCAAACAAGGAGGTCTCCGCTCTTCGTCAAAGCAAAAATGCTCGATCCATCTGCAGTCGCTTGAGGCCGAAGAGTAAGGTCGCTCTGCAGATCGACATGCCCTCTGCCGGCCTTGCCTTGATTGTCGCACGGTCGACGCTCGACAAAGGCCTGGCTCGTAACAAGCATGAAACATCGTCCGTCTGCCCAGGTCGTCAGGAGAGGCTCTACATCACCCTCTATCGCGACAGCCGTCCCCGAAATGAAACTCTCAAGAGAATATTCGCCGAGCTCGCCGTCGATAGTGCCAAGGAGCAATGTCTGCTTCTGGTCGTCAACCGCAAGGGATGAAACAAAGGTCGGATCAATCCTGAGAATTTCCCGCGACCATTCATCGCCTTTCCTGACGCGATACTCAGTTCGATCATATCCCGTGGGCATGTCTCGCGTCGAATAGAACGCAATATCCGGCGTCATCCTTCCGATCTCCGCAGGATCGGCGATTGGTGCTAGATCAAGGCATGATTCTGCTGGCCCGCCGGTAGAGATATTCCAGCACAGAAAGCCCTGCTTGCCCTGTTCGGTGGACTCGGTCGACTGGCGCCCCTGCTCCACGCCCAAGGCCGCGATGATCAGACCGTCACGGTCGTCTACTTCCAGGCCGACAAACGTATAGCCTTGCGGCGCCGGACCGCCCAGCTGGCGCCAGCCTTCTTTCGCCTTCAGCCAGACGCCGCCCCCCGCCATGAGTGCAAGAACCTGGTCATCACCTGCCCTGAGCCGGGCATCGGTGGGATTCTCCACTGGAAGTCGTTCGGTTGCTACCTTGGCTCCGGAGGACGAGTCGACAGTCATCAACCCACCGTCCGCCGTTGTGACGTAAACGAGCGAACTGTGAGGATCACCGGCCAAACTGGTCGCACCTTTCATCGTCAGGGTTGTAGCGATCTGAGCTTGCTTGGAATCGGGGTCGAAATTGTAGATCTCAATCAGGTCGCCCCTCCTGACGACGAGGCGCGTCTCGCCAGATGCGACGAGAAAACCATCGAAGCCGTCATGAACGCCGGAGACAGGCTTGGCATCACCATTTCCAGATTCCGGTATCCAAAATAACAGTTTGCCGGAGTTTGCGCTCGACCGTGTCACAATGGTCTGGTTCGCCAAGACGACCAGATCGCCAATCGCGCCGTTTGCACCGTGCAGCAGCCGAACCAGGCGGGGGCGCTTCGTTAGCGCCGAGAACAACGCAGCCCTCGACTCGAAATTGGACTCAAGCCGGGAGGAGGCGACCGCAATCAGAAGCGACTGATCCACTTGGGTGGCCAGTTGCGAAGCGAGTGCCAAGCGATTTGCTTCGCTTCGCGTTCGCTGCTGATTGGAGGAATAAGCAAACCAGACGGCGCCAATGGTCAACAGCGCAAGCACCAGAACTGTGGCATCCCGGATGGCGCGGTTCCAACGCGCGCGTCTTATGCTCCGGTTCGCGAACTCATTTTCTATCTTGTTCAGGCCAGGTGAAGTCGTTGCCTGCAGTCTCCTGATGGCATCTAGCCGCGCGGGGTCAGACCAGAGAAGCCCCGCATTCTTCTTGGGCGAGCTTGCCCATCTTTCCGCTTCGGGCGTCAGCCGGCGCAGGTCGGCAATGAGGGGGGAATCCTCCCGAACCCAGGTGAGGAGCCGGTCCCAACCAAGGATCAGAGCGTCGTGGGCGAGCTCAAGGTATGCTCTGTTCTCGATCTCGTCGGACACGACGAGGCGCGCCTCGACAAGACGCTCGAGTATGCTGTTCACCCGGACCTGGTCGCGCGGATCCAAGACCTGAAACTCTGCTCGTGTTACCCGGCGCCTGGCAAACTCGCCAACATCGACGGAAACAAAACGTTCGAGAACGCGTCTGGCTGTGTGCTGATATGAATCGAAGGCCCCCTTCACCTCGGCGAGGAGATCATGCAGAAGGGACGACCTTGCCTCATGTGCCAAACGAAGCATCTGTTCGCCGTCATGTGTTCGGGCGATCAGGCCCGCGTACTCCATGCGCGCTACAACCTGCTCAACGCGGGCTTGCTCCGCCGGGTCCGTCATCCCAAGCCCATGAACCGCCATTCCATGAGTGGAGTTCGACGATAAGAGGTGCTCAAGGACGCGGCGTGCCGTGTCTTCAAAAGGCTTGTCCCAAACGCCGACCAGTTCGTTTGCGTGAACCCGGAGCGACCCCGTGACGCCTCCCTCAAGGGCCTGATAGTCTGCGTCGGTCAATATCCTGTCGTTGCTCCGGCGCTTCAGATAGTTGTTGTACATCTGGCTGAGCGCGAAGGAGAGCAGTGGTAGCGCACCCGGCATCTGGATTACTTCGTTCACCAGGTCATCGATCAGGTCGCTCGGCTCGAAGCGCATCACCTTTACGGCGGCCGGACCTTCAATGACCCGCCGCAGTTCGTCCTGTGTCATCGGCGGAACCAGGAAGCGGGCTCGCGGCCAGCGCGCCTTGAGCGGTGACTGGGCGAACTGTGGTTCGAACTCGGAGCGAACCGTGAACAAGATCCGCAAACGCCCGTCGCCCTCCCTAAGCGCGTTGTCGACCAGCCTAAGATAACCCGCTGTCACCGCGTCATCGCGGTTCATGGTGATCAATTCCTCTGCCTGGTCGACCAGAAGCAGTATCCCGCCCCGCCTGGACATCATCTTAACCCAGGTCGCCAAAGCACTCGGATCGGACCTCAGCGATGCCTCATCCGGTGCAATGCTTCCGGGAGGTGTCGCGGCCGCAAGAGCCCGTGCAAGACTGGCGAATGGCGTCGGGCCGGGCCTGACGACAATCGGCTCGAATGAA
>NZ_JAMYPX010000068.1:0-8619 GCF_040320585.1 Mesorhizobium sp. M0663
AAGAATATCATCGCGTCTCCCCATCAAAAACTTGACGCCGGCACCGCGGTGCTCAGGTCCTCATGGCCGCCGGATACACGTCTGCGGTCTTCACCGGATGGGTGCTCGGATCAAGCCGTGGACGAAGTTCTCTCGTCCGTCAGGAGTTCTGTCAGAGCGGCCGAGCAGACCTCATGTGCCGACCTTTAGGTTCACATGTATAGTCTTAGTCTAGTCTATGAAAGATCGTTCCGTGACTGGCCAAATGTGGTCAGATATCCATCTGTGCGGGCAAGAAGATTGGATTTGACCCGTGTCCTGCGAGCCCTGGACTAGCGCGGAAATCATAGCAACCAATTTGTCCCGGCTGATTTCGGGAGCCATTAAGGCGGAATGATCCAGGAGTGCAAGCAGATCATCCCGATGCTTCGAATGATGGTCCTCCAAGTACATCTCAATCTTTCGCGCGATGACGTCCGCGAAGCTCGCCCGTGTCCCAAGAAGCGGATCATCAACTAACGCCGCTGGTCGTTCCTCTTCGAGAACCCAATTCAGCGCCAAGGTCCCGTTCGACCTCAAAAACACGATCTCCAACTCCGCGCCGGCAGGTCGCTGTGAAGCGATGGAGAACCCGGCGTACGCCAGAGCCCTTGTATCCTTGTCCACAGCTTCCGTAAATGCGTCCAAATTGACATGATGAATGTCAACATCACTCGGCACACGATGGATGAATTGCGAAAGGACGCTGCTGCCGGCCACCCAACTATCTTTGCACCGATTGGGCGAAATAGCGACAAATCCAGTGTGCATCAGGTCGGAAATCATATCCTTATATCCTTCTTGGATATTGAGAACAGCCTGTAAACTACCTTCACGTGGGGATAGGTTCCGGACCGCAGCATCACAGTTGTGAGATCATTCGAAGCCGCAATGTGTTCAAGGAGATCGTCACGGGCATTAGTCCCGAATCCTAGAACGATACGACCTGTTTTTGTAAGGAAATTTGGGCCTTCCGACAAAAAGCGCTTGAGCAAATTATACCCTGGATCAATCGCGCCACATTCGATGTCATCCACATACTTGTAGTCTTCTGCAGCGAAGTTCGACGGGTAATTCCAAAATACAATGTCGAATCTCCTGCGACGGGGGATGTTTGTGAATAAATCGCTTTCGATAGCTTCCACGTTCTTGATGCCGTTTCTTTTCGCATTCTCCAATGTGTTCGCGACCGCCCTCTGGTTGATGTCGCAAGCTACTAACGACCGCGCACCACTTTTTGCCAACAGAAGGCCGGGAAGACCGAAGCCGCAGCCGATTTCCAATATGGTCTTCCCGGCGAATGGGGGGAAATTCTCGCTGATCCAACGCCAACCCTCGAAACTCTCAGGAGGAAAAACCCCTTCCAGTACGATCAGATCAAGCCCGAATTCCTGCAAATGGCGCGGAAAGTTGCCTTGTTGGCTTGTCCGAAGCATTGTCCTGATACTATCGAGTTCGCTCATATGTGCTCCCCAGATGGATACGGTAGTCGTCGCTACCTGATTCAGGCTCGACGGCATCGACGGTTCGCTTCAGCAGGGAATGCCAAAGAGGCATTGAAAACAGACCGGCCTCAAGAACGAGGCGATCCCAAGATGAGCGGACAGACGCATGCTGAACAATACCTTCTAGACCGGCTCGATCCCCCTGAAGGTACCGGTGGACGGCCGTTGTCAGGCCCCTCTTTGATGCGAGTAGGAGTGCTTTGCCGTAACTTGATCTCGCGTGAGCAAAGGCGCTACCATCACCCCCATTGTCCGGCATCGGCACAGATCCCCTGTCGCCAAGAACGTGTAACAACATCTGGAAAGATGAATGGGCGATTTGGCCGGTATCGAGGGAATTCCAAGCGGCTACTTCGTTGCCCAAGAATTGGCGCCGAAGTATTGCCAGCTCGGCCTGCATTACTTCTGGACTGTCGCTCACATGGAGGAGGTTCGTCACGGGATTGTCGCAAAAAAAGAGACTACGTACGGTGCCGCTTCTAGCATGGGCCGGCTGTGTATTACCCTTTAGTCCTTGCGATAGGTGCAGCGCATTAGGTCCGCTCCAGATTGTGGCGCAAACCGGACGCATGTCGAACAAGTCCAGCACCAATGGCCAATGGTTCCCGCCGGTGGAATGTGTCAGGGTATAAAACGCATCGATCGATCTACGATTGTGGATTGAAAAGAATCGCTCCGCGAGTTCCAAGCCGGTTCGCCTGCGAATAAACTCGTCGAGCAGCCACGTGATTCCGGAGCGAGCGACTTCTGGGCCATAAACTACTAGTGCCGTGGAGGGCATCATGCCGCCCCCCCCAGATCCTCGGTTGCGATATAGGCTTTCCTGCTTCCGACGGTGATATTGGTCGCTTTAACGCGCTTCCCTTCGAGCCAATCGGAGAGACGAGAAGAATGACGAGCGTTAATCACCACGCCGGGGAGGCGTTTCTGTGCCATGAACTGGACCGCGCACGCGTCAACCGACGTGTGGCCGAGAAGGACAAGATCTTGAGCAGCGATCTGCTCTATAAGTGCAGCGGGATCTTCGGTTGCTCCACCACGATACACGCCATCAACATCTGTCAAAATCACCAGCCGTGGTGCTCCGGTGAGCCAAGCGACCCACGCGGCAACGGCGTCGGATGTAACATCCCAACTCCATTCCACTGGATCAGCTGCAAACAGCAAACGGGAAGGTAGCAGGACTGGAATCTTTCCTACTCTCGCGAGAGTTCGGCACTCACCTAGGCTGGCCGATGGAACAAGCTTGGAAGAGAAGGCGGCGTCCGCAAGCAAATACCCCGTTTGGTCCTGTGCTAGCGCACACGCATGATGCGCCGTAGACGACTCCAATGGCTTGGCCGCATCAATCATTTCAATTGCTTTGTCTGGGATGCCGCCGCCCGGAACAAGTAGTATTCGATGGCCGTCACCGGCGAGACGCTCAAGTTCAGCCAGTGCAAGCTTACACACCGCAAGATCACGCATGATGCTCCCGCCGAATTTCACAACAATTGAAAAGCCATATGGCAGAAAGCCCTTTATTAAGCTGTCCATCGTCTCGCCCTCCTGCCCTCTGGCCAAACACACGATCTAAGGGAATTTTGAGGTTAGATTTGGAAGCGCTGCCCAGACCTTTTGAAATGCGGCTGCGTACAATTTCATCACTTCTGCGCCGTTTGGCGGAGCGATCTCCGACACGCAAAACATAGTGTTCAGTAGCATCATCGTGTTTGGGAAATCGGTCCTTGACCATCTTTTGCTGACATCCGGGAGATAGTCAAAAACGGGCTTCGTTAGCCAAACCATGACCGGAACTCCCTCGGCTTGAAGGAGCTTAACGATGAAATCCCTGGCCGAAGGGCCAGCTAGAAAACCGAGCTTTTCCGGCTCAAGACGCAGCGGGAGACTAAGCATTGATTGTTGATCAACTGCTGGATCGAAAAGAGGCAGAAGCCCTGAGAGATGGCCAATTTCCTGCCAGAGGAACATTGCGTTGCTTCGCCTCTTTTTGAGCTGCCGGTCTAGGCGCTTGAGCCTGTGATTGGCTATAGCAGCAGAGAATACGTTGGGTCGGTAATTGTAACCTTTCGAACTCGGGGAGAAAATTCTAGCTCCACATCGCGACGAGCTTGTCAGCGAAACCTTATCGACATGGTGAATCAGAGCAGGGTCCCTTGTCAGAACAAACCCAAGCTCACCCGCTCCGAGGTGTTTGGCCCCATTTCCTGAAAGAGCAAGTGCGTCGGTCTCTAAGTAAGATCCATTGACAATGTTTTTCGCAACGCCAATCGATTGACAAACATCGTCAATAATGGCCACGTCACTCGCTCGCGCAGCCAGCCTAAGATCCGGAACCAAAATGTTATTTCCGAACAGATGAGTTATGAGCACCACCGCGTCGCCGGGCTCGATGAGAGCGGCCGCCATCTTCTGATCAACTCCCGCAAGGTTTGGCTCTACATCGACAAACACCGGCTCGAGTCCGCTGATCGCGATGGGGCCGACGGCTCCTGGCCAGTTCAAAGCCGAGGTGACAGCTCGGCGGCCTCGATTCCGGTAGTAGTCGAGGGCCACGTGAATAGCGGCTGTGCCGCTTCCAACAGCGCGCACAGACCAGTTGCCCGACCACTCCGCTAGGCGCTTTTCGAGCTCAGTGACAATAGGGTGATTAACTCGATGATATTTGCCGCTTTTGACAACACTGGCGAGCGCCTTCAGATGCTTGCGTTTGGCGGCTGGCCAAGGGACAACTCGCCCGGCCGGCACTGTAGGAATCCCTCCGAAGAGGGCGAGAGAAGTGTCGTTCTGGTGAATGCGCGTTGCATTTGCTTCCGAGACTAAGCTTCCATGCTTGTTCATATAGTCCTCCAGACGCCAACCTCATCGTGGTGTCGGCCATCGGCCACTCGCGAATGCAGAGCCGAACCAACCCACCTTTCGATCGCTTTTACGCGTCCGAGCGGAGGCTCGGCCCACGGCGGAACGCTCAAGAGCTGAGAGTTCGCCCCTGAGAGGAAAACCGGGTGCCGTGACACCCTCGGCACGTTGAGTTCAGAAAGGCGGCTTCAAACTCGTGACCGGCGTTTGTGTGGTGAGAATTATCCTCACAAGGATCCGTATCAGATCTGACATGCTGTCTGCTTTCCTTCATTTCATCCGTTGCGTTTCGCACCACAGGAAGCTATTCGGCAGCTTCCCTTGCTTTGTACCCGGGCAGCTCAAAACTCGTGCCACCTTGACTGGCTCTGTCCCAAAGTTGGTACTCTCGGCGAAGTCAGCACTTCGGGCTCGACTGGTGGAGAGGGCCGTTGATTTTCTGGGTATTCAACCGACCCGAGGGGTATTGCCGCTCTCGTCCGGCGACCCCGTGAGGCCGGCGTAGCGCGCCACGGCGCGGCGGTCGCGCAGCTTGCGCGACAGCATCTCGTTGACCAGCATGTCGGCGGTCTCGACGCCGATGCCGATGATCCGCGCGAGCAGGCGAACCATCGCGTGCGGGCCGTTCGCCGCAGCCGGAGCCGCCGCCAGCCGGCGCAGGCGCTCCTGTTCGATGGCGCGGATCTGCGCGCGCACGAGGTTGAGCCGCTCAAGGAAGCGGTAGAGCTCGGCGCGGGTGTTGTCCGGCAGCGGCGTTCCCTCCGCCGTTCGGATGCTCTCCAGCCTGTCCGCCGCCTGGCGCAGGCTCAGCCGGAAGCTGCGGACGCCGAAGCGGGCGAGGATCGCCTTGATGCGGTTGATGAGCCGCGTCTGCTCGCCGACCAGGGTCCCCCGCTCGCGGTTCGGCCGCCGCGCGTCCTCCTCTTCGAATGTCGGGATTGCCGCCATGGAGCAATGGCGCTTCTCGCCACGCAGCCAGCCGAGAAACGCGCGCATCAAAAGCTCGGTGTCGAGACCATCGATCTTGGCGCGCTGGTGCTCGCGCACACCGGAACGCTTGAGGGATGGATGGCATAGGCCTCGATGCCGTGCGCCCGCAACCAGCGCGCCAGCCAGAAGCCGTCGCCGGCCGCCTCGTAGGCGACGGCGATCCGCTGGACCGTGTGCCCGGCCCGGCCGGCTTCGTCGCGCCTGGGCTGATTTAGCTTCAACAGTGCTGGCGCGACGGCATCGATCTTCTTGAGGGGCTGGCGCTTGAGACCTGGAATAAGCGCGGCGACGAGCCACTTCCCCTTGCTCATTTCGATGACGGCGATGATCGTGTTATCCTGTTCAAGAGCGGTAAGGGAGCGGCTCGTGTCAAAAGATTGCGACATGGGACGCCTCCTTCTGATGGTGGTTGAAACAGCGAAGGATGCCACACCCTCGCCGCTCCCCCCATAGCATCTACTCGGCGGGCAAGATTCACCGATTGCTTGCTTTCTCCTGGAAAGAAGTTCACGGTCCGATCCAAGACAGAGGCAGGACAATGAAAAGCCGGCTAGATCCCTAGTGAACGCGGAAGTGTCGTCGGTAATTAGCTCATCGGCAGCTTTCGTAGGCGTCTTCGGGCGACTCTGAGTTTTGACATGACGTATGATTGTCTCTCAGCGACGATCGCCAAGCGGGGCGAGCCAACGGCGTGCCGATCTCCTTCGCTCTCAGCTATCGGAATACCAGCGCAGCGAGCTGGCCAGAATCGTCGCACATGGCCGACGCTCTCAATAATTCCGTCACTCATGGGCGGCGACAACAGGGCGCGACTGCCTGGGGCCAAGCTGGCAGTCTCCGAATGTATCCACAGTCCGCATTTGCTACCTTGATTGCTTAACACCTTGCAAAAGTGAGAAGATACGCAATGGTCCACCCGCTTCCAGAAGAGCTGCGCGTTATCGCGGGTCAAAATTTTCCGCTTTACCCCTGCTCAAATGAAGCTTGGTCAATTAAGCCGACGGGCGGCGCCACAAGCGCGCGGGTTATGATTTGTTCCATTCCGAAGGCGGGCACCCACCTATATGCCCGTCTGCTAACCATGCTCGGGCTTGAACAGTCCGATGTGTTCTTTAATAAAGAATATCTGGGAGACTTCCGCTTTGTGGATGTCGAGAGAGCTCGGTTCACTCATTCTGAAAACATCCTGTGGATACCGATCGAGATATCATCTCGCTTTATTCAGCCCGGTCAGTTTGGCTATGGGCATCTGCCGTGCGACATGGGCATTCGCCATTGTTTGGCGGATTTCAAAGTCATCTTCCTTTCGCGTGAAATGCGTGCGGCAATTGTGTCGCAGATGCGATATGTCGGGAACAGCGACTGGTGCCCGCCTGGGAGGGCTGAGATCAAGTGGCGCCATGAGCCGAACGGGCCCGAGAAAATGCTGAAGTACTTTGATGAGATTGCGCCTTTCATTTTCAACGAACGCTGTCACCCGTTGGTGCCGTGGGCAGATGAGGAGGATGTTCTTGGATTGACCTATGAGCAGATCATAGGTGACCAAGGGCACGAAGTTCAGCTCGAGACCATTCGCAAAATTGCTGAGTTTTGCGAGATCCAGTCACCGCAGAAGCCGGAGCTGATCTTGAACCAACTTATTGGAGAGCAGACCTTTACCTTCTCCGGCAGGCGAACTTCGTGGGAGGCTTGCTGGAGTCCGGAGATTGAGGCGCGGTTTACCGCGCTCGGTGGGTCAAGACTCAACGAGCGATTCGGATTTTGATCTGGAAATGGCCGACGAAAATGGAAACCCCTTTCCTTGGGAGAACCATGGTGGCCTGTTGCTGCTGGCCCGGCTAATTGATGATCTTTATCGACGATTGCCGGAACGATCACCGCGCACCTACGCTGCGGCTCGATCGCGTCGCTCACCCTTTACGAGCCTCGACTAAACGACGCGACTGCGCATACTCTCTGCGGCGTGGACCCGGATGGGCGGCGGGCATGGAAGCCTGGCTTGATAGCTCAGTGCCGCCGGTCGGCGCGAGCAACACAAGGACACGCACGAAAGGCTTTGGACCCTGGCTGGCTTAAGAATGTTGAGGCGTCGCATCACTCCAACAGGATTAATTGAAAGGCGTTCATCGGCGTCAGACGCCGACCGCAGTGCGACGGTTTTGGCTAGAGCGGGATGAATTTAGGTTGGCGCATAGCCGGCCTCGATGAAGTAAGTTCTGCATTCGGTTGAAGTGACGGTGCCGGGGATATGTCCAATGGCATCGCAGACGGCCTCGACCGTTCGCTTGGCAGCTTTGCGCAGCCAATGCTTAAGCTTGGCGACGAGCTTCTCGATGGGGTTGAGGTCGGGCGAGTATTTCGGCAGAAAGAACAACTGGCGCCGGCCGAGCGGATGGCGCGGCGCACTGCCTTGCTCTTGTGCGAACCGAGATTGATGGGGTTGACGCCCCCTGACGGCATCGCTGTGCCAAAGTGGTGTCGTTGATCATCACTTGAACGGAGGCGTCCATGTCGGAAGTTAGCATGATCGGGTTGGATCTAGCGAAGAACGTGTTCCAGGTGCATGGTGCAGATGCATCGGGAGCTATCCTCTTTAGAAAGAAGCTTCGCCGCGATCAGATGCTTAAATTCTTTGATGCGCAGCCGGCTTGCACGGTTGCCATGGAGGCCTGCGGCAGCAGCCATTACTGGGCGCGGGAGATCACGAAGCTGGGACATAACGTCCGGCTGATCGCTCCGGGCTACGTCAAGCCTTTCGTGAAGAGGCAGAAGAACGATGCCGACGATGCGGAGGCGATCTGCGAAGCTGCGCAACGGCCGACGATGCGTTTTGTGGCAGCCAAGAGTGAGGAACAACAGGCTGCGGCGATGGTGTTTCGCGCTCGCGATCTCCTGGTGCGCCAGCGGACCCAGACCATCAATGCGATACGTGGCCATCTTGCCGAATTCGGGCTGGTGGCCGCGCAGGGCCTTTTCCATGTGGCCAAGCTTGTAACGGCGATCGAGGATCATGGCTCCGCCATCCCAGAGGCCGCCCGTCCGATCCTGTGTCTGTTCGTGGAACAGTTGCGCTCGCTGGATGGTAAGCGGGTAGCTGATGCCGTTCAGCGGTGGTAGTTCCAAGGCATGAGCGCCTCGATAGCGCTGTTTGGCCAGCCATTGGCGATGCGCTCGAGGGTCTGGGTGAGCCAGGCGTGCGGATCGACCTGGTTCATCTTGGCGGTGGTCAGCAGCGTGGCGATGGTGG
>NZ_JAMYPX010000069.1:0-8538 GCF_040320585.1 Mesorhizobium sp. M0663
GATTATCTGCCGACTGGGCTGAAGGTCGATTTCCGCTATGGCGACCTGGCGTCGTCAGACTTCCCCGCATTGGTCTGGAAACGTGCGATGAACGAGGCGATGGGGCAGCGCCCGTTGCGTCTTGCCTATGACGATCCTCGCGGCTCGCGCCGGCTGCGCCAGGCGCTCCAGGGCTATCTCTGGCGCGCCCGAACCCTGAGCTGCGACCTCGAGCAGATCATCATCGTCAACGGTTCGCAGCAGGGCCTCGATCTGTGCGCTCGCCTGCTTCTCGATCCCGCCGACCGCTTCGTCATCGAGGACCCGTGCTACAGGATGGCGCGTCAGGTCTTTGCCAGTACGGGTGCCTCGCCCATCCCGGTCACCGTCGACGAGGACGGGATGAAGACGGAGTTGCTGGCGGGGATCGGGGCGCGACTGGCCTATGTCACGCCATCGCATCAGTTTCCGCTGGGCGGCGTCATGCCGATCGCGCGCCGCCACCAGCTTCTGGAATGGGCGCGGCACAACAACGCCTATGTGATCGAGGACGACTACGACAGCGAATATCGCTACGACATCAATCCGGTCCCTCCGCTGCACAGTCTCGAGGACCACGGGGCTGTCATCTACCTCGGCACGATCTCCAAGACGCTCTCGCCGATGCTACGCATCGGCTACCTCGTCGTCCCGCCGGAATTGCAGGAGGTCTTCGCAACCGCCAAACAATTCGCGGACCGGCATTCGCCGGTGGCTGAACAGGAGGCGCTGGCCTCTTTGATCGAGAGTGGCGGCTACGAAAGCCATGTGCGCCGCGTGCGCAGGCTGAACGGCGAGCGTCGGGAGACGTTGTTGGGCGCCTTGCGGCACAGCTTCGGCGATCGCATCGCTGTCCAGGGAGCAGATGCCGGACTGCACGTCGCCGTTTGGTTCAAAGACCTGCCACGATCGCAGGAACCGGCACTGGTCGAAGCCGCCCGACGTGCGGGCTTGGGGCTACACCTGATCTCGCCGCTATAAGAACAGCCATCGGACGAAGGCCGCGCGGATCGCGTCGGTCTTGTCATGGGATATGCCGCCTTGAGCATTAGGCAGATCGGGAAGGGCGTTGAGGTCCTGCGAGAGGTTGTCAAGCAGGTGCAAGACGCGATGCCGGCGCGGAACAACTGAGACAGGGGGAGGTCGAAAGCAGGCGCTGAAAACGGTCCGAGGGGGCCCCGTATTTCTTTGCAACAGCCAACTGGACCGGGAAAACGCCATGCAACTGGCGCTGTTGATCAGGCCAGTTTTGCAGCAGGTTTCCACGAGACAAATTTCCGAGAGCGATGATGACCTGGCTAGGAAAGCTGCTTCATATCCATATCGCGCCTGCTGCCTCCTATGAAATGGAGGAGCTAGCGGAGGCGCAGCTTATTGCCGGCCAAGGCATTGTCGGAGATCGCTACTACCTGGGGGCGGGGACCTATTCGGCGCGTCCCGACGTTCGCGAGGTGACGCTGATCGAAGCTGAAGTTCTGGAAGCCATCGCGCAGGGCGAACCCAGGATACCGGGCTTCAAGGCCAAGCTTGCGCCCGAAGATCACCGGCGCAATCTGACGACACAAGGCGCTCCGCTAGGCCATCTTGTCGGCAAACGCTTCCGGGTCGGGGAAACGATCCTTAGAGCCGCCCGGATGAATGTCCCGTGCAAGTATATCGAGGAGTTGCTGGGGCTTCCGGGTCTCTACGACGGGCTTCTGAACCGCTCCGGCCTGAACTGCGCAATCGAGGTCGGGGGCGTGATCCGCCCCGGTGATCTGATCTTGCCCATCGACGAGTGAAACGCCATGGCCTCGCCCCGCATCGTCATGAAGCTGACCGTGACCGCTGTCCGCAAGGAGCCGGGGGAAGTACTGGTCATCGGCCTCAAACACCCGCGCAAACCTGTGCTGCCGCCGTTCGAGGCGGGTTCTCACGTCGATGTCCATCTGCCTGAACGGAAGGTGCGTCAGTATTCTCTTTGCGGCGACCCGACCGAGCTCAGCCGCTACACCATCGCGGTGAAGCGCGAGAATGACGGCCGTGGCGGCTCGGCGTGGATCCACGAAACCATTGCCGTCGGCTCCACACTGCCTGTCTCCGCGCCACGCAACCATTTTGCGCTCAAGCCAGGCGAGGGGCCGACTTTGCTGCTGGCAGGGGGGATCGGGATCACCCCGGTTCTGGCCATGGCGCGCGCGCTCACCCGGCAGGCCAAGCCCTTCGAGTTGCACTATTTCACCCGCAGCCGGGCGCTCACGCCACTCTTGCCGGTGATCGAGGGCGATCTTCCTGGCGGCAATGTTCGGCTCCATTTCGACGACGAGACGGCGACCCGGCAGGACATCGCCGCGCTGCTGGCGAACCGTTCGGCCGAGGCACAGGTTTACTATTGCGGACCGCCCGGATTCATGGCCGCCGTGGGGCGGGCGGCTGAACACTGGCCTGAGGGCACGGTTCATTTCGAAACTTTCCAGCCTCCCGACTTTGATGGCGCACCACCGGAACCATTCGTCATAGAACTCCGTGAGGGCAGGATGGTTGAGGTTTCGGCGCAGACCACGGCGCTCGCGGCTCTGCGCGCCGCCGGGGTGCCCTTACTGGCCTCATGCGAGAACGGGGTTTGCGGGACCTGCGAATGCGTTATGCTTAGTGGACAGCCGATCCATCGGGATTCCGTCCTGTCCAAAGACGCACGCGGCCATCGCTTCATCCCCTGCGTGTCACGCGCGACGGGCGTGCTGAAGCTCGATCTTTGACGATCTACTCTGGGAGGCATCGGTCCGACCGCTGATTTTCGGGGAAGTGAATAATGACGAAACTTGCATATTTGAACGAGATCGAGCGCTGCGCTTCCTGGCTCGCAGCCTGGACTATCCACCACGCCAACCACGTCCGCGAGGGAGATGAGATCAAGGTCGGCGGCCATCAGGCTTCTTCAGCCTCCCTGAGCACGATCATGACTGCACTCTACGGATCGGTGCTGCGCCCGCAGGACCGGGTGGCGGTCAAACCTCACGCGGCGCCGATCTTCCACGCACTCCAGTATCTCGCCGGCAACCAGACCCGTGAAAAGCTCATGAACTTTCGCGGCTACAAGGGCGCCCAAAGCTACCCTTCGCGGACCAAAGACATCGACGATGTCGATTTCTCGACCGGGTCGGTGGGTCTCGGCGTCGCGCAGACGCTGTTTTCCTCGCTGGTGCAGGACTACGTCTCGGCCCATGGCTGGATGAAGGGCCGCCCCGAGGGTCGGATGATCAGCCTGATCGGCGATGCCGAAATGGACGAGGGCAACATCTACGAAGCCCTGATCGAGGGCTGGAAGCACGGGCTACGGAACTGCTGGTGGATCGTGGACTACAACCGCCAGTCGCTCGACGCCGTGATCCGGGAGGGCCTCTGGCAGCGGTTCGAGCAGATTTTCCGCAATTTCGGCTGGGATGTGATGATCCTGCGCCATGGTGCGCAGCAAGAGGCAGCCTTCACTGAGCCGGGGGGCGAGAAGCTGCGTGAGTGGATCGAGCGGTGTCCCAACCAGCTCTATGCGGTGCTGACCTTCCAAGGGGGTGCTGCCTGGCGCAAGCGGCTCCTCGACGAGATCGGAGATCAGGGGCCGGTCGCCGCCCTGATTGAACGCCGCTCCGACGACGCGTTGCAGGCACTCATGACGAACCTTGGCGGGCATGACATGCCGAGCCTCCTCGAAGCCTTCGAAGCGGCTTCCAGCCATGACCGGCCCGTCTGCTTCATCTGCTACACCATCAAGGGCTACGGTCTGCCGCTTGCCGGACACAAGGACAACCATGCGGGACAGATGACGCCTGCGCACATGGAAGGTTTCCGCCGGCAAATGGCCGTCAAGCCGGGTGAGGAGTGGGACAAATGGGCCGCCGCCACCCTGCCGGAAGCGGAGCTTGACGCCTTCCTCGCCAAGGTGCCGTTCTTCGGTGAGGGGCGTCGGCGGTTGTCAGCGCCGTCAGTGCCGGTGCCCGCAACCCTTCCGTTGCCGGGACAGCCCGGCAAGCCGCTGTCGACCCAGATGGGCTTCGGTCAGATTCTGACCGACATCGCTCGCGAGCAGAGTCCACTTGCCGAACGCATTGTCACCACCTCGCCCGATGTGACGGTCTCGACCAATCTCGGGGGCTGGGTCAACCGGCGCGGCCTTTTTGCCCGCGAGACCATGGCCGACACCTTCAAGGCCGAACGCATCCCCTCCACCTACAGTTGGGAGTTCGGACCGAAGGGGCAGCACCTGGAACTCGGGATCGCAGAGTCAAACCTGATGATCATGCTCGGGGCGCTCGGACTATCGCATTCGATCAACGGCGTCCGTCTGCTGCCGATCGGGACGGTCTACGACCCGTTCATCTATCGTTCCGCCGATCAACTGAATTATGCCTGCTACCAGGACGCGCGTTTCATGCTGGTCGCCACGCCCTCCGGCGTGACGCTGGCGCCGGAGGGCGGGGCGCACCAATCGATCGGCACCCCGCTGATCGGCATGGCGCAGGATGGGCTTTGCGCCTTCGAACCGGCCTTCGTCGACGAGCTGTCCGTGATCATGCGCTTCGCGTTCGATTACATGCAGCGCAACGGCGAAGGAGATCCGGACGAGACGACATGGCTGCGTGATCAGACCGGAGGGTCGGTCTATCTGCGCTTGTCCACCCGGCCGCTCGAGCAGCCGCTCCGCGACATGAGGCCGGACCTGGCACGGGATATCGTCAATGGCGCCTATTGGCTGCGACCGCCTGGGCCGAACGCCAGCGTGGTGATCGCTTATCAAGGCGTTGTCGCGCCGGAGGCGATTGCAGCGACGGGGCTTCTGGCAGAGGACCGGCGCGACGTCGGGCTGATGGCAATCACGTCAGCCGACCGGCTGAACGCGGGCTGGCAGGCAGCGGAGCGTGCCCGCCAGCGCGGAATGACCGGCGCCCTTAGCCACGTCGAGCGGATGCTGGCGCCGCTGTCGCGAGATTGCGGGATCGTTACCGCAATTGATGGTCACCCGGCGACGCTTGCGTGGATCGGCGGCGTGAACGGGCATCGCGTCAAGGCGCTTGGGGTCGAGCACTTTGGTCAGACCGGCACGATTGCGGACCTCTACCGTCACCACGGCCTAGACACCAACGCCATCGTACATGCGGCACAGGCGGTCAGTGCGGGACCGGCTATTCGCTACCGGAAGGCGCTGCCCTGACCATGAGCTACCGGATGGTCCGTGGCCGGTAGCGGATCGGCTGGTTCCACAGGCGTTCCGGTTCGAACGCTCGATATCCAGCGGCAAAAGGAGGCATTCATGAGTATCGCGCCCGATGAGCACGAGAAGGTGATGACGTTCGATGACATCGAGCTCAGCCCGCAGAAGGAGATCGTCCGGGTGTTCTACAAGGACATTGGGATCACGCGGCCGTCGACTTGATCCCGGCAATCTTTCATGAGGGGTTCACTTTCCGCGGGTCGCTCGGCCCGGTTCTCGTGGGGCACAGTGGGTTCGCTGACTATGTCAGATGGGTGACAAGCTCTCTCGATCACTACACATCCGACATCCTGGAAATGATCGAGGAAGGAAATCGGGTCTCGGCGAAGCTCCGCTTCCACGGAATCCATCGCCGTCCGCTGTTCGGTCGCGCGCCCACCGGTCGGCACGTGTGGTGGTACGGCATGCCGATCTTCACATTCGAGGACGGCAAGGTGAGAGACCTCTGGGTGCTGGGCGACATTCACGGGCTGATCAGCCGGATCGACGGCATCGCGCACGAGCAACCGGAGTTCCGCGCGGCGTCGACCGGGGCGGACCCTTCAACCGCGTCATCAAACCCAGGGATCGATGAAGATGCGCCGGCTCATCGTCTGTGGAGCAATTGCCGTTCAGCAGGAACCACGGCCCGCAATGGGGCGGGTGGACACGCATCCGCGATTTGCCCCACGCATCCTGCGGTGTTCCACGCATGAGAGTGATGGCTGCAGGTCTCGCTGCCGTCGCATTCGGTGCGGGCGACTTTCTTGGCGGTGTCGCCGCCCGGGGTGCCGAAGCCACGCGTCTTGCCCGCGCGGCCTCAGCATTGCCGCCGTGGCCAGCCTTCTCGATGGAATTGCAAACCTGTTGCTGATGGTGGCTTTCGCCACCGAGGATTGGCCGAAACCGCGGCCGTCGCCTCGCTATCCGGTCGCGATGATCGTGCTGGCCATTAAGGTCCTGCGCGAGCGGCCTTCAATGACACAGGGAATCGGTCTGCTTTTGGCCATTCCTGCCGTCTTCCTTCTCAGATCCACCTAAGGAGGTGCTCCATGCAACTGGAAACCAAAGCGATGCGGGTCGGGGTGTCGATCCTTTCACCGGCGCCGTCACGATCCCCTTCCATCCCAGTACGACCTTCGAACGGAGTGCGGACGGTGGCTACCCGTCGAGCTATGAATATATCAGGGATGCCAACCCGACGCGGAACGCGTTCGAAACGGCGATGGCGGCGCTTGAAGGAGGTCACGCCGCTGTCGCCTTCTAGTCTGGCATGGCCGCCATTACGGCGGTGTTCGAGGCGCACCCCCGCAAGGGCAATCGTATTGTCGTGCCGGACGACATGTATTTCGGCATCCGATCGCTGATTGACGAAACCGATATCGGAAGCCGGTTCGACTTCGTCGCCGTCGACATGCGCGACCTGGACGCGCTGCGCACGGCCGTGGGTGCCGCCCCCACGGGCCTCGTGTGGATCGAGACCCCCTCGAACCCGCTCATCCGTGTCGTGGATATCCGGGCGGCTTGCGACAAAGCGCACGAGGCCGGTGCGATTGCGGTGGTTGACAACACCTGGGCGACGCCCGTCCTCCAGCGCCCGTTCGAATTGGAGGCCGATGCCGTGATGCATTCGGCAACGAAATACATAGGTGGCCATTCCGATATGATGGCTGGGGTCGTCGTCTTGCCGGACGCCGCGTCTCTGGAACGCCCCCTGCGCATGATCCAGCGGCACAAGGGAAGCGTCGCGGCTCCCTTCGACTGCTGGCTGGCACTTCGTGGGCTGCAGTCTTTGCCGGTTCGCATGCGAGCCCACTGTGACGGCGCCCAGAAAGTCGCCGAAACGCTGGGCAAACATCCGGCAGTCGAAAGTGTTCTCTTTCCGGACCTGCCCGATGACCCGGGCCATGAGTTGGCCGGGCGGCAGATGTCTGGCTACGGTGCCATGCTTTCCTTCATCGTTCGAGGCGGCGCCGAGGCAGCCATGACGGTCGCTGGGCGGCTCAATCTTGTGGTGGGGGCCACGAGCCTTGGAGGCACGCATTCGCTGATGGAGCATCGGGCCTCTGTAGAAGGACCAAAGTCGATTGCTCCGGCGGGGTTGCTGCGCATCTCGGTCGGGCTCGAGCACCCGCAAGACATAATCGTCGATCTCTACCAGGCCTTGTCCACGGCCGAATGATGGAATTATCCAGCGCATGGTGCGGCATGCACCACGCCGATGCCAGAAGATCTGGACGCTCGACAAGCACCCTTCTTCATACATCTCCCGAACGACCGCCAGCGCAAAGCCTCCCCATGAGAAAAGAGCATCCCATGTCTTTCCCGCCCATTGATTGCCCCCGAGATCAAGGCCCGCTACCCGGATTTTCATCTGATCAGCATTGTGGTACGGAACGCTGAAATCGACGTGCCGGATGCACAGGCGTTGAACGACACGATTGCGGCGGCGGAACAGGCCGCGCTTCGCGATGACGCCCAAAGGGACGCGCATCTTGCGGCGTGGGCCGTTGCCTACGCGGCTTTCGGCACAAAAGCCAATCGATCGCCGTGCTCGGCCGCCGCGCTTCTCAAGCGTGTGCGGAAAGATGGCTCTCTCCCGCGGATATCCCCACTGGTTGATGCCTACAATGCCGTCAGCGTGTTGTATGGCGTTCCGGTTGGCGGGGAGGATCTCGATCTTTACCAGGGGGTCCCGAGACTTTTAATTGCGAAGGGAGCGGAGCCATTCGACACGATCCAGCAAGGTGAAATGGTAACCGAGCATCCCGAACCGGGCGAAGTCATCTGGTGCGATGATGGCGGTGTCACGTGCCGCCGCTGGAACTGGCGGCAGGGGCGGCGCACCATGGTCACGGTCAATACCCGCGCCATGTGGCTCGTGCTGGAAGCCCTCGGCCCAATGTCAGCTAAACAGATGACGGCCACCGGAGAGCGTCTGATGGGACTTATCCAAGCGTTGTGCCCGGGTGCGCGAATCGAAACCGCGCGGATCGACGAGTCCACTACATCTCGTGTCCCTTAGGGCATGGCCCCCACCTTTCGGGAAAAACACCCCACTCAGCCCTGTCCAGATCTGGCGCTCCTTGCTCGCTCCGCTGGCCTACACAGTTGATTGCGAACGACCCAGAGCGGCTCTCGAAAACGAGCGTCGAACGAAATCAGATCACCGTTTGTTCTCCCTTAGCGTTGTTGGCCTTTATCAACCAAAGACAGCAATAGGCTTGTGATCATGGCCTTCCCATGCGATTCTTGGACGTGATCTGGAGGGGATGAGAATGCCTGAAACGATGCTC
>NZ_JAMYPX010000070.1:0-7254 GCF_040320585.1 Mesorhizobium sp. M0663
GATACCGCGCTGGCCGGAATACGGATGAAAGGGGTGAGTCACCGTCACAAACTGCAACGGGGACGACGAACCGCCTGCATTTCCAAGTGAGTTACAAGCGGCTCGAGAAGGGCCGCTTCATTTGGCCCCAGGCGAAGGACGGTGCAGTGTCGCTGACGAGCGCTCAGCTGGCGTGTTTGCTCGACGGGATTGACTGGCGCAACCCGCAGTACAGCTGGCGTCCGGCGAGCGCGGGATAGGACGCGGATTTCCTCAGCCAAAGCGGCATTTTTCGATTGCACCGAGAGACAGGTGCTGATTCATTTCGGCCATGGAAGCCGCCATTTCGCCCCTGCCGGACGATGTCGAAGCGCTTAAGGCGCTGGTTGTTTCGATGGGCGCCGAACTTGCCGCCGCGAGGGCTAAGGCGTCGGCTACGGAAGCTCTGATCGGGCACCTCAAGCTGCAGATCGCCAAGCTCAGGCGCGAGCAGTATGGCCCCAGCGCCGAGCGCAGCCGCCGGCTCCTGGACCAACTGGAGTTGCAACTCGAGGAACTCGAGGCCACAGCCAGCGAAGATGACCTTGCCGCCGAGGCGGCGGCGACCAGGACGACCAGTGTCACCGCCTTCGAGCGCAAACGGCCAGTGAAGAAGCCGTTTCCCGAGCATCTGCCGCGTGAGCGCATCGTCATCCCAGCGCCATGTTCGTGTCCGACTTGCGGCGGGACGCGGCTTTCGAAGCTCGGCGAGGACGTGACCGAGACGCTGGAGGTGATCCCGCGTCAGTGGAAGGTCATCCAGACGGTGCGCGAGAAGTTCTCGTGCCGGAACTGTGAGACGATCACCCAGCCGCCGGCGCCGTTCCATGTCGTGCCGCGTGGCTGGGCAGGTCCTGGCTTGCTCGCCATGCTGCTGTTCGACAAGTACGGCCAGCATCAACCCTTGAACCGCCAGGCTGAACGTTTCGCTCGCGAGGGCGTGCCACTGAGCCTGTCGACGCTCGCCGACCAGGTTGGCGCGGCCACTTTCGCGCTCATGCCCCTCTATCGCCGGATCGAGGCTCATGTTCTCGCCGCCGACCGATTGCACGGCGACGACACAACGGTGCCGGTCCTCGCCAAGGGCAAGACCGATATCGGCAGGCTGTGGGTCTATGTCCGCGACGACCGGCCATTCGGCGGCGCCGATCCGCCCGCCGCGCTGTTCCACTATTCGCGCGACCGCCGTGGCGAACATCCGCGAGCGCATCTCGACAGCTGGTCCGGGATCCTGCAGGCAGACGCCTATGGCGGCTATGGCGAACTCTACGCAGCCGATCGTCGCCCAGGGCCTGTGCTCGAAGCGGGCTGCTTTGCCCATGCGCGCCGCAAGTTCTTCGAACTCGCCGACGTCGAGGGATCAGCGCGCAAGAAGAGCCGCGGCGAACGGACAGGGGCGATCTACCCGATCGCACTGGAGGCGGTGCAGCGCCTGGATGCACTGTTCGATATCGAGCGCGAGATCAACGGATTGAGCGCTGAAGCGCGTGCTTGCGCCCGCCAGGAGCGCAGCGCTCCACTGATGGAGGACCTTCACGCCTGGCTGATCGCCCAGCTTGCCCAGCTCTCACGCAACCACGATCTCGCCAAGGCCATCAACTACATGCTGCGCCGATGGCCGGCGTTTACCCGCTTCCTCGACGATGGCAGGATCTGCATTACGAACAACGCGGCTGAACGGGCCTTGCGCTGCGTCCCGCTCGGTCGCAAGGCCTGGCTGTTCTGTGGCTCCGATCGTGGAGGCCAGCGCGCTGCAGTCATCTACGCCCTCATCGGCACCGCCAAGCTCAACAATGTCGATCCGCAAGCCTGGCTTACCGATGTGCTTCACCGCATTGCCGGGCACCCCGCCAATCGTCTCGACGAGTTGCTGCCGTGGAACTGGCGGTCCAAGCCCGCCGCAATCGCAGCCTGACAATGCACATCAACAAAATCCATTCCGTGCGAACCATCGCGCGCGTCGCCCGGGATCTCGGCGAAGATGCGGACTGGCTCGGCCAAATCGCTATCGAAATGGAACCCGAGGACGGTCTGATCTGCGTCTACGGGCCAGACCACGAAGACGGCGTCATGGCCTTCTCCGAATTCGGCATCGAGAGCCTTCAAAACCTCATCGCCATCCATCCCGACGGAAACAAATAGGTCGTCCGCGTCCCTCACCGGATGGATACACAAAAGGTCGCTGCTGCTTCATAGTGCTCTCGGCGGATTTGGGAGCGTGCGAAATGTCGTCTAGGCCGATCGCACGCTTTCGTCCACCCGCCCACGCATTTTCCAACGGTTTTCGAAGACCGTGAAATCGTCCATGCCACGACTGAAGCGGCTCACCGCCGGAGCCTAGGTGTTTAGGCCCAGGCTCCCGATCTGTTGTCTTGCCGTCAGCATGACCGCCATAACGACCATATCGCCCACGCAGTCGCCTTTAGTAGGCCCATCGCGAAGCCGCAAAATGTTCAAGATGCAATGAAGATGGCCGCCACTTTTCCATGCTCGCATGTTCCCGAGTAAATCGGACCCGTCCAACGCATTTTTGCAATCGGCCACCTGCGACTGATTATGCTGCTGATGGTCCGCATGCCGGATGTCTGGGTGGCCGGGCACAGATTGCACTCGCAAGCGCTCGGCAATCCCAAAGCTGCACTTGCTGCACATGCATCGGCTTTCCTCCACCGATCAACCCTTAGTGTGGGTTGCGAAGTCGCAAGAGGTGGCGCTGACCAGGCTTGTTCCGCAGCCCTCGTTGTCGTTGATCCAGACGCTGGGTGGTGCATGAGGAATCGCAGCAGCGATCACCCACAGAACGGGTCAGCTTTGCTGCGCTCGATTTTGTCGATGATCAGATCGGCCCCCTTCTTCGCGAGAGTGGGCGCTCTAATCAGCCTAGAACGGCCTGATCCTGGTCAATCTCACGCGCGCCAACTGCCTCGCCGGATTGTAGAGCCTCTTGCGGGTGTTTTCTACAACAACCACCAGGGCATCAAATCAAGCAGGAAGTCGTCGATCGCGTGGGCGGTTGTTCATGACTCACCTTTGAACTGATCCAGCAAAACGCGCGCCTGATCGATCGCATCCGCGCTGGCCGCAGTGATTAACGCTTCGATCCTCTGACGATGGCGATCGTACGAGGTGCCGGCCCCCGACTCCTCATTGCAAGGTTCACCACGTGGTGCGTGAGTTTCGTCTACCTTTGCGACTGCCGCTTGATCGCCGCCAGTCCACTGGCTGCTCGATGCGCTTACCACGGCGTGTCGCTCCGGGCGCCCGGCATGATCGCCGAACCAAAACGTGTTGCGAACTTTACAAGGAATACGCATATGGCAACTGGAACCGTGAAGTGGTTCAACAGCACCAAGGGGTTTGGATTTATCCAGCCCGACAATGGTGGTCAGGACGTTTTCGTCCACATTTCCGCTGTCGAACGCGCGGGCCTCTCGACCCTCGCTGACGGCCAGAAGATCAACTATGAGATCGAGCAGGACCGCCGCACTGGCAAGTCCTCCGCTGGCAGCCTCAGCAAAGCTGGCTGATTTTTCTCCTGCCCCCGGCAAGAGCCGGAAGTACGCGGCAAGTCCGGATGTACTGACGGCCGCTGGACAAGAGCGGGCGAGAATAGGGTTCGGCGCAGCACATTGCTGGCGGAGGCGCTTCTTGTGAAACAAGGATGTTGCAGTTGAAGGCGGGCTGTCCCCGCCTTCTCGTATTCTGCGCAGATGCCGACGGTAGCTGCGCGCTCCAGCACGACCTCGATTGCCGAAATTCTAAGCTGCGACCTTCTTGCGGGTCCGCTTCGCCGGTGCCGGCGCCGGCGTTTCCGGCGCTTTCGGTTTGCGGCCGAGCCCCATTGTCTTGGCCAATGACGAGCGCGCCGCGGCGTAGTTCGGCGCGACCATGGGATAATCCGCCGACAGGCCCCATTTGGCCCGATATCCATCCGGCGTTAGCCCATAGTGGGTCGACAGATGGCGCTTTAGCGATTTGAATTTCTTCCCGTCCTCAAGGGAGATGATGTAGTCCGGTGTCACCGACTTCCTGATCGGGACTGCAGGCGTAAGGGCAACCGGCTCTTTTGCAGAGACACCTTCCGCCGTCCCTTTCAGAGCCGCGTGCACTTGGCCGATCAGGGCAGGGAGATCCCCCACCGGGACCGGATTGTTGGAGACATAGGCTGAGACGACATCGGCCGTGAGCTCGATGAGGGTGTCAATGTTTTTTGCGGCTTCTTCTGTCATGAAATTCTCCGGGCAGCCTGAAACACAGTCGGCGAAGTGTTGCTTAATAGTGGCGGTTGTCGCTGAAAGCAAATACAGCCCGGCAGGACTATCGCGATGCTCGTCGGCACCGAGGACCATAGCGCTGCATCCGCCGTCGTGCGCATGTTGATCTGCGCGCTGTCGGCCGGGCAAAACGAAGCGCCAAAGATGTTTTGCGCCCCCCATGAAGCCCCAAGGTCGTCCTTCCGCAGCTCACGAAGCCCTCACGGATGCGGTAGCTAGGCTTCGGTTCTTGACTTTCGATTTGACCTGCGCCCCGGCCAGCGCGCCCTCGGCAGGCGCTGCGAACTCGAATACGGTGGTTGAACCGATGCTGAGCATTGCGGTAATTCAAGCACAAGCTTTGCCTGTTAATCCTGTGGTCACAAACGACCTTGATGGCCACCAATCCGCGCGAAACCCGATGTGCAGCCGCACGGTCTTGAGCTTTTTGCAATTCTCGCTAACCTGGGTCGAACCGCTCAGAAGATGCGCATATCGCCTCGAGCGGGCGCTTGCGGGTCATGATCGCGGTGTTGTGTTAGCTACGATGTTTCCCATCCGCTTGGTTAGGCTGTCGAAAGAAACAATCGCTCTTCGATCACTTACTTCCGGAGCCCGATATCATGATGAAATATCCAGACGTTAAACCAGGCCTTAAAGAAGAAGTGCCCTGGTCTGACAGCCTGACCAGCTACGACCGCCAGCACTTCACGACCTACCTGAGGCTCCTGGATGCAGGTGCCGACGAGGCAAGCTATGAGGAGATGGCGCAGGTCATCCTCGGCATCGATCCGGTGCAAGAGCCGGAGCGGGCCCGGAAAACCGTGCGAAGCCATCTCGATCGGGCGAACTGGATGGTGACGACCGGTTACAAGGAATTGTTCGCCGGATGAGGGCGAACAGGCGGCGACACGCTCCGCCTGTTCAGATGTGGTTACGGCGTCCGCGAAAAGAGCGGTCTCACGGTCGGGGCTGCGGGAATTAGGTTCAAATTGAAAGACCTCAGTTCTTTGCTCCATCATGACGATCGACCAGATGGCCGGCGACCGGTGCGAGCACCAGACCCGCCACGCTGGACGACAGCAACACGAGGCCAACCAAACCCGAACCGCCAACATGAAAAGCCAACCATGCAGGCAGGACAATTCCGACGCCAACGATAACGAAAGAAGCCGATGAAAAAGCTATAAACAGCGGGTCTTTCGAATCGTCAAGCGAGACACTTTCCCGGCTCGCTTTCCGATGAAGATAGCGGTGAAGGAGAAGTCTTTCCGCAATGGGAAGCACAAGGCGCAGTGGTCGATGACGTTGCGTGAATATGCCAAGCCGCTGCACAAGAGGCCGATCGCCGAGATCGCGCGCGACGACGTGGTCGAGACGCTGAAGCCGATCTGGGAGAAGATACCAGAGACTGCTGACCGCCTCCGCATGTGCATTGCAGCAGTAATGGATCACGCGAAGGCGAGGCGGCTTTTATGTCGGCGACAACCCTGCCGACTGGCGGAGAGGCCTGAAGGATATGCTTCCGGCTCGACAGAAGCTCACGCGCGGCCATCACGCAGCAGTCGGCTACAAGGAACTGCCTGCCATCATCAAGCGCCTACGAGCCGCCGCTGGCGTGTCAGCTAGGGCTGTGGAGTTCGCCGCATTGACCGCAGCGCGTTCCAGTGAGGTTCGCGGCGCAGTGTGGCCGGAGATCGACCTTGATGCGGCCTTGTGGACGGTACCCGCCGCAAAGATGAAGGCTGCGCGCGACCATGAGGTTCCGCTTTCCGAGCGCGCCGTGACAATCCTCCGCGCTACACAGCAGCAGTCGACCAGCGATCTGGTGTTCGAAGGTGGACGCGACGGAAGGCCAATCAGCGACACAGCGATGACGAAGGCGCTTAGGGCCGCTGGTGCGGGCGATGCGACCTTGCATGGTCTGCGCTCATCGTTCCGTGATTGGGCTGGCGATAGACCGATTACCCGCGCGATGTAGCCGCGGCGGCCTTGGCTCATGTGCTCAAGGACAAGACCGAAGCCGCATACAGACGTGGCACCGCGTCGCAAAAAAGACGCGGCTTGATGGTAGACTGGCACAGTATTGTAAAATAAAGCCCGTTGACCATATTGGCATTACAGGCGAAAACGCATATTGTTCTTCACCTTGGCTTACCTCGCCTAAGTTAACGGCGACCCGAATCCCTCTCTAAAGATTCAGATTTGAACGTGCCCCTTCGCACGTTGGATTTTCCGCACGCTCTTTTTGCGCCGGGTTGCAATGGGGATTCCGATGACAGCAAACGACAACCAACCGCGCCTGATCGCACCAAAAGACGCGGCGTCAGCCACGTCTCTTTCTCGTACACTATTGATTTTGATGGCCGAAGCCGGGGGGTTCCCGAAGCCCGTTTCGCTATCCGAACGACGTAGTGCATATATGCGTGCCGAGGTCGAAGAGTGGATTGATAAGCGTATCGCCGCGAGCGCGGCAGCATGAGCCACAATGCCGAAACTGTTGCGAAATGTTTATGCTTTGGAAGGCTACCGAGAAGGCGTTCCTGCAGCATCTTCTGATCCGCTTGATAGAGGATGTTCCGGACTTCAATAGGGAAAAGTTCGCAACCGGCTTGCACCTACTGCAAGAGGAGTGGCCCATCGACCGAACAGACAAAGATCGAGAAGCGCAGGGCTTAATCAGCATCCGCTTCCTTGGCGAATTAATTGAAATGACAGCAATGCGCATCGCTCGAGAGTGAGCACACTGACGGGCCGCGCGTTTCTTCAAAAAACACCGCCGACCAACGGCGGCACTCCAAGACTGGACCGCTCCCCTTGAAAATCCTTGATGCCCGACCGGAGCCGCCAGGCTGCGGCAACGCAAGGGAGTGTGAGTATGGGGTCAGAACAAGAGCTGCTCGAAATCATACGCTAAGGTCGAACGGAACGTGAACTGTCGTCTCTGACTCGCATGATGGTCTGTCGGCTGGTTTCGAACTTT
>NZ_JAMYPX010000071.1:0-7002 GCF_040320585.1 Mesorhizobium sp. M0663
CATGTGGAACGCCGCATCAGAGGCCGGACACATGTCAGCACCCGACCACGCTCCTCATTCTTCATATAAGATTCTTCTTGCGCTGACGGGGGCGTCCACACATATCCATGACGACGATGTCGCCGGGTTTCAGCACGGTGATGAGCTGCTGCTCGACATAGGCGCGGAAGCATTGGCCGTTGATTGGCCCGTCGAAGACGCAAGGTGCCGCGAGCCTATCGCAGCGCAGCGCGCCGAGGAAGGTCAGCGTGCGCCAGTGGCCGTGCGGGGCCAAGCCGCGCAGCCGCTCGCCCTTCGGCCCCCAACCGCGCAGCGGAGCCATGTTGGTCTTGATCCAGGTCTCGTCGATGAAGACCAGATGCTGCGGATCGAGGCCGGCCTGCCAAGAGCGCCATCGCTGACGCCTGCGGGCAATATCAGCGCGCGCCTGCTCAAGGGCGAACAGCGTTTTTTTTGAAGCTCAGGCCCTCGCGGCGCAGGAACAGCCAGACCGCGTTGTGCGAGACCTTGACCCCGCGTGCGGCCAACTCATCCTTCAGACCATGCAGTGTCAGATGCGGCGTCTCACGCACACGCGCCTCGATGAAGGCACGGTGCGGCTCCAGCACCCTCTTGCGATGTCCGCCCATCTTGCCAGGCGCAACCGAGCCAGTCGCCCGATGGCGCTGCAACAACTTCACCGCCGCCGAAACCGAAATGCCGAACCGTTTCGCGGCCGACCGGCGGCTCTCGCCACCCAAAACCGCCGCTACAACACGTTCGCGAAGATCATCCGAAAGAGGTCGCGTCATCCGATGCTGGCCTCCACTCCAGCCAGCATCTTGAATCACAAAACCGACTGATCCGGAATCCCCTTCGATTCCGTCAAATCAGGAACCGCTCTAAGGCATACTGAAGCAGCGACGGAAATTCCGCCGACATTCAAGGCGGTAGCGGCGGCATATCGCTTTCGCCGACCCGCCATACCCAGGAGCCGATCTCCGGACGCGCGGCGATCATTTCATCGAGCGACGCTTCAAAGGTCTCGTCCGCTCCGGCCGGAACGACAAAGAGCGCTGTCGGCTCGTCCCTGTTCTGAAGCAACGCATTGGCGATCGGCTGGTCGGGTTGCAGGTCAAAGCGCAATCCCTTCACGCTCTTCTCGCGAAGACGAGCCAGCCCATCGACGAGCCTTTTCTCCAGGATCGTCTCGTAGGGAATCCAGTTCTCGGACACCACCATCAACGCGATCTCCTCGACAATGGCGAGGCCGGCCGGGTTCAGTCCGAACGTCGCGATCGTCATGAGATGTGAGCTGGAATCCGCTGCCCACAGCGACAATTCTTTCTCAAAACGCGCCTGCAAGCGGCGATGCAATGCATCATCGATGATGAAGGGAAAGCCGGGCAAATGTCTGATGACAAGTTTCTGACCGGATCGGGCAGGAACGATCTCTTTCACCTCGCCAACCAGAACCAGTAGCTTTCGTGGGCCGGATTTCGGCGGGAGCGCCATGCCGAGAGCCGCATTGCGACGATGTTCGATCGCTTGCCTGTTCTCGGCGCGAAACGGCTCGGGCACGAACAGGATATTCGCGAGCGGGTCGCCCCGCACCGTCATTTGCCCGGCAGCCTCGAGCAGATGCCAGCGGACATTCCACCAATGTCGCTTGCCGGCCCATCGGGATGTCCAGATCGTCAATTCGGCCTCGTGCCAGAGATAATGAAGGAGGCCACGCAGCGACATCCTCCTGGGATCGGCGGTTGCGCTGGCGGAACTTTGCCCCGCAGGCACGGATGCTGCCCGGCTCCCTGTCTTCGACAGGCTGAAGTCCAATTTGAGGGCCGCCATGCCGCTTTGCGGATCAAGCTGTATCGCGCTGCCCATCAGCGCGCCCAGCCCGGACAGTTCGTGAGGTGATTCATAGGAATCGCAGGACGGATCATGCCCGCCGCCGCTGAGCGGCATGCGCTTGATCAGATGAAGGTCGCCGATGCGGGCGATGTACATCGGGCAGCTCGGCTCGCGGCACAGGCATAGCGGACGCTCGGTGCGGGCATAGGCGTTCGCCAGCGCCGCCTGCAGGTCAGGCGCTCCCTCCTCGTAGACCGCACTGCCAATTCTGAACCGTCGCATCACCTCCGCAGCTCCAGGTCGCCGCCGCATCCCTGTCCGCGCATTCAAGTCATGGCTTTGTGCTGAGTGCAACCCCTTTGGTGCATCGGCGCCAGAGGCAGAGGGGAGCCCAGAGGAGTACGGCCCGGCTGGCGCGGAGAGAGTGCCGGCGCGGGCGCCACTCCCATCTCGCGAAGGACATCTCCATGAACATTGTTTCGACCACCTCAACCGTCGCACGTACGGCCGCTTCCCTTGCGGCGCCGGCACAAGACGCCATCGACACCGCCCAGGCGATCCATCAGGCGGGAATGCTGCTTTTGCCTTTCCTCGAACAGGGCGAGCCTGTCACCACCGCCGCACTGCGCACCGCCATGACGACAAGTTTTGGCGGCAGCGATGCGCAAGGGTTCTGGGTCTGGAAGGACGCCTATGAGGCGCTCGAAATCGCCCAGGTGCTGTTTCTGCGCCGGTTCGGCCCTGCGGTTCTGTCCCGGTCCACCACGCCGCAGGCAACGCTGGCGATGATGAAGCGCATCGCCGAACTTCTTCCCACTCATACGCGACGGTCCGACGAGAGCCAGGCCATGCAGCAGCTCTCCACGCCCTTGCCGCTGGCCTTCGTCACGGCGCACGCCGCGGCGATCGCATCTTGCGACCTCGTTCTCGAACCCTCGGCCGGCACCGGTCTGCTCGCCGTCCATGCCGAGATGGCGCGCGCCTCGATCGCTCTCAACGAGCTTGCAGCGACACGCGCCGATCTCCTCGGCCTTCTGTTCCCGCGCGTTCCCGTCTCGCGGCACGACGCCGCCCATATCGACGATCATCTCGACGCGGCCATGGAGCCGTCCGTCGTGCTGATGAATCCACCCTTCAGCGTCGGCGCATATGTCGACGGCCATGTCGCCGATGCCGCATGGCGGCACCTCTCTTCCGCATTCGCACGCCTGCGTCCGGGCGGACGCCTCGTTGCCATCACCGGCTCCGGGCTGTCTCCCGAAAACGCCAAATGGCGGCCGGCCTTCGAACGGTTGCAGCAGCAGGGCACCACCGTCTTCACCGCAGCGATCGACGGCCGTGTCTACGCCCGCCATGGGACGACGGCTGAGACCCGCTTGACCATCATCGACAAAGTTCCTGCTAACGACCCAACCAGCTTCTCCGGCTCGCCGGGCAAGGCCACGAATGTCGAAACGCTGCTCTCCTGGATCACGGATCTGCCGCCCCGGACACCGGGCGGCTTTCCGAACTCGACCGGTACATTGTCCAACGGCATCGTGCGCAATGCCGCCATGCACATGGGTGCCCAATCGGGAGCGAGAGCCGCACCCCTCGGTGCCTCAACGGCTGCTCCGAAGGCCATCCAATCGGTCCGCCCGACTGCGCGGGCGAAGCCCGCCCGCCAGGTCATGGCAAACAGCACGCCGGCTGTCCCCCTCGCCTATGAGCTGCGCGACTGGATGCCGGAGGAGGGCGGCCGGCTCACCGACACGATCTACGAACCCTATGCGCTCCAGTCGATTGACATTCCCCGCGCGAAACCGCATCCGACGTCGCTCGTGCACTCGGCCGCAATGGCCGCCGTCGCGCCGCCAAAGCCTTCCTATCGGCCGCTTCTTCCTGATGCGATCATCGACGAGGGCCTGCTGTCAGACGCCCAACTCGAAAGCGTCATCTATGCCGGCGAAGCCCATTGCGGCCATCTCACCGGCGCCTGGACTGTTGACGAGACCTGCGATGTCGTCTCCGCAGCGCCAGAAGGTGCTGAGAACGCGGTCCGCTTCCGCCGCGGATGGTTTTTGGGTGACGGAACCGGCTGCGGCAAGGGACGGCAGGTCGCCGGCATCATCCTCGACAATTGGCTACAGGGCCGCCGCCGTGCGATCTGGATTTCCAAGTCGGACAAATTGCTGGAAGACGCCCAGCGCGATTGGGCAGCACTCGGCCAGGAAAAACTTCTCGTGCAGCCACTCTCGCGCTATCGGCAGGGCACGCCGATCCGCCTTGCCGAGGGCATCCTGTTCACGACCTACGCAACCCTGCGCTCGCAAGAGCGGGAGGGCAAGAAATCCCGGATCGCCCAGATACTCGACTGGGTCGGCCAAGAGGCGAGGAGGGACGAAGGCCCGACGGGGAACAGAGAAAACTTGGCGGGGAGGCCCGAAAGCCAGACGGGGATTAAAGAAAGCCAGACAGGGATTGGAGAAAACCCGTCGGGGGCGAAAAAATCTTTCGATGGCGTCATCGTCTTTGACGAGGCCCACGCCATGGCCAATGCCGCTGGCGGCAAAAGTGAGCGTGGCGACGTCGCGCCCTCCCAACAAGGCAGGGCGGGCCTGCGGCTGCAGCACGCGCTGCCCGATGCCCGCGTTGTCTACGTCTCCGCGACCGGTGCGACCGCCGTCGAGAACCTGGCCTATGCGCAGCGTCTCGGCATTTGGGGCAGCGAGGATTTTCCATTCGCCAACCGCGCCGAATTCGTCGCCGCGATCGAGGACGGCGGTGTCGCGGCGATGGAAGTGCTCGCCCGCGATCTCAAGTCGCTCGGCCTCTATGCGGCGCGTTCGCTTTCTTATGACGGGGTCGAATATGAACTCCTCGAGCACGAGCTGTCCGAGGAGCAGATCCGCATCTACAACGCCTATGCGGACGCCTTCCAGGTCATCCACAACAACCTGACCGCCGCACTCGAGGCGACCAACATCACCAGTGAGTCCGGCACGCTGAACCGCAACGCCAAATCGGCGGCGCGCTCAGCCTTTGAAAGTACCAAGCAACGCTTTTTCTCGCATTTGATCACCTCGATGATGACGCCGACCCTGATCGGCGCGATCGAGCAGGACCTCGCCGACGGGCATGCGGCAGTCGTGCAGATCGTCTCGACCAGCGAGGCGCTGATGGAACGACGGCTTGCCGAGATCCCCACCGAGGAATGGTCGGACCTGCATGTCGACATCACGCCGCGCGAGTATGTCGGCGGGTACTTGATGCATTCCTTCCCGACCCAACTGTTCGAGGAGTATTCCGACGCGGAGGGCAACGTCTACTCGCGGCCTGTCCACGACGAAGATGGCAACCCGGTCCAGTGCCGCGAGGCGGTTCGCCGGCGCGGCGAGATGATCGAAAAACTCGCATCGCTGCCGCCGGTCGGCAGCGCCCTCGACCAGATCATCCATCATTTTGGCACAGACACCGTCGCCGAGGTGACCGGCCGCTCGCGCCGCATCGTCGAGAAGACCGGCCGCGACGGCATCGACCGGCTGGCCGTGGAAAACCGCCCTGGCTCGGCCAATCTGGCCGAGACCCAGAGTTTTATGGATGACGACAAGAGCGTTCTGATCTTCTCCGACGCCGGCGGTACAGGCCGCTCCTATCACGCCGATCTCGGGGCCAGGAACCAGAGGCTGCGCAAGCACTATCTGCTCGAGGCCGGCTGGCGCGCCGACAACGCCATCCAGGGTCTCGGAAGGACCCACCGCACAAATCAGAAGCAACCGCCGCTGTTCCGGCCGATGGCCGCCAACGTGAAGGCTGGCAAGCGATTCCTGTCGACGATCGCGCGACGGCTCGACACGCTTGGCGCGATCACGCGCGGCCAGCGCCAGACCGGCGGGGCAGGGCTGTTCCGGTCCGAGGACAATCTCGAAAGCCCCTATGCCCGTGCGGCCCTTCGCCAGTTCTATCTTCTGTTGCACCAGGGCAAGATCGACGGCTGCTCGCTCACGACCTTCGAGACGGTAACCGGCCTGTCGCTGACGACGGATGAAGGTGGTTTGCGCGACGAGCTGCCGCCGATCACGACCTGGCTCAATCGCCTGCTGGCGCTGCGCATCGAGACCCAGAACCTGCTGTTCGAGGTGTTCGAGCAGTTGATGGCGGGAAGAATAGAAGGCGCCATAGCCGCCGGCAATTATGACAAGGGTCTGGAGACGATCACGGCGGAGAGCATCGTCGTCACCGATCGTAGGACCGTCTATACCCATCCAGTCTCCGGCGCGCAGTCACATGTGCTCACCGTCGCGCGCAAGGACCGTATCCGGCCGCTCGGCCTCGTCGACGCGCTGGCCATCGTCCGGGCGGAGCCCCAATCGGTTCTGTTGGTGAACACACGGTCGAGCCGCGCGGCGATCCGGCTGCCGACGGCGAGCCTGATGCTCGACGACGGAACCGTCGAGCATCGCGCGCGCCTGCTGCGGCCGACCGACGAGCTGCGCTTCGGCCTCGACGCACTTGCCGAAACCCATTGGCAGCCGACCGACCGAAAACTCTTCTGCGAGCTGTGGGACTCGGAAGTCGCCGCCGTCCCGGAGTTCACCACCAGCACCTTTCACATCGTGACGGGTCTGCTGTTGCCGATCTGGCGTCGGCTGCCGGACGGCGACTGTCGAGTCTATCGAATCCAGACCGATGCCGGGGAGCGCATCATCGGCCGCCACATCGCGCCGACGCTGGTCGCCACCATGTTCCGCAATCTGGGTCTCGACGATGTGCCGAGGCTGGCGCCGGAAGATGCCTGGACCGGGCTCGCCGACGGACGGATTGGACTGCAACTCGCCGATGGCCTGATCCTGCGCCGCAGTCGGATCATGAACGACTACCGTGTCGAATTGGTCGGCTTCACCGACGCGATGGTCCCTCGGCTGAAGGCGCTGGGACTGATCTCCGAGATCATCGCCTGGAAGCTCCGGCTGTTCATCCCGACGACCGCGCAAGGGTCCGCCATCCTCGCCGCGCTCCTCGACCGCCATACGCTGGTTGGTGTCACCGACCGTACCTCGGCGACTTGAGGGGAGGCGATCATGACCGGCTCGGCCTCCGAGCTGGCACGCCGCCTTGGCGAACACGCCGAGGCGGTGTGCCGGGAATATCTCTCCAACGGCCATCGCTCCGGCAATTACTGGATGGTCG
>NZ_JAMYPX010000072.1:0-6068 GCF_040320585.1 Mesorhizobium sp. M0663
GTGTTCGAACATTTCTGGACGGTGGCGCGCGAAAGTGGCCTTCCGATCGTCATCTACGACAATCCAGGAACGACGCATTTCCATTTCACCCCAGCACTCGTCAGCCGCTTGGCAAAGGTGGGTGGGATTGTCGCTATCAAGAATCCGACAGACAAGGGCGATGCGATCAAGAGCCATCTGGCCGACCAGAGGCGCACTGTGCCGGAAGGGTTCTCGATCGGCTACAGCGGCGACTGGAACGCCGCAGAGGCCATGATCGCCGGCGCCGACACATGGTACAGCGTCCTCGCCGGCATCCTGCCCGAGGTCTGCGTGAAGATCGTCACGGTGGCGCAACAGGGCGATGCGGCCGAAGCGCGACGGATCGATGCCACGCTTGCGCCGCTCTGGAGCCTCTTCAAGGAGTTCTCGAGCCTTCGCGTCGTCTATGCACTTGCCGAATTGCTCGACATTTGCCGTGCCGACCCCCCGCGTCCCATCCTGCCTCTGCCCTCAGCAGCGAAGCGCCAGATCGCCGCCGCGTTGGAACGCTTGCCATCGGATGTCAACCGGTGAATAGCGAACCCGGCGGCCAGTGAAGGAACCTGTCATGTATGTACCCGCGCATTTCGATGAACCGAGCCGAGAATCGAACTCGACACGTCACAGGGAGAAAACGGTCCCCTTTACTCCTGCGCGATTAATACACGTGCCGAAGGAAAGTGCACATTTCGCTCGAGTGACTTATTTCAAAGGATGTGATCGCGTTTTGGCACATTCACAGGCCGACATGCGGCAGCCGGTAACTCACCACATGGTGAGCAACCAGGAAACCTTCCGGCCTACACTTTCTCCCGGAGCGCGCGTGCTGCAGCAACCATGTTCATGAGGGCAGGGCGGACCTCCTCCCACTTGCGGGTTTTGAGGCCACAGTCCGGGTTTACCCACAGTTGGGCATCGGACAGTCGCTCGCGGGCAAGCATGACGAGATCCGAAATCTCGCCGACTTCCGGGACGCGTGGTGAGTGAATGTCGTAGACTCCGGGCCCGATTTCATTCGGATATTTGGAGCTCGTGAAGGCGTCCAGCAGTTCCATTTTCGAGCGCGACGTCTCAATCGAAATGACATCCGCATCCATTTCAGCGATCGCGTCGATGATCTCGTTGAACTCCGAATAGCACATGTGGGTATGGATTTGAGTCGCGTCCTTTACACCCGTTGAAGCGATCCGGAAGCATTCGACAGCCCAGTCGAGATAGTCGTTCCAATCAGACTGGCGCAGTGGCAATCCTTCGCGAAACGCGGCCTCATCGATCTGGATCATCCTTGCGCCGGACCATTCGAGATCCGTCACTTCGTCGCGGATGGCGAGCGCGATCTGGCGGCATGCTTCGGAGCGGGGTACGTCGTCGCGAACAAATGACCAGTTGAGAATGGTCACTGGGCCTGTGAGCATTCCCTTCACAGGGTTTTCCGTAATCGACTGGGCGAACTGCCACCAGCGCAGCGTCATCGGATTGGGCCTCGATACGTCGCCGAAGATGATGGGGGGACGCACGTAACGCGACCCATAGCTCTGCACCCAGGCATGCTGGGTGAAGGCGAAGCCGGACAGCTGCTCGCCGAAATGCTGTACCATGTCGTTTCGTTCGAACTCACCGTGCACCAGCACGTCCAGCCCGATCTCTTCCTGCCAGCGAATTGCAGCCTCGATCTCCTTCTTCAGGAAGGTCTCGTAGTCGACATAGCTCAGCTGGCCCTTCGCATGAGCGGCCCGCGCCCTGCGTACCTGCGGCGTCTGCGGGAAGGACCCGATGGTCGTCGTCGGGAACGGCGGCAGCCCGAGCGTGCCGGCCTGGACTCTGGAGCGCTCGGCAAAAGCGCTCTCTCGTCGCTTCATGCTGTCGTCAATGCTGGCGATCCGCCCCTCAACCAGCGGGTCATGGATCTTCGTGGATGTCACGCGAGTGGCGGCAGCCTCGGCAGACGCTTTCAACGCGCCTGCCACCGCATCCCTGCCTTGGGACAGGGCCCGGGCAAGCAACACCAACTCGTCGGTCTTCTGGGCCGCGAAGGCGAGCCACGACCTGATGTCCGCGTCGAGTTCCGTCTCCATGCGGAGGTCGATCGGCACATGCAGCATCGAGCAAGAAGGCGCGATCTCGACGCGGTCCAAGGGCCAGCCGGCGACGATCGGTTTGATGCGGTCGAGAATGGCGGGCAGGTTCGCACGCCAGACGTTGCGGCCATCGATCAAGCCAAGCGAGAGCACCAGATCCTTCGGTGCGAGCCGACCCACCGTTTCCAGCTGCTCGGGAGCGCGCACGAGATCAATATGCAGCCCGGCCAGGGGCAGAGAAACCGCGGTTTCGAGATTGTCTCCCAGCGGCCCGAAATAGGTAGCCAGCATGATCTTCAGCTCGGGCGCGGCTTTCGACAGCTGGCCATAGGCGAATTCGAACGCAGCTCGTTCGTTCGGGTTCAGATCGAGGACAAGCGCTGGCTCATCGATCTGCACCCAGTCGGCTCCAGACAGCTTCAGCCTCTGCAGGAGTTGCTCGTAGACGGGCAGCAGCCGCGGCAGGAGCGCGATGGGATCGAATCCTTCGGCAGGCGATTTCGCCAGCTTGAGGAAGGTGATCGGTCCAAGGATGACTGGGCGTGTGTGAACGCCGAGAGCTTTAGCCTCGATGAAGTAATCGACCGGTTTCGTCGACGAGAGGGCGAACGTCTGATCATCGTTGAGTTCCGGCACAATGTAGTGATAGTTGGTGTCAAACCACTTGGTCATTTCCATCGCGGTTACATCAGACCGATGAGCCGCCTGCTGGTGACCAGCGTGTCGACAATCCTCCGTCTGACCCTGGTTGCCCCGCGCCATTGCGAAGTAGATGTCAAGTGGAACCTCGCCGCTATTCCAGCCGTAACGGGATGGAACGGCGCCGACCATGGCTGCGGTGTCGAGCACATGGTCGTAGAGCGAGAAGTCGTTCGACGGGATTTTCGACACGCCGCGATCGTGCTGCTCCTCCCAGCTAGCGGCACGGAGCGCCTTCGCGGTCGTGAGAAGGTCGGCAGCGGACGATTTTCCGGACCAGTAGCTTTCAAGCGCGAATTTCAGTTCTCGCCGACGACCGAAGCGGGGCACGCCGAGCGTTGCTACAGGAATTTGCTGAGAGATAGTCATGCCAGACCCCGATGGTTGGGGCGTCGGTGACAAGGAAGGCGCTAGCAGGCCGGCACGAACGCTAGGCTGCAGCGGCCACCGAGACACCCCGCCCGTGGACGTAATTCGCCGTGGCAGGTCTCCTGGCTCGCGGGGTCATAGCCTCTACCCGTCTTCCCAAGGCTATTCGCCTCAGTGACATGAGTGGGGTTGGCTCGCCGCTAACAGTTGCGGGGGCAGCGCCGGCATCGCACCGGCTTCCCTCTTAGCTCCGCTGCGGCAGCGCCGTACGGAGAACCACGACGCGGGAGACAATTACAGCAGTTCGCTTCATTGTCAACGCCGCATAAAGAAATGTTTATGTCGTTATGTTAAATTTCCGCTGGCATGTTCCAAAGGTCGCCTCGAAAGCGAAAACTGTGGAAGCCTTGAGCGGCCGGTAAATCAAAGCAATGACGCACGGCGCCCTTGTCCAGGAGGATAGGAGTTCGTCGGCTGCCGGCAGCAAACATACCGGCAAGCGCCGTGGTGCTGCTTAGCGCATCACGCGAACCACCTCGGCGTCGAACTTCGGCTCCGAGGTTCCGACCGCTTCGTTGGTGATCTGCTCGCGACCATATTCGGCTCAATGGCGAGGCTGTTGCCCATGTGGAAGCTGTTGGCCGTGATGCCCTCGGTGATATGACACAACGATTTCGGGGGGAGCACACCGAGGCCAGGCGCAGCGGCGTGTTGCGAAGTGATCGAGGCCAATGTCTCGAACTGCTTGTTCGCAGCCCACCGGCTCAAGGTAACCCGGCTCAAACCACCGGGCTAGCTCAAATCCTGTCCAAATGAGGCCTGAGCGGCAAATCGTCGTGCACGCGCACGGTTTGGCGTTCGATCTTGTGATGCGTCTTGGGCGGACAATCGCCACGGTGCAGCACGCAGAAGCGGTCCCCAATTGGGAAGCCGAGGGCGGTGAGGGCAAGCCAGCGCCACAGGCGGAAGGGGACTTGGACCTGTTTGCCCTGCTGGACCACAAGTTCGCGACACAGGGCCTCAAGGAGAAGACCAAGAGTGATTATGCGCGGGACCTCGCCAAATTCATCAAAAGCAGCGGGCAGTCAAAGTTCGGCGCCGATTGACATGGAGATAGCCATCGCGGCGGACCGCCCAGGCGGACCGCAAGCCGGAATACAACCGGGTGCAGGCGGCCAAGCTCGTCCACAAGATGGCGTCGGGCGCACACCGGCGATGGGAGAGCGGACCGTGGAGTGCAGGAACTTCACGCCTATCCACGCTCCCGTGGACGTGTCCTGCGGCACATCGGCAGCGATATTGAGGAGGCAGTTGAGCTTCTGGTCGAGCACTCTTACCTGCCACTACCTACGCTTAACGTCATCTCGTACTGAAAACGCACCACGCAAGGTCGAGATGTAACATGCGCCCTTCGTGGATGGTTCTAAGCTTCCTCGGGCGCGGTCAATCTGTGATAACGGTCGCTTGGAACCTCCATCACCGCGACGCGATCAAGGTTGGCGTATCGCGCTCGGTAGTAGCCTTCTTCCTCCACTTCGGCGAAACTACACTGGGGAACGTCAAAGGTCGCAGCTTCCAATCCGAAGAAAGTCGTAGCGGTTTCTTCATCCAAGAAGTTCCACTCATCTTCTCCGTCGTCATATGTGACGCGAACATAGGAGGCCATGCGCACGGCTTCCTGATCACCCATCTCTGCGATGATGGCATCGCATTCTTTCTTCAGCTTTCCTGAAACCTCACCCTTATCCCAGTCATCCAAAGCCCGATAGATTTCTGGATGATAATACTCTGGCATCTCCTCTACATCGTCACCGATAAGCTCAATGGTGCGGACATATTGCGGATTTATCAAGAGTATTTTGTTGTCAAGGCTCCAACAATACAGCCATGGCCTGCTTGTGTTATTTCTGCGCAGATTATGAAGTTCCTTCAACTGACGTAAAATCGATTCACGCGCCTTTTCATCGATAGGATATTGGCGGCTGCCAACAGTCGTCTTGATTCTGAGCGTGCCGTATCGCGTTTCGGCATCGGCAATTGCAAACGGGCTCGTGCGCCACTCCTCGACATCAATCTTCCAGCCCAGCAGCTCCTCGACCGTGCATTTCAACGTGAGACAAAGGTCCTTGATCTGCTCGACGTTCAACTGCGTTTTGCCTGTTTCCCAACGGGCCACAGTCTGTTGCGTCGTTGCCATCTGCTCTGCCAAATCTTTTTGAGTCATGCCCAGTCGAACCCTAAGCTCTTTCATGTTCATAACTCACCTCGCGTGTTCAACACACGCATCGTGGATGAATTAATCTAACACGTCAAGCGTGTTCAAAAATCGCAACATGTGTTTTTAGGGCGTCTTCGAGGCTCCGGCAGCCGTTCGTGACCACTTGCGCAAGACACAGGGCTGGTACACAGCACGAATGGGCGATCAAAAATTACTGCTGCGATGCTCGTCATCAGCCAAGCTGCCGCCGCACCTTCCACTAGGGTGCCAAGGTTCGAAATGAGTGCAGCCGACCATAGCGAACGGAAGGTCTTGTGCTCAAAAGGAACGAGTGAAGATGTTCTCTTCGCCATTGTGGGAAGCCTCGGGATTGACCGCGGGGCTGGATTTGTTTCGCCTCACTCAACTATGGCCTCGCCGTACAAGCCAAGCTGCCACAGTGCGCGCCTGCTAACCCAGAAAACTTGGCGGCCTTACAGGCATGCGCAGGACGTGCGAAGCCGCTCAAATCTCCCCAGATGGTCAGCCATCGAAGACCGGCATCACTTGCCCGTTGAGCGGCTATACGATAATGCTCCGCGGTAAGCGCGAATTTCCCCGCACCTTTTGCTGTTGAGTGCTCTGATGCATGAGGTGTCCACCAAAATAGGTGGACACCTTGTGATGGAAGAAGATGAGCAGAA
>NZ_JAMYPX010000073.1:0-5714 GCF_040320585.1 Mesorhizobium sp. M0663
GTCATGTGTCCGCCGCTCCGCTAAACACGGGGGCTGCGCGGCGGACACGCCGACGTCACCGCAATGCCACGCCATTTTGCAGAACTTGACGCACACAACTCCGAAGTGGCGGAGAGGGAGACCTTCGCTGGCAATAGGATGCTAATGATTTCAATGACTTAGCTGTTTAATAAGAGCTAAAACCAGAGCTAAAACCAGAGCAAGGGTTGGCTCACAACCTCGCGCTTTGCTTGGTGTGACGCCGGTTCCTGTACGTTTGGTGCTAACAGCCGTGTAGTCAACTGTCCCGCAGCGACTTGCCCCGGAATGCCAAGCTCTTGCGCGGTTGGCCGCTTTTTTTGTTCGCTGGTGCCGCAGTTTGGTTAATGGGGGGCTTCGTGGTTTAGATCGATGCCGCCCGTTCCCCCAAAACGGTTGTCTCATGCGGGGGCCGGGTGCGTGCAAGTCTGTAGCAAAATTTCGGAGCAAGCCGGATTTCGCTGAGCCGGCGCCACAAGCGCTCGCGATGGGCGATCAGCACTCATGCGGCTCAGGCAGACATTTCGCCGTCATCCTCATCCTTGTCGGCGTGATCTTTTCTGTTTCCTCACGAAAATGTCGTGGCATAACCAGTGCGGAGAAGCTTCCTCCTAATCGACAGGCGGGGCGGTGCCGAAGCTTCGAATAGGCTCCACCACCCCACCGTCGTCTTCAGACTGTTCCGCCAGAGACTTCGCTGCCACGAGGACATTCATCGGCAACATAGTGCGACGGACTAGCCGGCTAAGATCAAGCGCACCGCCTGTTCGCGTGCTCTGTTTAACTGCCTCACGCATGTAACTCACCACCCAGTCAGGAATGCTGAGAATTGTGTTGGCCTGACTGGCGGCATCGAAATTTCGGGGACGGTGACCTTCCGGGCGTATTGCCCGAAGCTTGCGCAAGCTGCCAGCCTGCGTCGATTCCACTACAAAGCCATCTCTGCGCCACAGTTTCTCGATCGCTTTCAGCCTGCCAATCGATTCGCTTTCCAAATGGAACGTAGTGTGTGGTGTCGGATAGAGGCTCCAACTCGCGGACACGCTGCTGGTCCTTGCAGGCCGCCACAACGTCCATGGCGAATTCCCGTCGAGGCCAAGCGCGACGTCGTCGAGCCTGCTGTCCATCGCTGCGTCAGACGATGCCGTCGCCTCTATGAAAGCTTGGAAACCGACATTGAACAGCGGCAAGTGCCCAGCTAAAGGTTCCCTCGGCCACTCTTTGGAGATCAGTTGCCTCCAAAGGCGCAGAGCAACGACGTCGGGCGCATCCGCACCAAGCAGCTCACCCAAATTTTCGACCACGATCGCGAGACGTTGGAGATCGTTGGGATCCGGTTTGGGATCGCGTCGAAGCTTGCGAATCAAAAAGTGCGCGCCTAGCAAGCCGAACAGTGGGTTTCGATATTTGCCCCAGAGCAAATAGTCGAGAGTTTCAGGGTCAGGTCCAGGGCCGCCGGTCACAAGGTCTGCAATGCCCCGTTCGTAGGCATCAATCAACGCATCGGACGGATCGAAGCCGACCCCAGAAGGCCGCATAGATATAGAAGCGGTCGGAAGCTGGGGGCGACCCTCATAAGTCAGAATAAATACGTGTGTGTCCCACCCTTTCGCGATGGGGATCGGCAGGATTGAAATGTCTCCTTCAGAGCCAAAGTAAAGCAGGTCAGAGGTCCCCGGCTCCACGAGATGCAGTGAGTTTCCCTCGTAGATGGCGATATTCTTGCCTCGGTTGTTTAGCGACAGCGATAGCGATCTTGCCATCGGCGTCGCATCGCCCGGCTGCCGCGAACGCACAGAAACGAAAATAGCCTGGCCGCCCTGCGAAGCATCCCATTTGCTTGCATCGACTACCGGATCGGTCAGCCACTCGTGCTTGTCTATTGTGCTGGATAGCAGAGTCGCAGAAGCGCGTCGGGGAAGGTCGAACTGCTGCTCAACCGGTTGATCGCCCACATCAATGTCGTAAGTGATAGATGCCTCCGCATGATCAATGCGGACCTGATAATGTCCCGGAATAAGCTGCTTGCTGACAGAACCAACGCCGCGAGCGATAAGAAAATCGTCGCGAATTATGCTAATGTCGCCGGGCCGGGGTGTGGGCGCGTCCTGCTCAGTGTTGCTGCCGGTCAGGTTGCTCTTCACCGAGATTGAAACCTGCGTGCCGACTCCTTTCCCGCCGTCAGCATATTTCTCCAGCAGTGGTTTGCGATCTGGAGGACCAAGATAAATCTTTGTGTCTGCGGGGACTGCTCGAACTGTCTGCTCTTTGGGTCTTGCAAGATCCGGGACTATGATCCTCAGTCGGTCGAGGAGGTCGCTAAGTTCGATCGTCCCCTGTTTGAGCACTGTCAGCAGACCGGCGGTAAAGTAACCCCGAATCTCCTCATTGACCTCTCCTTCAAATGTGGGCTCGTACTGATCGCTCCCAAAGAGAATCGCGGAATAGCGGTGTCTTGCGTCCGGGTCCCCGCACTCCAACTCGCTTTGCTGCCCCAGCGGAACCACGGCTCGAACGCGGCAGCAGTCGAGAAAAAAGACGCTTTCTGAAAATTTCAAACAGCCAATCGAGGCCTTTATGTAGCTTTCCAAATGAAGAGCAGCGCCAGCATCGAGTGGTGACCAGTTCGCGAGACAGAGCGACTGTTGCTGCCACGAACCGGCACGGCTATGGCCGTGCCCAGTGAAATAAAAATAAAAGCGCCGCCGCAACTTTCCCTCGGACTGATTACGGATCGCGCGAAAGGCATCGTCGATCATCCATTGCCGCGGGCCTAGTGGCTCAACAGTCGAAACGACGAGCTTTGCATTCTCCGGCGCGAGGCCGCCGCCGTCCTTATGAATTAGCCAATCGCGAAAATCAGTCGCGTCCTTGACCGAACCCTTGAGCGATTTCGCGCCCTTGTTCCACTCCGGATAATCGTTGACGCCAATAACCAAGGCATAGTCGTCCGGTGCGTGGGTCATGGTGTTGCTCCCACTATGAAGCGGAGGCTAGCAAGGGTAGCCGGATCGTCGTCGAAACTGCCGTGGTGAAGGGAATTCGTTTGGAGGCCCTGCGCGGTACGGGCGGGGCTTGGAGAATAAGCAAGCCGGTTACCCTCCTGCAACCAAAGGCGCACATCGTCATAGTCACGTCCGGCTGAGGTCGCCGCGCGTCGAAGGTAACGATCCATGCCGACAATGGCCGCATCGGGGCGATCCTCGAAGCAACCAGAGACCATGTAGAGGAGCGATCGAGGATAGATCGGGCCGGCGATACGATCCTGCTTTTCCGCGGCATCGGTCATCGTGAACATTCGGAAGCGTTTGAAAATCTGCGGCCCGCGAGGAATCCAACGGGCGAAAAGGTCCAGACGGACGGCGGGCGCCAGGAAAAGGATATTGCGCAACCGGATTGTGCGCCGGTCAGCTTCGATCGCTGCCAGCATCTCACAGATAGCGATCGATCCAGCGCTGTGGCCCACGACATCGATGATCATTTCCGGCCGGGCCGCCTGCAGCGCTTCGAGCCGCCGCAGCATATATCCCCCACCGTGGCCGTTCACGCCGGGCGTTGCCCCATCGTCGGTCCACATCCGCTGCGCTTTTGCCTTCATTGCGTCCCAGGCGAACTTTCCAACGTCGCCAAGATAGGCAGCGCGCAGCAACTCCTCCACTGCGGTTGGAAGAACATCATGCGCCGTCTCGCTGCGGTAGCGGCGGATCACGGCAACGACGACCTTACCGATGAACAAAGCAACGCCAGTAATAGTCGCGCCTCTCGCACCGTCCTCGAGGTCCAGTTTGCGGCGAATCGGATCAGACCCAAGCACTGCCAAATCGATCAGATCAGGTAACGAAGGGTCGGCCGCAAAATCATATTCAAGGTCGCTAGCGATCGCCTCCGCGTCGAGGTCATCAAGTCCGCTGCTTTTTGCACTCGCGGCCAATTGGGCGGCATCGGCCTGGGCTGCAAGTGCGCCATCAAGCGCCCTTGCACCCTCCGGTGTCTCAAGCATGGCTTCGATTTCTGCGGCAGCGAGTGGGCCACCACCTATGCCCTTGGCTCCGCCGTCATCGCCGACACCTGCCTTGGCTAGCACCCAAGAAAGCGCCTTCTTGAAGACCTTGGTTTCCGTGATTGACAGAAGGTTATCGCGGAACGTTTCGGCAAGACCCGTCTCCCAAATAATCCCTACCGAGGCTGCCGTCGATCCGTAATTACCCGACATCCGTTCCGCGCTTATGAGCCCGGACGCCTCGTTTACCAGCCCCCCATGAAAGTAGAGTACGAGCTGTGAGGCGTCGCCCAACGCATCGCCTAGCAGGTGATCGACATCGGCGGGCGTGCTCGATAATTTTCCGCTCGCCGCGAACCTGCCATCGGCGCCAAGATTGATCCAACATTGCGATGCCATGACTGCCCTCCCAATCCACGCTGAGGATTTGGCGTAGTTCCGAACCGCGCGGGCTCGATGGTACATTAAGTGACCGTATCGACAAACGCAGTATGAAGTGGACCTTCCATCGCGTCGACGCGGCCAGGCTGGATGCGGCGCCCGTGTTGCTCTCGCGCGGCATTTCACTGAAATCAGTCGCGGCGGAGGTCGGACTCTACTCGCCCAGGCGGCTTCCGAAGCATTCGAACGGCGCTTCGGCATCCGAGACCGCGGCCCGGATTTCGGATGAAGATCACACGCTGCAGCGGATTGCGGCGGAACTGACAGACACCAACAAAATGTCGTTCGTGGCAGAACGGCCAGACGGCTCGATTGCCGGCTACGCGATGGCTAAGATGAATGAAGCCGGCGACGTCATGGTTGACCGGCTCCACATCGATCAAAGCGAGTACGGCACCGGGCTAGCCGCTAATATATTGCACGCTGTCTTTGCCGCCCATTCCGGCATCCCGAGCATCGCACTCGAAGTGCTCGAGGGAAACGACCGGGCAATGGCCTTTTACCGCAAACATGGTTCGAAGTGGTCGATCGCAGGGCCGCGTCGCACGGTGCAGAAGGCCATGCATCGTTGATTATGCGCAAACTGCTATCTCGCGCCTAGTCGGAACTCGCGCATCGAACAGTACATCACGTCTTCCGTCCCCAGCGCACCGGCGGCCTCCCCGCTCGCAATCCAAATAGACGTCTTTCAGCTGTTTGATTGGCATGTCAGCGTGAGCGAACGCGAGGTCCTGAGAAGGCTCGATCGCGCGCTCGCGGACCAGCCAAAGGGGATCTCGGCCGAGGCGTAGCCACTGCCGGCGGCCAACCGTCTCGGGATCGAGGCCCAAGCGATCCTGGTGCGCTCGATCGTCGTGCCGGCCGCGCCTGCCTCCGCATGACGGATGGCGCGGCTTCGCAAAGCGCACATGATTTCGTCACGTGAGATGCCGATGTCGCCAAGAACGTCATCGGGTAAACGGCTCAACTGGTCCGTTGCCGACAAGAGAGCTTTTCGCTCGGCGCGGAGGCGTAAACACCTGCGAAATGGACCAATGGCGGCAGCATGAATTATGACCATGATCAGATCGTCCCTTCATTGATCTGAATTGACCGGTACGGAACGGCGCGAATGGCACTCCGGGCGAGAGCGTCAGCCGTCCGCGAGGCAAGTTAGGCGTAGTGGTCGATGGATTGGTTTTGCCGCGGCGTGCCCATACGGCGGGCGGTGGCTGGCCCCGGGCCACGCATGTAATAAAGCTCCGGGCGGTAGCGC
>NZ_JAMYPX010000074.1:0-4839 GCF_040320585.1 Mesorhizobium sp. M0663
AGGGCTGAGGAGACGCCCTCCGCGGTTGGCGAGGCCGCGGTGGCCGAAAGGTGGGCTCGGTTGCAAAAGCAAATGGACGAACCAGTGCATGATCCCGGCCCTCAAGTGGATACATCGCCATGGGAGGCGCAACTCATGGTGCAAGGGAGCGGACAAGAACACGCCGCGGCGCCCTACGCCGGAGACAGTGGGTCGAGGCTAGGTGCCTCGGTGCTGCAGCCGGGTCACTCAACGGCGCGCCATCATGATGCGCCGGATTCGTCAGTGGTTGATCTGAATCCCCCCGCACCGTCCGAGTTGCGTGACCATGCTCGTTCTGTGCCGCCGGCGGTGCAGCCAGATCCTCCAATAGGGGTCTCCGGTCGCGACAAGGGTCCTCTCTATTCCAACGATGCGACCATTGTCGAAGGGCTGAGGTCAGCATTGGAGAGCACGGTCAAGCGCCATGTAAATTCTCTTCTCGGCTTTGGTCGTTGGCTCTTTGATAATAACAGGCCGGGATTTGCTGCTCGGCTTCACGAGGAGTCGCTGGATCCGGATCTCAAGGAGTACGAGAGCAAGAGTGGCTCCTCGGACGTGGCTAGAGCAGTGGGTCATCTCAAGACGTGGGCGGGCGGAGCGCCAGTGCTGGACCGCGCCGCTGTCCTGAATAATCCCGACCCTGCCGACGCCGCGCTCATCAGAGATTACACAGCGGCTCCCATCAAAGAGTACAAGGCAGCGCCGAGCGGGCCGAATCCCGCTACCATTCAGACCTATGGATCTGCTCCTAGACGTTTCAGTGAATACCTGGTTGAAAACAAAAAGCCGGGGATTGCGGCTCGGCTTCACGAGGGGTCGCTGGATGAAGATGCCAAGCGCTATAACAACTCCGGTGGGATCAGTGCACTAGCTCATCTCCGGAAGTCCGAACTCGGGCGCGAGCTCCCTGGGAAAGCTAATGAAGACGACGCTGTTCTGCCATTGTCTTTCGTGCCAACTGGGCCCCATCACCAAGCCTCGGATCCCGCAGGGTCCTTTCGTCCCCTGATCTGGCGCGACGGCGACCAGCGCGCGCCGGACGAGCGGATCGCTGCACAGGACAGGAGCAACCAGCTATCAAGCGAGGAGGTCCTCATCAACCGTGAGCATGATACAGCGGAGTTGAGACCAGCGAAGAGGCAAAGGCCCCTGAACAGTCGTCTGCAGGACGTTGCCACTGAGCCGCAGCTGAGCGAGATCGGCAATTCAGGCGCTCGCGTGCTGATGCAGGCCCCCACCCATCAAGTGGGTGCATTGCCATGGGAAGCGCAGCCCATGATGCAAGGGAGCGGACAAGAACACGCCGCGGCGCCGTATGCCGGAGGCAGTGGGTCGATGCTGGGTGCCTCGGTGCTGCAGCCGGGTCACTCAACGGCGCGCCATCATCATGCGCCGGATTCGTCAGTGGTTGATCTGAATCCCCCCGCACCGTCCGAGTTGCGTGACCATGCTCGTTCTGTGCCGGCGGCGGTGCAGCCAGATCCTCCAATAGGGGTCTCCGGTCGCGACAAGGGTCCCCTCTATTCCAACGATGCGACCGTTGTCGAAGGGCTGAGGTCAGCTTACGCGGGTAAGGTCAAGGAGAGCACGGTCAAGCGCCATGTAAATTCTCTTCTCGGCTTTGGTCGTTGGCTCTTTGACAATAACAGGCCGGGATTTGCTGCTCGGCTTGACGAATCGTCGCTGGATCAGGATCGCAAGGAGTACGAGAGCAGGGGTGGCCCCTCGGAGTACGAGAGCAGGGGTGGCCCCTCGATCGTGGCTAGAGCACTGGGTCGTCTCAAGACGTTGGCGGGCGGAGCGCCAGTGGTCGACCGCCCTGTCCGGAATCCCTACCCTGCCGACGCCGCGCTCATCAGAGATTACACAGCGGCTCTCATCAAAGAGTACAAAGAAGCGCCTGCGACCGGGCCGAATCGCGGTACCATTCAGGTCTATGGATCTACTCTTATACGTTTCAGTGAATACCTGCATGAAAACAAAAAGCCGGGGATTGCGGATCGGCTTCACGAGGGGTCGCTGGATGAAGATGCCAAGCGCTATGTGAACTCCGGTGGTAACCGGAGGATCAGTGCACTAGCTCATCTCCGGAAGTTCGCACCCGGGCGCGAAATTGCCCTTGCTGCTCGTCCGGAAGACGCAGTCGGCATGGAGGCTCGTGCCATTGGGGACGCCGCTGCGCAGCGCAGCGGGACGCAGGAGGCATTGGGTCGGCCAGAGAGGCCCCCTGGGAAAGCTAAAGACGGGCGGGTGCTCGGCGCATTGGAATGGCTAGGCGACGAACATATCCAGAGGGATTACCAACTCCTGGAGCAGGAGTTGCAGGGGAACAATCCAGATCTCGCCGCCCGGACGCGGTTCGTGGATCCCCTCGTAGCCAATTATCATCTGCGCTTGGGCTCCGAGAGCGTCATGCTAAGCGCATTCCAGCGCATCGTCCATCAGAACGGTAACGACACAGCCGACTTCCTGTTCGTGCCAGTGAGCGATGGCGGTAAGACTCTTGCGGAGCGCGGCACCCATTGGTCGCTGCTGTTCGTTGATCGCAGCGACCGGGAACGGCCGGTTGCCTATCATTATGACTCCTACAACGGATGCAATGACACGCTTGCAAAAGAGCTCGCAGAAAATCTGGGCGCCAGCCTGGAGACCCGCGTGGGCGTATCCCGCATCGCCCAGCAGAGCAACGTGGTGGATTGCGGAGTCTACGTGGTGGACGGCACGCGGGCGCTGGTTGGGCGATTGCAATCGCAGCCAGATAACCTGAACCTCAACAACCTCGTCGTCAATCGGCAGGCACTACAAACCCGCCTCAGGGGTGACAATACATTCGGAACGGCAAATAATCTTACGAACTTTGAACTCATGGACCGACAGGCCCGAGACGCGGTTAAGGAAAGCCCCGTTGGGACGTTTCACCAGCAGATCAAGCGGCTCGGCCAGTCAGCGCCAGACGTTGCTCCCGGGGACCCATTTAAATTTCAAAGTCTTGAGAGCAAGGGGGACGCCGCTGCGCAGCGCAGCGGGCCGCAGGAGGAATACAGTTGGCCAGAGTATCTCCCCCCTGGGAAAGCTAATGAAGACGACGCTGTTCTGGCATCGTCTTTCGTGCCAACTGGGCCCCATCACCAAGCCTCGGATCCCGCAGGGTCCTTTCGTCCCCTGAGCTGGCGCGACGGCGACCAGCGCGCGCCGGACGAGCGGATCGCTGCACAGGACAGGAGCAACCAGCTACCAAGCGAGGAGGTCCTCATCAACCGTGAGCATGATACAGCGGAGTTGAGACCAGCGAAGAGGCAAAGGACCCCGAACAGTCGTCTGCAGGACGTTGCCACTGAGCCGCAGCTGAGCGAGATCGGCAATTCAGGCGCTCGCGTGCTGATGCAGGCCCCCACCCATCAAGTGGGTGCATTGCCATGGGAGGCGCAGCCCATGATGCAAGGGAGCGGACAAGAACACGCCGCGGCGCCGTACGCCGGAGGCAGTGGGTCGATGCTGGGTGCCTCGGTGCTGCAGCCGGGTCACTCAACGGCGCGCCATCATCATGCGCCGGATTCGGCAGTGGTTGATCTGAATCCCCCCGCACCGTCCGAGTTGCGTGACCATGCTCGTTCTGTGCCGGCGGCGGTGCAGCCAGATCGCCCAAAAGTGGTCTCCGGTCCCGACAAGGGTCCTCTTTATTCCAACGATGCGACCCTTGTCGAAGGGCTGAGGTCAGCACTCTATGCCGGTAAGGTCGGGGAGATCACGGTCAAGCGCCATGTAGATATTCTTTTCGGCTTTGGTCATTGGCTCGTTGAAAATAACAAGCCGGGGATTGCGGATCGGCTTCACGATTCGTCGCTGGATCGGGATCGCAAGGAGTACGAGATCTGGGGTGGCGGCCCCTCGGCCGTGGCTGGGTCACTGGGTCGTCTCAAGACGTGGGCGGGCGGAGCGCCAGTGGTGGGCCGCCCTGCCCTGAATCCCCACCCTGCCGACGCCGTGCTCATCAGAGAGTACACAGCGGCTCTCATCAAAGCGTACGAGGCAGCGCCGACCGGGCCGAAACCCCGTACCGTTGAGGTCTATGGGTCTGCTCTTAGACGTTTCAGTCAATGCTTGGTTGAAAACAAAAAGCCGGGGATTGCGGATCGGCTTCACGAGCGGTCGCTGGATGAAGATGCCAAGCGCTATATGAAAACCGCTGACATCAGTGCACTAACTCATGTCCGGAAGTTCGCACTCGGGCGCGAAATTGCCCTTGCTGCTCGTTCGGAAGACGCAGTCGGCATGGAGGCTCGTGCCATTGGGGACGCCGCTGCGCAGACCGCGGCACAAGCTCATGGCCACGCAGGAGAGCAGGGACCCATCTCTCGAGCTCAACAAGTCGCGCCAGCGCCGTTTGAACGGCACTTGGGCAAGAAGCGTGAGGCCCAGGACGGACTGACGAGTACACTTGACAGGAGCAACCTCGTGAACAGCGGGGGCGTCATCATAAACAATGAACATTACACAGCGCTGTTGAGACCGGCGAAGAGGCAGAGGACTGATAATCCGCAAAGCCGCGCCATGGGGCGGCAACTGAGCGAAGCAACCACGACGTCCATCAGCCAAGCCTCCGATCAAGCCCGAGCGGACCTAATGGCTTCCTTCAGAAGCAGGGAGCGCTCCGACGCGGGGCGTTGAGCTCCATGGCTGGGGTCAAGCAGAACAGCTCTCTTGACGACAGAGGCGCTGATGCGATCTCCGGACCGGTAGCTCTCGCTGTAATTGATCAGGCTGGTACTGTTGGAAGGCTTGATCAGCCTCGTCACCCCAATCTCCAGCATAGCTCAC
>NZ_JAMYPX010000075.1:0-4426 GCF_040320585.1 Mesorhizobium sp. M0663
AAGAATATCATCGCGTCTCCCCATCAAAAACTTGACGCCGGCACCGCGGTGCTCAGGTCCTCATGGCCGCCGGATACACGTCTGCGGTCTTCACCGGATGGGTACGAACGAACTTCAAACCGGATTAGATCAGAGGGGCAAGGTCAAGTTGGATGCGGCGCAGCACAGGACTGGGCAAGGCATGGAACGGCGTGCTTGTGTCCGATCACGCGCTAATCAAACGACAAGACCGGGTAAACGCTTAAGCTCCTCGGACAGGCTTGCTAGTAAATCGAAATCGGGAGAACCGATGCGCTGGTGAGCATCGGACCCGCCGGCAAGCCGACGTAGGCTTACTGCGGCATGGTCGGCGGAGCCGCTCCCGAATGTTTCGCCACCATCCAGCTGCGCCCGTGGGCAAATAGTTGGTGTTTGACTCCCGCTCTGCGTCGTGAGGCAAAATATAGTCGGTCGGGCCTGCGGAGCCTGGCGTCGCCGTACCGTGGCCAGCGAAGTAGAATAGAACCCGATCGTCGCTACCGACTCTCGTTGGCAAGTCGCCAAAAAATGTGCGCAATCCTGCGAGCGTTGCAGCACCGTCGAGCACAAGCTCGGTTTCGAAGCCGTGTTCGTCACTGAGGCATTGAGCCAGCGCCTTTGCATCGGCAACAGGTGAATGAAGCTTGGGGACGCCGGCAGCGTAATCGTCAATCGCTACCAGGAACGCCAGGTTGCGCGCAAAACCTTCGATTGCGCCTGATCCACTCATGCCTTCATTAGCACTCCAAGCAGGGCTTCGCGACCGGCGTCTGTGCTGAAGAATGTGATGTGATCACACGCGACGTAGGTGACGTCAGACACGGTGGCACGATTGTCGGGTACAGCCGCGGCGCTGCTAACACTTACGGCAATGTCATTGGGAGCCCGTAAAAACGCGAGTGAGGCCGAAGCATGAAGCAGGTTTTGAGGAGATAATTTTGAAAGGAGTCTCTCTACCTGCCCTCCTGCTGATCCTGTTTGAATGAGCGACGTGTTGCCCACAATCAGCGAGTATGGAATTTTCGGATCCGGTGCCTGTCTAAGTTCGGCGATGATTTGCGAATCTGGAGTCATTTCGTCGAGCATGACGTCTACCGACTCCACCGCCTTGACGAGATTGCCAACCAGTTTCAGCGGCCAGGCAACAACTGCCAGCCGATTCAAGCCGAAAGCAAGAGCTGACATCGCCCAATCCTGAAGCGTTGGCCATGGCGAGCCCGCATGCGGGGTCCCAAGCGTTACAAGCCTTTGCACGACCTGGTTGCCGCCCAGTCGCTCGATGAACCACCGCGAAATCAGACCACCCATGGAGTGAGCCGCAACGTGCAATGTCTTGCCGTGATCCGCTCCAAGTCCGACAGCGGCGAGCCTGTCCTTCAGCTTAGCGGCCGTCTCCTTGATGCCCGTGTTGATATTCTCGTAGTCGAAGGCCAGAATTAGATCATATCTGTCAGCGATCCGCTGTGGCGGCTTGTCCACGATCGAAATGACCTCTTGTGAGGCTCCGGTCATGCCCAGGGTGTCACCCAAAATCCCGTGGACGTAGAGAAGTATGCGACTGGCCTCGGCAATGCGACAGCGAACAGCATCGAGCGCTGTTTCGTAGCGTGGTGCTTCGTCGACCGCAAAGCTGACTGCCGCCAGGTGGGGGTAGTCGAATTCCGTGCCCAGTTTGTCGCTGAGAATCTTCTGGAAGAGGATGCGGATTGAGCTGCGGATCCCGCGCTTCAAATCTCTTTCCGTTTGGACCGCCGAGGGAAGCTGGCGCAACTCGATTTGTATCCCGTCTGCAATCCGCCGAGCCGATCCAAGCGGCAAATAGAACTCTCCGTCCCACGCAAATGGCAGCACGTGTTCGTTGGGCCCAAGGGGCGTGTTCATCTGCAACAAGAGCGGGGAACTTGCTGTGACCACTTCTGGGTTTGCAACGTCGAAAAGCTCAAGCGCTCCCAGCCCGCCTTCCGCGCCGCGCGGGATCTGGAAATAGAAGGGTTCTGCGTTCACTGGATCGTCGCGAAACAGTGCAGGCGTGCTCAGGCCTCCCAGATCGCGGGTGGCTTCCCCTCGCGACACCAAACGCGCTTTGGCCTTGAGGTCGGCGTGCCCGACGAGCGTGACGCCAGCCCCCAGGGTCTGGTGACGGCCAACGGGGGGGACAACCGCGGCATCGAGCGGTCGTATCACCGTGAGCGCGAGCTCGCTCGTCGCCCAGTCAGCGATGATTTCACTTCCCTCTGGCGTAGTGGACAGGGCGCGCGAGTGAACCCGCTTGGCGAGCCGCTCGAGGACATTGCGCGGGCGCTGTCCTGCGTCCTTTGTAGAGCGCGTTTTCACATATCGATCGATGGGGGGCTGATCGAAGAGCCTTGGATCGAATTGCTCCGTACTGACGATGAGCTTGACGATGTCACGGGCTTCCGTTCGACCATCGCGCCATTGATCTTGGGGAACCGATGCGTAGATGGCTTTCCCATTGTTTGCGGCAGCCGACCTGCCAGCCGGAATGTGCTCGACACCTCCGGGGAAGAGTGCGGAGCTTACGGAATAGTCCTCTCCGAGCCACAGTAGGCCGCAATAAAGGTCCGTGTCGCTTCGATTCCTCAATTCGATGCGAAGCTGGGGCTGCTGCCATTTGCCGCCAATTTGCTGATATTCGAGATGAACTCCGCCGTCGGATTCCGCGTCTCTCCAAGCGTCTTTGCCACTCTCGTCGCGGCCCTGCACGAGCACGACGATCTCCGCCAGTCCGTCGGCCAGCCTGCTGACTGGATTGCCCAGCCGCGCCAAGGCATCCCATCGGGCAATGTGTTCAAGACGGTCGACGGCGAGGCGGGCGCCAATCTCGTTGATCCCTTCGATCTCCGCCACGAGGGGGTTCTCGCTCAAGGCGCGGCTGATCCGAAATGAGTCTGCATCGGCATCGACGCGCAGCTCGGCGTGATCCTCGCCTTTAACCTCACGGACCAGAAGAGAAGGTGCATCGTCCTCGCCGGCGTTGCCCAATGCTTGCCGCAAGAGTTCAAGTGCAGCGGTGTTCCCTGCCAAATGCACACCTGTTGCGGGAAGGGGCGTGGTAACGACGATGGCGCGGTATGTCCCTTTCGAACTAAGTTCTGCGTCCCGAGGTTTCAGGTCGACCAGGCTAAGCTGGGGACGTACCTCCTTGACTTCAGCCATGGCCAAGGCGGTATCTGCTTGCAGCTTCACGTCCACACGGTTGTCCAGGTCGAAGATCGCTAGCAGGGTTGACTGTTCCTGTGCCGGGGCACTGATTCCGTGAATTGCCCCCCCATCGATGACCCAGTTCAGTTCGCGATCAAACCGCAACGTGAAGCCCCGTTGATTGCGAGAGGCGCCACCGAGAAACAGTTGCTGCAGTTCGCCAGGATCACTGCACTCTATCTGCGGGACTTGCTGGTCCACCCGTAACCGAACCTGAGCCTCTGCCCGTTTTACAAGATCACTGTACGAGATTTGTCCCTTCGTCTGACGGAGCGCTGCGAGCAAAGCAGCAGTGAAAGCCCCGTGATGTATTCCGCCTTCGACGACTTCCTTTGCAGTCTCGTCAGCCCTGCAGGCCGCGAGGAGGACGTGCTTTCCCGACGGGCTAAAGGCCCATCCTGTCGGGGACGCCTGGCCATCAGGGTTGCGCTCCGCGACAGGCCCGTACTGGAGAAAAGCCTCTAACGGCCGATGCCGCGTGTCGGTCGGGGCTCGCCTGACTGCGGAGCCCGATTCCAGTCCAGCCCTGGTGCCGCTTCCAGAGTGGCAACAGTCAAGGACACAGAGCACATGGACCTGGCGAGCGGCGATCTCGGCGATCAGGCCAGCCAATTCCTTGTCCGCGAGGTCCCATTGACCCTCGTCGCGGCTATCGAAGCAGACCAGGGTTTCGTCAAGATGATCAGGTTCGAGATGCCAGAATTCCGGTGGGGAGTCTTCCTGCGACCCATGTCCGCTGTAGTAGAAAAGAGCTGTATCCCCGTCGCCTGCCTTCGACAGATGCGTTCTGAAACCATCGATGATGTTTGCCCGGGTCGCTTCCTCATTCTTTAGAAGCTTGAGGCGCGACCCGTCCCCACAGCCGTCCCTGAGTTCGTCGAGTAGGCTCGCGACTTCTTCGATGTCGCTTACACATCCTTTGAGCTTGGGAACTGGCGCCCGATACGCGTCAATTCCGACCAGCAAGCCATAAAGGTTCCCCGCCACAATCCCCTCCGATCATCTTTCTTTTTTCGATTGCATCATCCGATCGCTCTCGGCGTCAAGAATAAAATCAGGATCTGAAATCATTTTCAAAAAACGGGCTTGTATTTAGTACGCGACGGCTCATGAATTGCACTGGCTGGTCTGGACTCCGAAACCGGCTGTCAGCCTGAGGCAAAGAATGGAAGGCTTCGATCGCAGT
>NZ_JAMYPX010000076.1:0-3935 GCF_040320585.1 Mesorhizobium sp. M0663
TCGGCCTCAACATGCTCGGCCGCGCCAAGAAGGTGTCGATCTCCAAGGAGAACACCACCATCGTTGACGGCGCCGGCAAGAAGGAAGAGATCCAGGGCCGCGTTGCCCAGATCAAGCAGCAGATCGAAGAGACCACGTCGGACTACGACAAGGAGAAGCTGCAGGAACGTCTGGCGAAGCTCGCGGGCGGCGTCGCGGTGATCCGCGTCGGCGGCGCGACCGAAGTCGAAGTCAAGGAAAAGAAGGACCGCGTCGACGACGCCCTCAACGCGACCCGCGCGGCCGTCGAAGAAGGCATCGTTCCCGGCGGCGGCGTCGCCCTGCTGCGCGCTTCGCTGGCCATCACCGTCACCGGCGCCAACTCCGACCAGACCGCCGGCATCGCCATCGTGCGTCGCGCGCTGCAGGCTCCGGCTCGCCAGATCGCCGCCAACGCCGGTGCGGAAGCATCGATCGTTGCCGGCAAGATCCTTGAGAACAAGGGCGCGACGTTCGGCTTCAACGCCCAGACCGGCGAATATGGCGACATGATCGCCATGGGTATCGTCGATCCGGTCAAGGTGGTGCGCACGGCTCTGCAGGACGCGGCCTCGGTCGCCGGCCTGCTGGTCACCACCGAAGCGATGATCGCGGAGGCTCCGAAGAAGGAGTCGGCTGGCGGCGGCATGCCGGCTGGTATGCCCGGCGGTGGCATGGGCGGCATGGGCGGTATGGATTTCTAATCCAGCTATCAACCTACAGATACGGAAAAGGGTGGCAGCAATGCCGCCCTTTTTTGTGTGCCGAGAATGATCGACAGCTTTAGACGTGCAAGTCCTCTTACCCAGCCTGATGGCGGCGAAGGGTTAGCGAAGCGCAACGCGTCGTCGTAAGGGGGGTCCGTGTCCTTTCGTTCAGCCGCTGGTCGAAACTCACGATGATCGTGCTGCCTTCCGCCGTACCGTCGATCTTTACAGGGCTGCGAGAAGGCCTTCAACGGCTGGCAGACCCTGGTTGCGGTAGAACTCATCGCATCGTTCGAAGGGCTCCGATACCTGATGGCCTATGGTCGTCAGCTCTTTCAATTGGAACCTCGTTCTTTCGGCCATGATCGTGGTCGGCCTGACCGGATTGGTGATCCACGGCCTGCTCACGCTTGCCTGAAACCATCTGCAACGCTGGCGTCCGGAGACCCACGATGAGCCTGATCACGATTGCAGGTCGGGATAGGCTGTCGCACGGCGCTTCCATCGCACCGCCGCCCTTCCGCTCCATCGGCCGACATCTGCGGCCGCTTGCGGTGCCGATGGCGATGCTCGCGATTTGGGAGTTGCTCGCCCATGCCGGCGCTGCTGACCCACGTTTTCTACCGCGGCTGGGAGAGGTGGCGGCCCGCGGCATGGCAGAGTTCAGCCGAGGTGGCCTCGGCTCCAATCTTCTGGCGAGCCTGGAACGTGACCTGATCGGTTTCGTGTGTGGCAGTGTGGCGGAATCGCGCTTGGTCTGGTGATCGGATTTTCCCGCCTCATCGAACGCCTGAGAGGCTCATGGTCGCGGTTGTATTACCGCTATTACGTGACCTGATCACGTTGACGATGCCAGCACCTTCATTGGCCACTTTCTGGACCATGTACGTCACATCAGGCTCCTCCGCCCGATCGACACGAGCCGGCTCTGTAACCAAGCCGCCGTCATATGGCGGTTCCACGACGGCACTGGCGGCAGTCGTCTTCTCAGCGGCTACAGGTGGACGTTTCAGCATGACGCAAACGAATCCGATGGTGGCAAGGACAGGCAGACCAAGCACCGCGTAGAAGCCGTACTCCGCTGGAGTGCGCCTCGGAAGTGGAGCGACAACGGCCTGATTTGTCTTGCCGTGCCGACATTGTCAGCACGCTTTTCGAAGCCTCTGAATTTCTTAGTGTCCATCCCAGCTCGACTTCCGACCATCCCCATTTCCGGCTGCCCGCGGCACGGCAGCCCTTGGCCTCTAGCTGCGCTCGAGCGGATCAGCGTGCCGTCCGCCTCCTCTGGCTGATCAAAATGTCTGCACCCATTTGGCAATGGCCGCTTCGCGCAAAAGTTTTCCCCCGTGAGCCGACTTTCCGAATTGGCTTAACTTCCAAATCTGTGGCTTTGCCTGCATTGCGGAGCGCGGAGTTCCGACCACTCGCCCAAGGGTATGCCATGGCGTTTCGTCTCTTTGTTCCGATCCTTGCCGGTGCAACCCTGCGCGAGCGGCTGCTCGCCTGTATGGGGGCCATGATCGGCATCGCATTGACTGGCGTGATCAGTGCGCTGGCGAACGGGTCTGGCCCACATGTCGCACTGCTGGTTGCTCCAATGGGAGCATCGGCCGTGCTGCTCTTTGCCGTACCTTCAAGCCCGCTGGCGCAACCTTGGTCGATTATCGGTGGCAATACGATTTCGGCGCTGGTCGGGGTGATCGTGGCGCATTTCGTGCATGAACCCGTCCTTGCTACCGGCATTGCGGTGGCGCTGGCCATCGCCGCCATGTCGTTCACGCGCTGCCTGCATCCGCCGGGTGGCGCCGCCGCCTTAACCGCGGTGTTCGGCGGACCGGCCGTCTTCAGCTCGGGCTTGCTGTTTCCCTTCGTTCCGGTAGCGCTGAACTCGATCGTGCTGGTCGCACTCGGCTACGGCATCCATAAACTGTCGCGGCGCAACTATCCGCATGTGGCGCCCCCCGCCCTTAAAAGCGCGCATAGAACCATCGATCCGCCGGCGCGGGAGCGGGTCGGCTTCCAGCCCGAGGATATCGATGCCGCGCTCGGCGCGCTGGAGGAAACCTTCGATATCGACCGCAACGATCTTGAGCGGCTGCTACGGCAGGTCGAGTTGCAGGCGATGGTGCGCTCCCACCGGACCCTGCTGTGCGAGGACATCATGTCGCGCGATGTGATTTCGGTCGATGAACATGCGCCTGCCGACCAGGCGCGTCATTTGCTGCTCGATCACAACATCCGGACGCTGCCGGTGACCGACGCCGGGGGCGGGCTGGTCGGTGTAGTTGGCCTGCGCGAGCTGACGAAGGCGACCGACACGGTGAGGGCTGTGATGTCGAAGGCTGGCACCGCCTCTCCCGATACGCCGGCGATGAGCCTGCTGCCGGTGCTCACCGACGGCCGCAGCCATGCCGTGGTCATCGTCGATGCCGAGCGACGCATTATTGGGCTGATCACCCAGACCGACCTGCTGGCGGCGGCAGCGCGCGTGCACATGGCCGACACAACGCTGGCAGCGGCACAAAATAGTTCCGCTGCTCAATCCGGGAACCCGATGGGGCGCCGGGATAGCGGTATTAAGTGCGGCCTTCCGCCTAAGACAATTCCTTTTTACGAGTAGATCAACCCTGAAACGCGACCGCGTGCTCAGGCATCTGGTTCACGTAGGCCAAGTACGACTGCAACAACGGAACACTCTTCAACCTTGCCGGTGGCCAGAGCCAGTCCGCTATGTCGACCAAAGGCGCGGACTACAAGTGGGTCAAGTGTCCTTTCCGATCGTCGTCACAGCAACACCCTTACGGCAGAACCGGAGGAACAGCATGGACATGCAAACAGCCAGTTCAATGCAGACATCGCCACAGCCTCAATCCCCTGACCCTGGAGCGTGGACCCTGGAGCGTGGACCCTGGAGAAGGCTCAGGCCCTTCACGATGCCCCTTCAAAATCTCCTCTTCCTTGCGCAAACCGTGCACCGCCAGAATTTCGATCCCAACAAGGTCCAGCTCAGCCGGCTTCTCAGCATCAAGACAGGCGGCTGCCCGGAGGATTGCGGCTATTGCAGCCAGCGTATCAGAGGGCATCGCGATAAAAGTACGCCAAACAACGCGGCCTTTATCAACCAAAGACAGCTACGGCCGATTTGATGGTGATACCGCCATCGGGGCTTCGGCGCATCTGACGCCCCGTTGCGGTCCGAAACACAGTCGG
>NZ_JAMYPX010000077.1:0-3815 GCF_040320585.1 Mesorhizobium sp. M0663
GGGGTCAGAACAAGAGCTGCTCGAAATCATACGCTAAGGTCGAACGGAACGTGAACTGTCGTCTCTGACTCGCATGATGGTCTGTCGGCTGGTTTCGAACTTTCTGGCGAGCGCGGAAACGCTCATGCCGCTGGCCAGCCCTACAAGAACATCCTGCTTCCGCGTTTCGTTGAGCCGCGCCGGTCGGCCAAGGGTTTTTCCTTCCGATTTTGCCCGTTTGAGGCCGGACTGCGTGCGTTCGATAAGCAGGTCACGTTCGAATTGTGCGACGGCGTTGATGACGTTCATGGTCATCTTGCCAGCGGAGCTTGCGAGATCGACACCGCCCAGAGCGAGGCAGTGAACCCGGACACCCAATTCCTCCAGTTTCCCTACAGTGGTGCTCACATCGATGGCGTCCCGACCAAGTCGGTCGAGCTTTGTCACGATGAGCACATCGCCGGCTTCGAGCTTGTCCATGAGCCGGGTGAAGCCCCGGCGCTGCGCAATGGCGACACTGCCGGAGACCGTTTCGGTGACGATGCGGCGTGGCTCGACGTGGAAACCGGCTGCCTCGATTTCCTGAATCTGGTTTTCAGTCGCTTGGTCGGTCGTGGAGACACGGACGTAGGCAAAGGTGCGTGGCATGGGCTCGATTCGTCCGAATAGGCTGTCCGAAAGGTCGAGCATGTCCATAACTATGTCAAGGTAATTTGTGGACAGCCCCATTTCACCCTGTACGGAACCGGTCGTTTTCGGACATGCCGGAGGCCATCGGCGCGATGTTGCATGGAGTAAAGAAAATGGCCCGGCGGAAGCTCCTAAAAATTCAGGATCGACAGGAACTGTTCGGTGTGCCGACCGATGAAGACAGCCTGATCCGCCACTATACTCTGTCTCCAGCCGATCGGCTGGAGATCGCGGTCCGCAGGCGCAAACATAACCAGCTCGGCTTTGCCGCCCAGCTTTGCCTGATGCGATATCCGGGCAGGACGCTCATGGCGAACGAAATACCGCCGCGGGCAATGCTCAACTATATCGCCGAGCAACTGGATGCCGCTCCGGAAAGCTTCAGTTCCTATGCGAGGCGAGAGCCGACCCGGCTGGAACACGTCTCGCACCTCCTCGCCTATCTTGGGATGAGAACCGCAGCAGCTCCGGACCGGCGGGCCGCCTTGATGTCCGCAATCGAAACGGCAGCGACGACCGACAAAGGGTCTTCTATTGCCAAGGCAATCGTCACCACCATGCGGGAACGCAATGTGGTGCTTCCCACGCCGGACACCATAGAGCGGATCGGGCTGGCGGCACGCGCCATAGCGCGCCGGCGTGCGGAAGCGGCGTTGATCTCCGGCTGTTCCCCTGAGCAGCTTCAGAGCCTCGACGATTTGCTGAAGGTGGATCCTGCAATTGCACAGACGCGGTTCCATTGGCTACGATCGGCTCCGGACGCACCCGGCGCCAGCAACCTGGTCGCGATGATGGAAAGGCTCTCCTTCATTCGTGCCCTCGATATCGATCCCCGCCTGCAGGGCAGCATCCATTCCGGGCGCTGGGACCAGATGATCCGGGAGGGCGATGTCACGCCGGCCTGGCTTGCCGCTGATTTCAACGCTAGCCGCCGGCGCGCGACGATCGTCGCCCAGGTCATCAAGCTCGGCCAGAAGCTGACCGACGACGCGGTCACCATGTTCATCAAGCTGATCGGCAGGCTCTTTTCCCAAGCCAACAATCGCAAGAAGCAGCGCCATGCCGAAACGCGTAAAGAGACGGCGAAGGCGCTCCGGCTGTTTCTCGATACGATTTCCGCCCTTCAGGCCGCCAACGACAACGATGAGGATGCAATCGAGACGATCAACCGGCACGTCGGCTGGCATCGTCTTTTGCAGGTAAAGCCCGCTCTCGAAGCCATGGTGGAAAATGGAGATCCTGATCCATTGCTTGTGGCGGTGGAGCAATACGCGAGCGTCCGCAAATATGCGGCGCTGTTTCTACGGACCTTTGCTTTCCGCTCCGCTCGCCGGAACGATACCCTGCTTGCGGCGATTGAAACCCTCAAATCCCTCTGCGAAGATGGGCGGCGCAGCCTTCCAGATCGGGTTCCGGTTGCCCATCTTGGCACGACGGCCCGCAAACTGATCTTCAGCGGATCAAAACCCGATCGTCGTCTCTACGAGATTGCCACGCTGGCGGCGTTGCGGGAGCGGCTTCGCTCAGCAGATGTCTGGGTCGAAGGCAGCAGGACATTTCGCCCGATGGATGAGCATCTCATGCCGCGCCCTGCCTTCACCAATCTCAAAGATACCGACCAGCTCGGCCTCGGCGTACAGCGCGACGGGGCGGCGTGGCTCGCGCAAATGCAGCAATTGCTCGATTTCAATCTCAAGCGGCTCGCACACCGCGCTCGGAACGGCAAGCTCGAGGGTGTCCGTTTCGAGGCCGGAACCCTGCTGGTGACGCCGCTGGCCAGCGAGGTTCCCGCCGCAGCCGAGGAACTGAATCTTGAGCTGAATGACATGTACCCGCTCATCGAGGTGCCGGACCTTCTTAGAGAGGTGCATGAGTGGACGGGCTTTGCCGAGCAGTTCACCCATGTGCGAACGGGCGACATGCCGCAAAACATCGCTGCTATGCTCGCCGGCACGCTCGCGGACGCCACCAATCTCGGGCCAAAACGGATGGCAGGTGCATCGAAAGGGATCAGCGCCCATCAGATCGGCTGGATGCGCATGTTTCATGCCAGGACCGAAACTTATCGGGCGGCGCAGGCAAGCGTGACCGACGCCCACGCGCGTCATCCCCATGCTCTGCTCTGGGGAAATGGAACGACCGCGTCTTCCGACGGTCAGTTCTTCCGGGCCAGTGATCGTGCTGCAGGGCGCGGCGACATCAATCTGCACTATGGCAGCGAGCCAGGCACCAAATTCTACAGCCATCTCTCCGACCAGTACGGCTACTTCAGCATCCTGCCGATCAGTCCGACCGAAAGCGAGGCGGCCTATGTTCTGGACGGGCTATTCGACCACGACACCATCCTCGACATCGAGGAGCATTTCACCGACACGGGCGGCGCCAGCGACCATGTGTTTGCCCTCTTCGCCCTGATCGGCAAGCGCTTTGCGCCCCGACTGCGCAACCTCAAGGACCGGAAATTCCATACCTTCGAGAAAGTCGATACCTATCCCGCCCTCGCGGACCATATCGGCGTGCGGATCAATTCCGCGCTCATCATGGAATATTGGGATGATCTGCTGCATCTGGCGGCGTCGATCCGCGCGCGTACCGTTGCACCCTCGACGATTCTCAAAAAGCTGGCTGCGTCACCGAATCCGAGTCAGTTGGCCAAAGCCCTGCGGGAACTCGGCCGTATCGAGCGATCCTTGTTTATGATCGAATGGTATTCCAGTCCGGACCTGCGTCGGCGGTGCCAAGCCGGTCTCAACAAGGGCGAGGCAGCGCACAAACTCAAGCGTGCGGTCTTCTTCCATGAGCGCGGCGAAATCCGCGACCGATCGTTCGAGAGCCAGGCATTCCGCGCCTCCGGTCTCAATCTTGTCGTCAGTGCCATCGTCCACTGGAATACGGTATATCTCAGCCGGGCCACCGAGCACCTCCGTCAGAGTGGCCGAAATATTCCCGACACCCTGCTCAAACATATCTCTCCCCTGAGCTGGGAACACATCAACCTTACCGGCATCTACTCCTGGGACGTCGCGCCCGACCTTACGGAGGGCTTCAGGCCGCTGCGCTTGCCGACCAAATTGCCCTGGGCGGCATAATGTTCATGCTCCGTTCGACCTTAGCGTATGATTTCGAGCAGTTCTTGCTCTGACCCC
>NZ_JAMYPX010000078.1:0-3621 GCF_040320585.1 Mesorhizobium sp. M0663
CCAGTCCATTCCGTCAACCAGAGCCATGAGCTGAGCATGATTGAGCTGGACCCGGTGGTGGCCGATCCGCGGCCAGCAGAACTTCGCCTCATCCAGCCGCTTGTACCTCACTTGGGAATGCAGACTCTACGAACGCAGTTACGCAATTAGTGCGGATCACGCATCCGTTTCATCCTCTGTTCTCGCGGCTGCTGCCATGTGTCGGCAGGCGATACAATCGGCATGGCGAACGCCTTTTGCTGCAGGCCGACGATACTGCCGTGTGGTCTGTTCCCCCGCAATGGACTGATCTTGCGAGCCCGGATCCAGAAGTTGTCATGGGGAATGGGCGGGCGCTCTTGCGTACTGTCGACTTGCTGGAGCTGGCCAGTCTGGTCGGGCGCCTTTCTGGTAAATCGGCTTCGCGATCACTCGACAAGTTGTAAGGATAATTATGCCGCATCTGTAAGGCGGATTATGCCGCAGGAGGGTTTGTATGATGAGCATATCCCAGCACTTCGGCTACACGTTCAGCATTGATCGCACAAGCCGCCTTGACATCGATGCTAATAGCGGCATAAACATCTTTACGATTATGCTTCTTTCCACACTCGGAGCCGGCGATGTCCGACAGCAAGCGCTCGAAGACGGAGGCCCTCATCGAACAAGGCACCTTCAATCCAAACCCCGAGAAGGTGGGCGATCCGAAGTTCAGCGACAGCGAGTTCTTCGATCCGCACGACGCCGTGCAGGTCAGATACGAGATGCTGCGGCGCGTCTCCGTCGACAACATGTCGGTGACGGTGGCGTCCGACGAGTATGGCGTTTCCAGGCCGACCTATTACCAGGCAAGGGCGAGCTTCGACGCAGCCGGGATTGCGGGACTGGTACCAAAGAAGCCGGGCCCCCGCGGTCCCCACAAAATCGACGACGAAGTCCTGGCGTTTCTTCAGGCGCAGTTGGGCCCGGGCGAACCCGTTCGTGCTCGGGAGCTGGCGAAGCTGGTCCGCCGCGAACTCGATGTCGAGCTTCATCCCAGGACGATCGAGCGGGTATTAAAAAAAACCGGCAGGTGAACATTGCCGCGGCATCGGTGCGTTCGTCGATCCTGTCGTCGGCCATTGCGGCCCAGTATGAGGTGCTGCGCGGGGCAGCCCTCGGCGAAGCTCTGCCTCTCAAGGCTCGTAGCGGCCTCATGCTCTTTCTGCGCCGGGGCATGTGGGGATGGGCACAGACGCTGGCCGCAGCAGCAAATCCCCTGCAAGAACAAAGTCATCCACCGTCGACCGCCTGGCCGACGCACGGCGGGCACGCAGCCGTCGTTCACGTCCTTGCGACAATAGCCATGAGCATCCACGACCGGAGGTCACCATGAATGCGCACCTTAAAGTCCAGCCTCATCACGTCGAACGCAGCGCCTACCTGTACATCCGCCAATCCTCGATGCGGCAAGTCATCGAGAACACCGAGAGCGCCAGGCGGCAATATGCGCTTCGTGGACGTGCGGTCGCCCTCGGCTGGCGGGACGAGCAGATTATCGTCGTCGACAATGATCAGGGTGAATCCGGTGCTTCGGCGGCCTGGCGCGAGGGATTTCAGCGTTTGGTCAGCGACGTCGGCATGGGGCGCGCCGGGATCGTGATGGGGCTGGAAGTCTCCCGGCTGGCGCGCAACAATGCCGATTGGCAGCGCCTGCTGGAGATCTGCGCTCTTGCCGACACCCTGATCCTCGATGAAGACGGCGTCTATGACCCCGCAGGCTTCAACGACCGGCTCCTGCTCGGTCTCAAGGGCACCATGAGCGAAGCAGAGTTGCATGTGATCAAGGCACGGCTGCGCGGAGGCATCCTCAACAAGGCAAGGCGCGGCGAGTTTCGCTGTCCCCTGCCAACCGGGCTGGTCTATGACCATTCCGGCAATGTGGTGCTCGATCCGGACACGCAAGTCAGGGAGACGATCATCCATTTCTTCGAGACGTTCGCTCGCGTCGGATCCGCCTCCCAGACCGTCAAGGCCTTTCGCACGGAAGGCCTTTTGTTCCCGTCACGCCTGCACAACAGTCAGACGGTGTTTCGGCCGCTGACCGCATCGACCGCGGTGCGCGTCCTGAACAATCCGCGTTACGCCGGCGCCTATGCCTATGGGCGGCGACACTATCGGCGCACCATCGACGGCAAGAAGACTGTGCGTGCGCGAACTAATGATGATTGGCCGGCCTGCATTCCCGATGCGCATCCCGGCTATATCAGCTGGGAACAACATCAGGAGAACCTGAAGATTCTCAAGGCGAACGGCCAAGGATATGACGCGGCACGAGCGTCAATCCCAAGAGAAGGCCCGGCGCTGCTGCAAGGTCGGGCGGTATGTGGGCAATGCGGCCGGCATTTCCGGGTTCGCTACGCTGCCCGGCGCGGCCGACAGGAAGCCTGGTACATCTGCGATCGCGCCCATACCTATCGCGGTGACCCCTTGTGCCAGTCGATCGCCGGGCCTCCTGTCGATGAAGCCATCGGCAGGCTGATTGCCGAGCAGATGACGCCGGCCGCCGTCGAACTGGCGCTCGACGTCCGTAAGGAGATCCAAGCCCGGCATGAAGAAGCAGATCGGCTGCGCTGTCGCGCGGTCGAGCGCGCCCAGATCGAGGCCGATCTCGCCCAGCGCCGTTTCATGCTGGTCGATCCCGACAATCGTCTCGTCGCCGACACGCTCGAAGGCGAATGGAACGAGAAGCTCCGTATTTTGGCCAAGGCCCGCGAAGAGCGTGAGCGTGCCCGGGAGCACGATCAATTCATCCTTGATGAAGCTGTCCGCGAGCGGCTGGTCGCAATGACGGTGGATTTCAACAAGCTCTGGGCGGATCCCGACACACCAAACCGCGAACGCAAGCGACTCCTTGCCCACATCATCGAGGATGTCACTCTCGTCAAGCTGCCGGCGGAAGGAACCACCAAGGTTCACGTGCGATTCAAAGGCGGCAAGATCCAGACGCTCACAACCTTGAGCCCAAAATCTTCCGCCCAGCAGATCAAGACGCAGCCCGGCATCGTCGAACTGGTCGATAAACTCCTCGACGACCACATCTATTCCGAGATCGCAGAACTGCTCAACCAGCAAGGATACCGTCCCGGCGAGGCCGCACGCCGCGGTCGCCACACCGCCCGCTTCACGGCCTTGCGAGTTGCCTATCTCGTTCACCAATACAAGCTGCGCTCTCGCTATGACCGCCTGCGGGAACGTGGAATGCTGACAAAACAGGAAGCGGCCGCGCGTCTCAATATCCACGAGCACACCGTCACCCGATGGGCCAAACATGGCCTCATCGCCAGCCACGCCTACAACGGGCACTATTGCCTGTACGAACTTCCCGTTTCGGATCTACCGCAAAAACAATGCAGCCGATGGAACCGGCTCGTCGATCGCGCTGCCGCATGAAGGCAAAATGCCAGCCAGGCAAAAACTCTCAACTGAAGACGAAAGGGACGTAGTATGAATGCAGATCGTTGGCATAAAGACACACGCCGCTGCCGTCCCACCAGACTATCTTGATCCTGTCCGCTCTTTTGGCGCGGAATACATAAAGTGCGCCGTTGAATGGATCCGAGCCGGCATCGCGCACCAGTGCCAAAAGGCCGTCGGGACCTT
>NZ_JAMYPX010000079.1:0-3583 GCF_040320585.1 Mesorhizobium sp. M0663
TCAACCGCAATGGACTGGTGACCGGCCACGGCAATCGATGGACCCGCGAACGGGTCACCGCGCACAGGTCGCATCATAAGATCCCTGTCTTCCGGCCAGCGGCGGACGGCAAAGAGCCATGGCTTAACCTGAACAAGGCGGCGCGCCTTCTCGGCGTTGCACCGAAGACCCTCAGGCTCGCCGCCGAGGCGGGCGAGATCGAAGGCGTTCATCCTCTGCCGGATGGTCCATGGGTCTTCAGCCGATCAACGCTTGGCGAACCTGCGGCACAGCGCATCGTTCATCGCGCGCGGCAAAACCCAAAATACCCCACGGGATCGCATCCAGATCAGCAAAACCTATTCACTTCAACGACATAGACAGATGGGTGTTATGAAACAGGATTGTAGTCGGCGCGCCACAGGGCGATGGCTACGCGCGCCTGAGCCAGCGAGGTGAACAGCGTCTCGTTGAGCAGTTCATCGCGCAGTCAGCCGTTGAAGCTCTCGATGAAGCCATTATCCGGCATGTTGTTCTCGGTGCCATCGTTTGTTCGGTCGTCAGCTTTCGTTAAGCTTGGCGCATCCGGGCCACGGGGCACCGGGAGCACGCAAGTGCGGGCAGGCCGTCGTATGCAGATGAACTGCGAGTTCGCGCACATTATCTGGCCGCCCCTACGACTCGCCCGGATGCGCTGCGAGCGCGGATCCGTATTTGTCGTGTTGCCCGCTGGGCTCCCTGTTCGTGACCAACGTTGGAGGGAACCGTGCGTATTATCGGCATGGACATACACCGCGTAGCCGCCGAGGTCGTGTCGTTGTTTGATGGCGAGATCGTCAAGCTCGGCCGCGTTCAAATGCTGCGCGATAAGCTCGAGGAGTTCGCCAGGAAGGAACTCGCCCACGATGATCATGTGGTGGTCGAGGCGACCGGCAATGCCGCGGCCGTCGCTGAAGTGCTGTCGCCGTATGTGGATCGGATCGTGATCGCCAATCCCAAGCAGGTGCACATGATCGCGCAAGCGAAGGTGAAGACCGACATGATCGACGCCACTGTCCTTGCGAAGCTTTATGCCTCGGGCTTTCTGCCGGAGGTCTGGGTCCCAGACCCTTAGACGCTTGCGCTTCGAAGACAGGTCACCAGGCGCACACAGCTGGTTCGCCAGCGTTCGCGGCTGAAGAACCTGATCCAGTCAATCCTTCCACGCCCACCTGATCCCGCCGTGTCCGCATGGGAACCTCGTCGGGATCAGCGGGCGCAAATGGCTGGCGAGGCAAATACTGCCTGCCGATGAAGCGCGCCGCCATCGAGCGCCACCTCGGCTTGATTAACCAGGTCAACGAGGCGTTGACGGTGGTCGAGGCGGATATCGCGGTGCATGCCCTTCAGAACCCGACTCCGCCCGCCTAATTCGGCAAAGCCCGTCTCGCGGGCTCTCACCGTGCGGCGCCACTTATAGATCAGGCTGGTTGCGACATCGTACTGACGCGCTACCGCCGCCACTATGGCCCCGGGCGCGAATGCCGCGGCCAGGATCCGGCACTGATCCTCTTCACGCCAACGACGACGACGCTCCGGTCCGGTCAATAACGTCACATGGCTCATGCTGTGCTGCTAACTACGCTCGAAAGGACGACCTTAAGAGCGCAGCTTCGCTACCGGGCCATGCTCCCGCAAGGCGGCCCTCGCCGGAGGCGTACGTTCGTTCTGGCCCATCGAGAGGACCAAGAGATGAAACGTAGCCGCTTCGCTGAAGAGCAGATCATCGGAATTTTGAAGGAACACGAGGCCGGGGTATCGGTTGCCGATCTGTGCCGCAAGCACGGGGTCAGCGACGCCTCGATCTACAACTGGAAGGCCCGCTTCGGCGGGATGGATGTGTCCGAGGCTCGGCGGCTGAAGGCGCTGGAGGACGAGAACACGCGGCTGAAGCGGCTTCTGGCCGACGCCATGCTCGACAATGCCGCGTTGAAGGATCTTGTGGGAAAGAAATGGTGACGCCCGCGGCCAAGCGGAAAGCTGTCGCCCGCCTGAAGGAAGGCTTCGGGATGAGCGAACGGCGGGCGTGTAAAGCCATCGGCTGTTGCCGCATGACGGTTCGCTACGAGACCAGCAGGCCGGACGACCGCGAGGTTCGCGAGCGGATGAAGGCGATCGCGCAGGAGCGACGCCGGTTCGGCTACCGGCGTCTTCTCGTGATGCTGAGGCGGGAGGGCCTGGTCGTGAACCACAAGAAGCTGTTCCGGCTCTATCGGGAGGAGAAGCTCGCCGTTCGCCGCCGTGGCGGCCGCAAACGGGCGATCGGGACCAGGGCGCCGATGCTGGTGCCGCTGAGGCCCGACGAGCGCTGGTCGCTCGACTTCGTATCGGACCAGCTCACCGACGGGCGCCGCTTCCGCATCCTGGCCGTCGTCGACGACTGCACGAGAGAGTGCCTGGCACTCATCGTTGATACGTCTCTCTCGGGCATGCGGGTTGCCCGAGAATTGGACCGGCTCATCACCGAGCGCGGCCGGCCGAGGATGATCGTCAGCGACAATGGCAGCGAGTTCACCTCGAACGCCATCCTCTCCTGGGCGGATCAGAACCGCGTCGAATGGCATTACATTGCGCCCGGCAAGCCGATGCAGACGGATGTTGTAGAATAGCCCCTTCTTCTCATTCGGCGGCTTTTTCCACAGCCTTCTGCCTTTCCGGCCTCGTTCGCCATCGGGAAGTTCTCTGCTGCATAGGCAGCTTCTGCCTTTTCGACTCGGGATCGTTCTTCGGCGCGCTTGGCCGGGATGTTGTGGTCGAAGGCGGTGCCGCGCCTGGCATGGCTCGTAGGGAGGCCGGCACGCAGCTCGACCGATCTGAACTTGCGGGCGAGTAAGGCCGGCCGGGCCCAGATGTAGTCGGCATTTTGCTCAGCATGTGCCAGATGATCTTCGCAAGCTTGCGCGCGGTGGCGACGGCCGCGATATGCTTCCCGCGACGCGAGGCGATCCGCTTGTAGAAGGCGCGCAGAGGACCCGGTGAGCGGGCAGCCGCCCATGCCGCCTCGACCAGCATTCCCCGTGCGTGCCCTCGGCCCTGCTTCGTTATGCGTCCATGATAGGCCGGTCCCTCACCGGACTGCCACACGCTGGGATTGAGGCCAAGATAGGCGACAAGCCTCTGTGGATCGCTGAAGCGACGAATGTCGCCGATTGCCGCGGCAACGCTCGCAGCCACGGTGACGTCGAGCCCGGGCAACGTTGTCGTGGTTCCCGATAAGCCTTTCGCCGCTTCGGTGCCGGCGGCGCCACCAGCGGTGATCGAGCTGGAGATCGCCGGCAAGGTGCGGCTGCGGATACCGCTGACCACGCCGCCGACACTGGCGGCGGCGATGGTGAAGGCGCTGGGCGTTTCATGATCCCGGTTCCGAGCCAGGTGCGGATCTGGTTGGCGGTTGGCCGGACCGATATGCGTCGCGGAATGCAAGGCCTCGCTCTGCAGGTTCAGGAGACGTTGGGCCGGGATCCGCATGCCGGCGATCTTTATGTCTTCCGCGGCCGCAACGGCAACCTGATCAAGATTATCTGGCATGATGGGCTCGGCATGTCGCTATATGCAAAACGGCTCG
>NZ_JAMYPX010000080.1:0-3443 GCF_040320585.1 Mesorhizobium sp. M0663
ACTGCGATCGAAGCCTTCCATTCTTTGCCTCAGGCTGACAGCCGGTTTCGGAGTCCAGACCAGCCAGTGCAATTCATGAGCCGTCGCGTACTAAATACAAGCCTGTTTCGAAAAATGATTTGAAGGCCCCGATTTTATTCTTGACGCCGAGTTTCGACGAAACCAGCAGGAGGCCAGTTGACGGGACCAATGATGACCCATTCAGCAGAGTCTGGCGTGGCCTGAAAGCCCATTGACAACCGTGGCCGCAAGGCACCTTTTCAGGAGCCAGGGACTATCTGTCGGAAGAATTCGCCGACGGTGGCGCCGGCGGGCGCGGCAGCCACGAACGACAGTTGACCACGTCGCCACATGTGCTGCGGCAAGACGCGTCCCCGAGGAATTGACCCCATTCGGCCAAGCTGAGGTTACGATTAGCAATGTGGCAAGCCCGGCTTACCAGCGAAGCCAGATCGGCTTTCAGAAGCACCGGCCCCAAGTCTTCCGTATACGTCACTGCCAGCGAACCATCGCTGCTGACAAAGGTCAGGGCCGCAACCTGTCGCGTACTGCCCGCGGGACGCAATGCCAGCCTGCCAAGCAGGCGTTGGCTGTTGAGGTCCCAAAGTTTGACCATGCCGTCCCGCCCTCCGGATGCCATGATCTTTGAATCAGCGCTAAAGGCGAGGTGTTCGAGGAAACCACGATGGGCCTCGGCAGGGATCCCAAGAGGGCGTCCAGATACTGTATCGATAAAATATATATGCCCAGCCCCTGTACCTAGAATGAGCAATTGACCGTCTGGACTAAAGGCAATCGTGCCGACGCTTTCGGACGACTGCCAATCCAGTTTCAACGGTACAAGACGGCATTTATGCTTTGTGCAAATGTAGACATCATAGTCTTCGGCGAGCGCGAGCTTGTTACCGTCGCCGGTTATCGAAATCGTGTGAACCGCAGGAGGCTTGCTGTCAGGAAATGTCAGCGGCACGCACCCGTTCTGCGAACATTGCCTGAGTTCTGCCGGTGAGTTCCGTCTCTCAATCCACTCAAATCCACCGGGCGCCGAAAAGGATTCCGGCAACACAGGTTCTTTCAGCTCTGAAGCCCGGGCATCCTCGTCGCAACGGGTTGAATCGCAGCGGAATACGGCGCGGTTTGAGGTGAAAATCAGGAATGCATCCGCGTCACCGTCAGCCAGGACATATTCTGCACGGTTGTCTCGCCCCTTGTAGATCTGGTGTCTTGACTTGGCCACAATATCCCAGAGTTCAACGTTTCCCGTGTAAGTCACACCGGCGAGCCATCTGCCGCTACGACTGCCAGCCAGCATTTTTACCCCCTCCGGGCTCTCAGGCAAACGCTCGCCCGGCCCGTTCGCAATGATATCCCACAACGCAACATTCCCGTCGGACCCACCGGTTGCCACCACATCGCCATTCCTGCTGAATGAGACGCCAGCAATAGTACGGCCGCTTGCGCGAATTGGAGTGTCCACTGGCTTTCTTTCATAAAAATTCCAGATCATCAGCGAGCCATCCAGAGAGCCCGAAACCAGGAAGCGGCCGTCGAAACTGCTTGCAAGGGTCGTCACGGCGCTCCTTGGCCCGCCCTCCAGGGGGGATAGCTCCTCTGATTTTTGGACGTCGTATATTCCGATAGTGCCATCCCCCCGACCCCACGTCAGGAAAGACGTTTTCGGAACAAACGTCAGGCCTCGCACTCCGCCTTTGCCAGCCGGGATCGAGTGAACGGGTGCAAAATTGCGACGCGAGTTCCAAAGGTAGATCGATGAGTCGGGACCGACAAAGCCTGCGACGGCGCCGCCATAGCCCGCTGCAAGGATTCCGCTTGACGCGTCGTAGGCGAGAGACTGTACGCCATTGCGATGTGCATTTTCCTCGGGTGATATGAGATCGCCAAACGCCCGGGACAATTTGCGATCTTTGAGATCCCAGATCTCTACTCGTCCGTTGTCTCGGCCAGTCGCTAGCTGTTGGTTATCCAGAAAAACCAGAGCCTTAACAGATTTGTACATTGTGTCGTCGTTTTTCACGACAGAGTCCGAAAGCGTTGGAAGAGGGTCGTGCGTCCGCACGCTCCAGAAAAGAATCTCGCCTTTTTGCGTACCCGCCGCGAGAACCTGACCATCCGGGCTAAAGGCGATGGCAACGACACCAGAACCTGGCTCAGGCTCTCGCAGAAATGGTTCGATAGCCCGTCCTGTCTTGATATCCCACAGGATCACCGATCCGTCCAAGCATCCCGCAGCGATCTGTAGTCCGTCTGGGGAAAATGATAGACTTTGTATGTATTTCCCTGCGCTTAGATTTGGAATATGCAGAAAGGCCGTCAGACGCGGTTGTTCTGTCAATGCTCCAAGAAGTGCTGACCATGCTTCAACCGTCGGCCGAGCTGTGGCCGCCTCAATCCCAAGGAGCAGCGACAAATCCAGCTGCTGCCGACCAGCACTTTCTGACTCAGACGCCAGTTGCCGTGAAGTCGCGATCCGCTCGCGATCCGAGGCAAGGGTCGCATACCGTATTGCTGCGGCAGTGACGATTGCCAGTACAGCGGCCAGCCCCCACCGGATGAAGCTGTTTTGCCTTGCGCGCTTAACGCTCGCCCGCGCGAAGTCGGCCTCAGTTTTGTTAAGACCCGGCGAAACGTTCGCCTGTAGCTTCCTGACGTCATCAAGGCGGGCGGCGTCTGACCAGAGGAGGCTCGCCTCACGCGACCCAGCCCATTTCAGAGCTTCGGGCGTCAGCCGACGCAGGTCGGCGATGAGCGACGAATCCTCGCGGACCCAAGTAAGGAGGCGGTCCCAGCCAAGGATGAGAGCGTCGTGGGCGAGTTCAAGGAAGGCTTCGTCGCCGACTTCATCGGACACCAGCAGGCGTACCTCGACCAGACGCTCCAGGAGCTTGTTCACCCGTGCTTGCTCGCTCGGATCGTCTTCTTCGAACTCTTTCCGCGATACTCGCCGCCTCGCAAACTCGCCAATGTCGACCGATACAAATCGTTCGAGGACGCGTCTGGCGGTCTCCTGATACAAGTTGAATGCCTTGTTCACTTCAGAGAGCAGGTCGTGCGCATCTGAAGACTTCGCGTCAGGGGCGAGCTGAAGCAGCAATTGTTTGTTTTCCCACTTTCTGATTATCAGGCCAGCGTCCTCCATGCGCTGCACGACCCGTTGAGCTCGGGCATCTTCGACGGGTTCCTTGATGTCGAGCTGATCAATCAACAGACCATGGACGGCTTCCGACGCCAAGAGGCTCTGCAGCACACGGCGTGCCGTAGTTTCCTGCGGCTTGTCCCATACGCCGACCAGTTCGTTGGCGCGAACCCGAAGCGACCCCGCGACGCCTCCCTCAAGGGCCTGATAGTCTGCGTCGGTCAATATCCTGTCGTTGCTCCGGCGCTTCAGATAGTTGTTGTACATCTGGCTGAGCGCGAAGGAGAGC
>NZ_JAMYPX010000081.1:0-3415 GCF_040320585.1 Mesorhizobium sp. M0663
CTTTATGCCAACTAACTTGCTTCATACTACAGCCCTTTCCTTGAGATCGGAGCATTTTGAGGAGTTGAGTTGGCGGATGGCCTCCGCCCGATGAGCAAGCTGGTTCCATCGGCTGCACTGTTTGGCTGGGACGTGCGGTCCGGGCAGTTCATAGAGGCCGATATAGCCGTTGTAGGCATGTCTTTTCACGATGCCGTATTTCGCCCATCTGACCAGGGTGCATTCGGTGATTCCAAGTTTTGCGCAGGCTTCTGCTTTTGTCAGCATTCCCCGCTCGCGAAGCCGGTCGTAGCGCGAGCGCAGACCATATTGCTTGACGAGATAGATGACGCGCAAGTCGCTGAACTGGGCGTCAGCCTTGCCGCGCCGCGCTGAGCCGCCGGGACGGATTCCCCTTGCATTCAGGATGTCGGCGATTTCAGCGCAGATATGATCGTCGAGAAGCTTGTCGACCAATTCGACCACCTCGGGCCGGGTCTTTACCTGCTGTGCGGAGGTTTTCGGGTTCTGAGTGATCAATGTTTCGGTCTTTCCGCCTCTGAAGCGGATGTGTATCCGTGTCTCTCCCTCGGCCTGGAACTTGAGCAATGTGATGTCTTCAACGAGATAGGCAAGGAGCCGCTTGCGTTCTCGGTTCGGCAAGGCGGGGTCGCGCCAGACCGTTTTGAAGTCGGCCGTCATGGCAATCAATCGATCGCGGATTGCATCGTCAAGTGTCGCTCGGTTTGCGCGCAGAGCACTCTCTCTTTCTTCTCGTAGATCAGACAGCATGCGCAGTTTGTCGTTCCATTCGCGTTCAAGGGTGTCGGCGACCAGGCGGTTGTTCGGATCGACCAGCATAAACCGCCGCTGTGCAAGATCGGCATCGATTTGGGCGCGTTCGACGGCACGGAGCCGGAGTTTGTCCGCTTCGTCATAGCGCGCTTCGATCTCTTTTCGGATCTCCAGAGCTAACTCCACGGCGGCGGGCGTCATTTCCGCGGCGATCAGTTCACCGATCGCCGCGTCGACGGGCCAGCCTGCGATCGACTGGCAGTGAGGCTCACCCCGAGAGACGTAGGCGCGGCTGCAGACGTACCAAGTGTCCACCTGACCGCGCCGGGTGACGTAGCGGGCCCTCATGTGACAGCCACAACGCCCGCATATGACGCGCCCCTGCAACAAAGCCGCGCCTTCGCGCGGTGGCGAGACGCGTGCGGTCTGGTAGCCTTGGCCATTGGCCTCGAGCGCCTTGAGATTGTGCTGGAACTGCTCCCAGCTGATATAGCCGGGATGGGCGTCCGGGATGCATGCGAGCCATTCATTGGGCTCACGTTTGCGGAACTGTTTCTTTCCGTCGACGGTTCTGCGGTAAAGACGCTGACCATAGGCATAGACGCCCGCGTAGCGAGGATTGTGCAGCGTGCGTAAGGCCGCCGATGTGGTCAGCGGTTGGAAGACCACCCGCTTGCTGTTGCGGAACCGGGATGGGAAGAGCAGACCTTCCCTGGCAAACGCCTTGACGGTCTGCGTCGCCGACCCGACCCGCGAGAACGTCTCGAAGAAGTGGGTGATCATCTCCCGGATCTGAGCGTCTGGATCAAGGACCACATCGCCAACCTCGTTGTAGATGAAGCCGGTCGGAAGGGGACAGCGATATTCGCCGCGGCGTGCTTTGTTGAGAATGCCACCGCGCAACCGGGCTTTGATAACGTGCAACTCGGCCTCGCTCATCGTGCCCTTGAGGCCCAGCAGAAGCCGGTCATTGAAGTTGGCTGGATCGTAGACGCCATCTTCGTCGAGAATGAGCGTGTCGGCCAAAGCGCAGATCTCCAGCAGCCGATGCCAGTCCGCGTTGTTTCTGGCGAGGCGAGATACTTCCAGGCCCATGACGATCCCCGCGCGCCCCATGCCGACATCAGACACCAAGCGCTGGAAGCCTTCGCGCCACGACGCTGAAGCGCCGGATTCGCCCTGGTCGCTGTCGATGACCGTGATCTGGTCGTCGTGCCATCCAAGCCCGATCGCGCGACCACGAAGATCGTATTGACGCTTGGTGCTTTCGACATTCTCCATGACCTGGCGCATCGATGACTGTCGGATGTAGAGGTAGGCGCTCCGCTCGAGATGATGCGATTGGACCTTGAGCTTTTCGTTCATGCTGTTCTCCGTTCAGGGGCCGCCATCACGATGGCGGCGAGCAAGTGGATGATTGTGCGTCGCTCGGACGTTTCGTCTGCGATCGGCAGCCTGGCGACAGGCGGCGAAGCCGCGGGTGGAGACCAGCCCGGCGCACGCAAGACCGCGCTAACCCAGGCCCACATGCCGCGATGCAGAAGGATGCTAAGACCACTGCGTGCCTCCACAGGGAGCGCGGCGCCAAGCGCGGCGGCGCGCAGTATTTCGTATCGCTCCGTGGCGCGGGACTGCATCGCGCAATGCAATTGCGCACCACCACTGATGGTTACGCCGTTTTTTTTACGCCGAGCGCACGCTCGATTGTTCTGGGGTGGACATCGAGGCCGAACTCTGTCCGGAGCCGATTCGTCAGTTCGCGTGCCCGAATGGGCTCTCCTGGAACCACCTGGGCCCTGAGGAAGGCCAGCACTTCGCTCTGGATCTTGTGCGGGCCGTGCGGGCCGCGCTTCCTCGGTACTAGGCCGGCCAGACCCGCGTCCTCGAAGTCCACTTTGGCCTGGTAGAAGGTCGGCCGGGAGACGCCATATTCGTCGGACACCTCCGTTATCGACATTTTGTCGACGGATACGCGCCGCAGCATCTCGTACTTCACCTGCACGATGTCGCGTGGATCGAAGAAGCCGTCCTCCCGGAATTTCTGATCGTGAATTTTTTCCGGGGCTGGATTGAGCGTGCCTTCCGCGGCCAAGGCGCTGGCCTTCGATTGCCTGTGTTTGGCGCTGTCCGACACCTGTGCCGCTCCCGATGTCGACTCAATTGACGTAATTATAAATATGCCGTGCAAGGTTAAACCGTCAAGCGTGTCTCTGCCGGTCAATCGCATATGATTCCCACAAATCTGGCACATTCAGCGAAGGCTCCACGGGTTTTGCGGCGTTATTTTCCTTACAACATCGGCAAAATTTCCTTTACATGCTTGCGGCGTTGGCATCTCCCTTGCGATATGAGGCGCTCTACGAGACCGCTGAGTTCCAGCAGGTCGGTGAGGCTGCACAGTGCGCGCCCGTTTCCCACGACAACCTCAAGGCTGGGCACTGCTGCATCGGTCCATTGCGGCGGAACAGTGCAAGTCCGGCCATCGTCAAAGCGCAGCAGCAACAGTTTGCCCGCTCGGTTACCGCGCTTCCCAACGCAGATACCGCGCTGGCCGGAATACGGATGAAAGGGGTGAGTCACCGTCACAAACTGCAACGGGGACGACGAACCGCCTGCATTTCCAAGTGAGTTACAAGCGGCT
>NZ_JAMYPX010000082.1:0-3006 GCF_040320585.1 Mesorhizobium sp. M0663
TGGCTCATGCTGTGCTGCTAACTACGCTCGAAAGGACGACCTTAAGAGCGCAGCTTCGCTACCGGGCCATGCTCCCGCAAGGCGGCCCTCGCCGGAGGCGTACTGATCCGATAGCGGAACCTTCATCCATCATGTCGCTCACCGAACCATTCATTGGCTTTCCGGCTTTCCGCAAGCTTCCGGCTTCGCCAGATTGGGGCGCTCCCTTTTGCGTCGCCTCTTCCCCTTACGCGTGATCATATCTGCCGTTGACAAGAGCAGGGTGTTGCCGCCTGTTCGGCTCAGTCGGCGAACAATTCCCTGTAACCTGCGGTCGCCATCCAGTTCGCTCTCTCGAGATTGCTTCGCGCGGCTTTCCGCGCGCGCTCCGGTTCTTCCACCGGATCGATGCCGAGGATGATCTGAGCCATCTCCTCATAGCTGGCGTTGTCGGCAGATGCATCGACAAACCTTAGATAGGTCCTGAAGTGCTCCCTATCGTAGGTGGTCAGGCTGTCGGACCAAGGGACTTCCTCTTTAAGGCCTGGTTCAACGTCTGGGTATTTCACCATCACATCGGGCTCCGGAAGTAAGAATCGGAAGTCGAGAATTTCCTTCGACACGCGGGCTAAGCGGAGAGGAAACATCGTCTCCAAGACGAGGTCCCGATTAAGGTCCGCAAGCCCCCGCTCGAGGCGATGTGCGCATCTGCGGGGCAAATCAGGCCCAGGTTAGAAAGGAATCGGAAAAAGGCTCAATACCATGCGGCTGCACATCTGTTTTCGAGGACTGCTCGGACAGGGCTTCGTAAAGAACCTCCAACAGGATGAGAAGCGTAGTCGGTCCTGCGCAACCGCTCCCGCGAACTCGGAATCAGCTCAAAATCGTCTTTTGATCCGCGTCATGACGACGGGGCTTGACCAATCCCCGCTGCTTGACTCGCCGACCCATAGTGCAGATTGCCTGCGTGTTTCGGCAATTCCCGGACACAGCCCTGGAGTGTACCCCACCCCTGTCCGGCTTTTGCGAAATGCGCAGATTGCCGGCAATCGAAAAGGCCCGACAGCAGTTGACACCCTCTTTCGAGCCACGGCACGATCAACAAAGTGGTCGCTTCGCATCCTCGAGCTATTGCGCTGATGATACCGTCTGGACCCAGCACCGTTCCGGCTAGGCCGTAGCTTGCCAAATAGGCTAAAATGTCTGTTGCGGCGGGTGCTCGTCGAGTTTACTCACGCTCGTCCCCCTTGCCTGATCTCATCTCCGGTGCTGGGGGCTGGCAGCAAGCACCAGGTGGCGCGGCTCGACCTTCGCAGGAAACGCGGCGGTTCATGTTCGCCGCCTCTGGCTCGAGCACGTGCCCAAGGTGAGATTCGGGTATGGCGTCGAAACTGGCCGGATTAGCCTAGTCAGGCGTTCAAACTTCCCTCACCTGCAGACACTGGCAGAGATATTCGCTCAGCAATACTACAGGCGGAACATGCATCGCCGACCCGGACTGTGGCCAAGCTCCAGCCGAGGTAAACAAGACCGCCTCGTCGGCAGTCTGAGCGATCGGGCAGTCCGCGCGGGTCGTAATGGCAATCGTATATGCTCCGGTTTTGCGCGCAATTGCCAGAAAAGCCCTGGTTTCCTCAGTGTGGCCAAGCGAGGAAACGCCAAGAGCAAGGCCCGACGAGCCAAGTCTCCGCGCAAGAGCGTGAGACATGGTGGCGGACCCCGAGGAATGCGCGGGGAACCCTAGCCAGATCAGCCGCATGGCCAAAATATCAGCGCAGACTGAAGACGGCCCCGCGCCAAACACTTCGACGCGACGGGCCGCTCGGACGCGGTTGGCAAGCCCAGTAATTTGAAGATCGTCAAAACCTCGAGCGGACGCGGCAATTGAGCTTTGTAAAGCAGTACTGAGAGCGGCGACCCCCGGTGCTACGTCTATATCTTCTGGTGCGGCGCGTTCAGCCAGCTCAATCAGCGTTACCCGCTCAATGTCGCCGCTGAGCGCAATCTTAAACTCCCGGAATCCCGAGAGTCCCAGCCTTCGGCAAAATCTTATTATTGAAGCAGGCCCAGTTGCGGTGTCGTGCGCTAGGTCGGCGATAGACATCGTTAGAACAGCCTTCGGATCTTGCTCAATATACAGAGCTATACGTGCGAGCGCATTCGGAGCCGTATTGATTACATCATGGATCATGTCTAGCAGTGATTGCTGTGTCCGTCGGGGCTCTTGCATACTGTCCTAAGGTGTTCGATCCAATTGGAACTCAACTCCCCTACCCGAAGGCAAGGGAAATCCCCTGAATAACTCGAGTCTGCTGCAGGTGCATTGACGCAGATCAAAGACAAGTTCGATGCCGGATTTCCGGCCTGCTTCGTTCGCGGCGGCAGCCATTCCGAGCACCACGCTTTAGATGTCAGTGCGGATTCCGACGACAACGGCGTTCCGACCCAAAAACCGGATTCTCCATCGGTGTCCGCGAATTTCTGGTACACGCATTCCAGCTGGAGCACAGGTTCATGCCGACCTGATGGCAAAGTTTGTGTAAGCCAGCCAAGGTGGCCCGCTGTGTGGCAGCCAGATCGACCAAACATCGCATTCTCCAGCGGCGCAAGTCCCCGGACGAGGCCGGAGTCGCACCTTTCGGGGGCCAACCTGCTCCGCTGAGCCCTCCGTTGGTCCTAGCGCTTTAGGTCTTGTGCACTCTTACGATTGACTGGGTCTGAGCCACTCCCAGGGCTACGAAGACGAACCCACCTTGGCGTTCTTCACCTATGTAACGCAGTATCGGCGCAGATTGGTTCAAGCTGCAAGATGGATGCGATTGCGCCCCGCCATCTTGGCGGAATAGAGAGCCGTATCAGCCCGAGCCAGCATATCTCGGTGGTGGTGTCGCCCGCGCGAGCAGTAGCGACTCCAGCCGAGAAGGTGTAAGCGCTATTTTCGCTGCACGTTGACGCGAGCGCTTTCGACGGATGGCCTTCGAATCGGGAACGGTATCTGGTCTGATCAGGCTGCTGTTGCTTTGGCGA
>NZ_JAMYPX010000083.1:0-2956 GCF_040320585.1 Mesorhizobium sp. M0663
TCGGACTCTGCCAAAGCTGCCTGCGCCTCGGCGAGGAGCGCCTTCAAACGCTCGTTCTCTTCCTGGAGAACCGTCAGATTCATGCACTAAATCAACCACATGAGTGCCGATAACGCCATTGGAGACAAGGCACCTGAGTCACTGTGCCACACTCATCCGGCCAGCTGCGGACGCCGTGCCCGCTCGGGGCGAACCAGTCTCCAATCCAGCCCTTCGAACGAAGGCCTACAGGAATATCCCTGCTGGTGAGTCTGACGAATCATCGGTCGAAGTGGTCCGGGTATTGGACCCGTGTCATCCGCTTTACGGGCGATCCTTCCGTGTGATCCGCCGAGTTGCCCATCACCGCGGCAATTTTCCACCATCATACGAAGTCGAGCACCGTGATGGATCAACATTGCTGATCCCTGTGACAGCAACTCAGAAGTATGTAGAGAAGGCGAATCAGACTAAGTTGAGTGTCGAGGCGGTTCGGGATCTTGTCGCGGTGGCGGAATGTCTCGAAGGTCATGACCATAGACCCCAAGAGCCTATGGGCGACGCTGTCACCAGCTTTGCGGCGTCAAATCCTCGACGACGTCGCCGCGGTTCTGGCGGAGGTGTCTCGTGAAGTCCGAACTGGTCAAGCCAACTCATCTGGCGCGCAGAGCGGTTGTTTACGTCCGACAGTCGACGCCACACCAGATGGTAAGCAATCAAGAGAGCCTGCGGCTGCAGTACGCGCTTCGCGTGCGCGCCCGCGAACTCGGCTGGCATGACGCCGATATCGACGTCATCGATGCCGATCTCGGCTTGAGCGGAGCCTCGGCTGCAAAACGGAATGGCTTCAAGGAACTCGTCGGTCGGGTCGGCCTGAGCGAGATCGGGTTGATCCTCTCGATAGACGTCACGCGGCTGGCTCGCAATTGTTCCGATTGGTATCCGCTCCTGGATATCTGCGGCCTGCGCGGTTGCCTCATTGCCGATCGCGATGGCGTCTATGATCCCGGCAGCGCCAATGGTCGCCTGCTTCTCGGCTTGAAGGGAACGATCTCGGAGCTTGAGCTGCATACGATCCGAAGCCGTCTGACGGCCGGTCTGCTTGCCAAGGCCGAGCGCGGCGAGCTTGCACTAACACTGCCCGTCGGCTTGGTGCGCGATCCAAGCGGGGTGGTTGTCAAAGATCCAGATCTCGCCGTTCAGGAGCGGCTTGAGCTTATATTCGAGACATTCCTGAAGTTCCGCACCGTCGCCAAGGTCATGCGTGTGCTGAATGATCGTGGCCTGGCTCTGCCGCGCCGCGACTGGCACGGCGAACTTCACTGGGCGCGAGCGACGGTCTCGGCGGTGGCGGCAGTCCTGAAGAATCCCGCTTACGCCGGTGCCTTCGTCTATGGACGAACCCGCCTTCGTGCCGCCACGGGAGAAGGCGGTTCGCCGGGAAAGGTGCCGCGGCCAATCGATGAATGGCGCATCGTCGTGAAGGGCCGGTATCCACCCTACATCGACTGGCCAACCTATGAGAAGATCCGCGACATCGTACGAGACAACCGGGCCGAATATATGCGCATCAAAACGAGAGGTGCCCCTCGCAATGGCGAACTTCTCCTGCATGGCATCGCTTGGTGCGGGCGATGCGGCCACAAGATGTACGTTCGCTACAAGGGTGGCGGAGAGTATGTGTGCAATCACCTGCGCTCACACACGGGCTTGCCTGCGTGCCAGTACATCCGTGCTCCACGCGTGGATGCCGCTGTGGCCGCCGCATTCTTGACGGCGCTGGCTCCCGCCGAGCTTGACGCACTATCGCGGGCGCGGCGGGCACAGCAGCAAGTCGACAAGGCCTTGCGCACGAGCGCGGAGCGTGAGCTTGAGCGCAAGCGCTATGCTGCGGCACTGGCAGAGCGGCAGTTCAACCGCGTCGATCCTGACAACCGTCTTGTCGCCGGCGAACTCGAGCGTCGGTGGGAGGCTGCATTGAGCGAAGTCCGCGCTGCCGAGGAAGCCCTCGCTCGGCAAGCGTCGGCTGAGCCTGTTGCGCAATTGGCATTGGGCAAGGTCCTCAACAGTAAGGTAGTCGCCCTGTCCGGCTGCCTGCCGCAGATCTGGGCGGGCGACGCCACGACGGATGCTCATCGCAAGGCGCTATTGCGGTGCCTGATCGAAAAGATCGTTCTCGATCGCGGCGAGCGCGACGTTGCTCTGGTCAGGATCGTGTGGCGAGGCGGCGCGGTGACCGAACTTGAAGTGAAGATGAAGGTTAACTCCGTCGCCAAGCTCACGCGCGGTGGAGAGATGCGCGCGCGTCTGATCGAACTCGCGCAGGCCGGCATGCCTGACAATGAGATTGCCGCCGTCCTCACCCGGGAGGGGCACCACTCGCCCAATTGCTCGGACAAGGTCCTGCCGATCACTGTGCAGCGGATCCGGCTCGGTGCCGGGATCAGGATAACGACGCAGCGCAACCGATGGACCCACGAGTTCACTTCGCTCAGCGCCACACAACTGGCCGCACGGCTGAACATCCCCGTCAATTGGATCTACGTGCAGATCAGGCAGAAGCGCCTCTTGATCGACCGTCAGTCGACTGGAGCTTACCTGTTCCAAAACTCGCCTTCCGTAATCGATGCGGTCCGTGACCTCCGCAACCACACCATTAGCCACCTTGATCTGAGAATCATTCAGCTTCACCAGGAGGGGCATCAACATGCGTGATCGAACAAGGCCGCGAACATCGCCGGCGACATGCGCATCACGCCGTCGCGAACCTGCGGCCAGACGAACTTCGAGCCCTCGAGCCGCTTGTGAACGAGCACAAGGCCGGTGCGATCCCACACCAAAATCTTGATCCTGTCAGCCCTTTTGGCCCGGAAGACGAAGGCTGCCCCACAGAACGGGTCGAGGCCTAGCATCTCCTGCACAGCCAATGCCAATCCGTCCATGCCGCGCCGGAAGTCAACCGGCCGGGTCGCCACGT
>NZ_JAMYPX010000084.1:0-2900 GCF_040320585.1 Mesorhizobium sp. M0663
GACGGCGCTGGCCGAGATATGGGCGGAGCTTCTCGGTGTCGAGCGGGTCGGACGCCACGACAACTTCTTCGAACTGGGCGGCCATTCGCTCCTGGCGGTGCAGCTGATGGAGCGGCTGCGGCGGCTGTCGCTGGGGGTGGAGGTGCGTGCCCTGTTCGCCAGGCCGGTGCTGGCCGATCTTGCCGCAAGCCTGGGCAGCCATCACGAGGTGGCGGTGCCTGCCAACCTGATCACCGAACACAGCACGGCAATTACGCCGCAGATGCTGCCGCTCATCGAGCTGGCCCAGCCGGAGATCGACCGGATCGTCGCCACGGTGCCCGGCGGCGTCCGCAACATCCAGGACATTTATGGGTTGTCGCCGCTGCAGGACGGCATCCTGTTCCATCATCTGCTGGCCAGCCGGGGCGATCCATATTTGCTGGTCTCGCAGATGGCGTTTGCCGAGCGCGACCTGTTGGAGCGCTATCTTGGCGCGGTTCAGCAGGTGGTGGACCGGCACGACATTCTGCGTACGGCCTTTGTCTGGGAGGGGCTGTCGAGCCCGGCCCAGGTGGTGTGGCGGCGTGCGCCGCTGGAGGTGACCGAGGTCGAGCTGGATGCGTGTGACGGTTCCGGCGCCGAGGAGTTCAGGCGCCGGTTTGATCCGCGCCGGCACCGCATCGACCTTGGCCGGGCGCCGTTGTTGCGGTTTGTGATCGCGCGCGAGCCCGGCAGCGGGCGCTGGCTGCTGCTGGAGCTGCAGCATCATCTGATCGGGGATCACACGACGCTGGAAGTGATGCATGCCGAGGTGCGGGCCGTGCTGGAGGGACGCGCGCATGAGCTTGCGGCACCGCAGCCGTTCCGCAATCTGGTGGCGCAGGCGCGGCTGGGGGTCGATGCCAAGGCGCATGAGGAGTTCTTCCAGGAACAGCTGGCCGACATCGACGAGCCGACCATGCCGTTCGGGCTGGGCGAGGTGCGCGGCGACGGCAGCGGGGTCGGCGAGGCGCGGCGGATGCTGCCGCAGGCGCTCAACGATCGGTTGCGGGAACAGGCGCGGCGGCTGGGGGTAAGCCTGGCCAGCCTGTGCCATCTGGCGTGGGGGCAGGTGGTGGCGCGCAGCAGCGGGCGAGAGCAGGTGGTGTTCGGCACGGTGCTGTTCGGCCGCATGCATGCGGGCGCGGGCGCCGACCGCGCGCTGGGCCTGTTCATCAACACCCTGCCTGTGCGGCTTGACCTGGACGGGACCGGGGTCGCGGCGAGCGTGCGGACCACGCACGCGCGGCTTTCCGAGCTGCTGGCGCACGAGCATGCCTCGCTGGCGCTGGCGCAACGCTGCAGCGGGGTTGCGGCGCCGGCGCCGCTGTTCGGCGCGCTGTTGAACTACCGCCACAACACGCCGGCGGCCATGACCGGCTGCGGACCGGATGATGTCCTGGCGGGCATGGAATGGCTGGGCGGGGAGGAACGCACCAACTATCCGCTGACCCTGTCGGTGGAGGATTATGGCGAGGCGCTCGGCCTGACGGCGCACGTGGTGGAGCCGGTGTCTGCGGATCGGGTCTGCGGCTACATGCAGCACGTGCTCGAGCAATTGGCGGAGGCGCTGGAGCGGGCGCCCGACAGGCCGGTGCGGGAGCTGGACATCCTGTCGGCCGCCGAGCGGACGTATCTGCTGGAGGATCTGAACCGGACGGCGGCGGCCTATCCGTCGCAGCGGTGCATCCACGAGCTGTTCGAGGCGCAGGTGCGCCAGGCGCCGGAGGCGGTGGCGGTGGTCCATGAGGACGAGCGCCTGAGCTATGGCGAGCTCAACGCGCGGGCCAACCGGCTGGCGCATCACCTGATCGCGCTCGGGGTGAGGCCCGGGGATCGCGTTGCGACAGTGCTGGACCGCTCCGTCGCCCTTGTGGTGGCGCAGCTGGCGATCCTGAAGGCGGGCGGAGTGTATGTGCCGATCGATCGCGCTCTTCCATCTGCGCGACAAGAATGGCTGATGGCCGATTGTGCTGCGCGCCTGGTGCTTAGCGAGAGTGACGATGATGATCTGCTTGAGGTGACGATCCCTGTTCTGGCGATTGAGCCGCTCATGACCGGAGCAGGGTCTAGTGCCGATCCTGGCCTGGCATTGAGCGCCGAGGCTGCCGCTTACGTGATGTACACGTCCGGCTCGACCGGCCTTCCCAAGGGGGTTGTTGTTGCTCACCGTGCGGTCAACCGGCTCGTCATCAACAATGGCTATGCGCAGTTCAGCTCGAGTGATCGTGTGGCGTGGGTGGGCAATCCCGCGTTTGATATCAGTACCCTGGAAGTGTGGGCACCGCTGCTACACGGTTCAAGCCTGGTTGTGATTCCACAAATCGATGTGCTGCAGCCAGAGGTGCTGCGCCGTCTGGTTCAGCAGCATGGCATTACCGTCCTGCATCTGACAGCTGGGTTGTTCAGCCAGAGCGCTGATGATTTAGGCCCGGCGCTGGCAAGCTTGCGGTTGCTATTGGTCGGCGGTGATGCGGTTGATGTGGCGGCAGTAGCACGGGTCTTGAGGGGGAGCCGACCGCAGCATCTCTTGCACTGCTACGGTCCGACCGAGACGACGACCTTTGCGACAGTCTGCGAGATTACCGCGATTGATGAGACGTTTGGCCGGCTCCCGATCGGGCGCCCGATTGCGAACACGCGGTTGTATCTCCTGGACGGTCATGGCGCGCCGGTGCCGTTCGGGGCGGTGGGGGAGCTTTACATTGGCGGGGCGGGGGTTGCGCGTGGCTACCTGAACCGGCCCGATCTGACGGCGGAGCGGTTCATCGCCAGTCCCTTTGTGGAAGGCGATCGGCTGTATAAGACCGGCGATCTGGCGCGTTATCTGCCGGACGGCAATCTGGAGTTTCTGGGCCGCAACGACGACCAGGTGAAGA
>NZ_JAMYPX010000085.1:0-2789 GCF_040320585.1 Mesorhizobium sp. M0663
CTTCTGAAAGTGCCGTAAATAAAGGCCTGACAGAAGACCGCACTCGATCACACGTCAAAAAGGGTCAGACACTACTTGCGCAACGGACGGCAACCACAGAAGTCTATTTGGGCGCTCACATGCCAATGCGGCTTCGCACCCGCGATCGGTCAAAGTTCTCCCGTTGGTCGTTCGCTGAAGGAAGCCTCGACATTGCCGACACGAGCGCGGCGTTCGGGCAGACCGCCGGCCGGTGGTCCTCCGCATGCAGCGCCGTCGCCTTCTCCCAGAAAGAGCTCTGTGGATGGCTCCCGCGATGCAAGAGGTAATTGGACGTTACGGCGCGTTGGGCGGGTGCAGTCTTCTGTCCGGCCTGTTGATGCAGCCGTTCGAGACTGCTGGCCCTGATGGGTCGGCGAACTGGATCCCATCTGCCTATCAGGCTATGGTGCCTCCGATATTCGACGGGTTGTCCCTGTTCCCGGCCTGACCAGTCTCGCCATCACATCGCGTCGCTCTCACAACCTACTGGAGCCGATCGATCGGCCCGCCTGTTCTCTGTCCTAAAATTTATCTTCTTCGCAACCTTACACCGCAAGGTTCGCGGCATGACGAGCTTGAGGTCTCGCGCGTACCATGATCGCCCAGACCACACGGGCCATCTTGTTCGCCATGGCCACACTCGCCAAGCGCACGGGTTTCCTGGCGAGCAACGCGACAAGCCGAGGATCCGCTGCCGCCCCTCGAGTTTTGCGAAGGGGTCGGCCCGAGCCAGGCGGCGAACTCCCGACCCGAGCGGAACTGCCCCGGATCGGCAACGGATGCAGCCAATGCTAGAGCCCCTACCGGACCGATACCGGGGAACCGTGCGGGTGCGACGGCAGTCGGCCACGAAGCGACGGGCAATATCCTCGTTCGACACCGCCATCTCGGCTTCCCGAAACAGCCATTCCTTCAGTTCGCGCGCACCAACAAAGAGATCGTCGGTAGGCAGGCCAAGCTGCATCGGGGCGAGGCTTAGAGACCGCGCCGACGTCGTTCGGACCGCTCTGCGAGCCGGAAGCCGCCTTGCCCTTCGACTTCTCATTTGCGACAGGCCCTGATGAATTACCAAGCCGGGCTGCAGCGGGAAACCTGTCCGGATAACAGGATCACAGCGTCGCCATCCCTGACGCGCAGTGGGGCCGTTCCACCTCATCAGCTTAGCCTAGGGCTCTCATAGTGCGTCGCAACATTTTGATGCTGCGATGCGGAACTTTCCGATAAAGCGGCAGTTCTCTATGCTTCTAGCACGCGAGGGCTCGATGAGGCACTACAAGATTTTGCCGTCGGAATCAGGGCTGTGGTCGGTGATCGATAGCCTGACAGGGCTTCCCGCCGAGAGATACGGTCGGCCGCTCACCGGGCTGACCCGGTACGAGGCCGAAGAGGCTGCCTTTAACCTCAGCGAGAGCACTCCGCCATGGATGGCCAGGGTCAGACATCGCAGGCGTTAATCAAGGCTGCCGATTCCACAGATGGTCGGACGCGATGCGCCTCCACTCTCAGCACACCCGATCGCGTAGCCTCTCACCTCTTCCTTCTGGATGAGCGCGTCCTGGCAGGGGCGCTTGTGCTCTCCAGTTCGCCGTACCATAAGAGATCGGGATCGTCGCGGTGCGCCATCACCGGCGCGAAATCCACGAGGGGCCGACAGCTTCATCTTTTCGGCAAGTGCGGTGAGGTCGCCACGAAACGGCTGGGATGTTCGACCCGTATGGGCACATCGACGAGATTAGAGTGAGGACGAGGGATTTTCGCTAGCCTCCTGGGCACTGCGGGTTCGGCGTGGACGTCGGAGGGGCCTTTACCGATTTATCGCTGGTCAACGAGCTCACGGGTGAGTTGCACCACTTCAAGACGCCTATGACATCGCAGGAATCCGACGGCTGACGAATTTGTTTTGAGGTCCGGACTGTCTGTAACCGAATAGCCACAGCCTTTACCCAGCGTCATCACGTGAGGACTGACGGGTGGTTCGCGTAGCCATGTTCGTGCATAAGCACCCTTGGAAGGAATTCCTACCTGTGAAACAACCATGACTAGTCGTTTTCGCTTGGAATCTTCGGCGCTGAGCGGTGTTCGAACCTCGGCCATTGAAGATCCTATGGGGATGGAAGGCGACCAGCGCTCTGCCAGAGTGAAGTCGCCAAACATCACCTGGAGGTCAGCATGCAAGCCAACACCACCAAAGCCCCGGCCGCTATCCGCGTCGATCTTGCCGCAATATTTGTCTCGTTAGAACTGTCTCGTTCAAAATGGCTCGTGACTTCGCTTTCGCCAGGTGGGGGCGAGAGAATGTCGAGACACCTCGTGCCGGGGGGCGACATTCCGGGTTTGCTCGATCACTTCGCAGAGCTGCAACGAAAGGCGGAAGTGCGGACAGGGCAGCGTTTCCGGGTCATATCAATCCAGGAAGCTGGTCTGGATGGATTCTGGATACATCGGGTCCTCGAACGCGAAGGCATCGAGAGTTATGTCGTGGACCCGGCATCCATTGCCACATCGCGTCGCCGCCGGCGGGCCAAGACCGACAGGATTGATGGGGAAGCACTGGTTCGAGCGTTGTTGGCCTACAACCGCGCGATGTTGCGAGTGCCAACGCCGGAGGAGGAAGACCGTCGCCGGTTGGTGCGGGAGCGGAAGGCGCTGACGAACGAGCGGATCAGGGGTCAGAGCAAGAACTGCTCGAAATCATACGCTAAGGTCGAACGGAGCATGAACATTATGCCGCCCAGGGCAATTTGGTCGGCAAGCGCAGCGGCCTGAAG
>NZ_JAMYPX010000086.1:0-2588 GCF_040320585.1 Mesorhizobium sp. M0663
CGCAACGACCGATTCATACTGCACCTCTTCTTCAAACGTCCGGAAACAGGGACTTTTGGTTTTCCATTTTGATGCGACACGGGCCTCTGTGACGCGGAAACTGGGTCACTTGATCCTTTTCCAGGTCCGCAGCTCGTATTTGGTGCGGTGCATCGGGTACCACCTGCTCGGTAGGGAGCACGCCCTCCTTGATCAATCGACGGACCCGATGGGCAGTAACCCCAAGCTTTTTGGCGGCTTCGGTCAATGTGAGCCACTCGCCATTCTTTTCGGCGGATCGGTAGCCGTGGATTTTATGGACCGTGCGCAGTGCCCCGACACGGCGCCCAGTCCAGGTTTTGCCTTGCCCGGTCTGCATTCCCATCCGGTTGAGAGTGGCGGCAATGTCTGTGTCGGACCACCGGGTCGCCATAGACCGCATGACGGCAAGGGCGGCCTCCGGAGTACTCTGGCCATGTTCGCCAGCTTTGGGTTTGCGAATGCGCAGCTGGGAGTGCTGGCCGCCTTTCCAGTGGATCGTCAAAATGACTTCACGCTGCTCTTCATCGATGTCAGCAATGATATCAGTCACGAGAGCACGAAGGAGTTGCTGACGACATCGCATGTCGACGTTAGGTGCGCGCCAGGCGGCCTCCAGATCGGTGGCAATGCCAGTAAATTCGGGGACTGGGGTGACAAGATCCATTTGTCGCGCTTGGGCCAAACCAGCTTCACAGGCTTCCACGCGCCTGAGCGCTGCCTCCCAGCTCTTCTCCAGTTGGGCAGCGATCAGCCGGTTGTCAGGGTCGCAAGCAGCATAGCGACGTTCAGCGAGAGAGGCCTCGTATCGGGCTTGCTGCAAGTCCAACTCCACCATGCGGTGTCGTTCTTCCAGATTATCCCGATGCGCCCGATCAGCTTCCATTGCGGCCTCGATCGCCATCGGCGTCACGGCCCTCAATATCTCTTTGCCGATAGCAGGGTCGATGCGAGATGCGCCAAAAGTCATGCATCGTGGCTTGGCCAGCATCTGATTGATACGTTCGCAGCGGTAATAGGGATGCCCCGGAGGCCGCCCCGAGTAGACAACGCCCAACCGCCTTCCGCATCGGCCGCAGGTGAGCAGGCCCGCGAGCAACGCGCGGCCGCCACGACCAGACTTGATGCCGCCTTTCTGGCCGAAGGCATTGACAGCGATGTGGCTCTGGTTCCTCTCAAACTCACTCCAATCGATATAGCCTTCGTGATGATCCTGGAGCAGCACGTCCCACGTTCCAAAGGGTTTGCCGTGGCCGTAGCTTTTACGCGCCCTGCCATCGACAATCTCGGTTCGCTTCTCGCTTTTACCATAGACATAGACCCCAGCGTAGAAGGGGTTCTTCAGGATCGAAATAACGCTTCGATAGCGAACCGGCACCCAGTCGAAGGACACCGTTTTGCGCCCGTCAGAAGGGCGAGGAAAATGGAAATTATCAGCCGTCAGCGAAATCAGCACCTGGCGGGCGCTGCCAAGCTCGCGGAAGCGCGAAAAGATGAGGCGGATCGCCTCTTGTACCCGCAAATCGGGATCAAGCCCCAGCCCATAGTCGCGGTGCCAGATATAACCGATCGGCACACTGAGACGCAGCTCCCCCCGCCGCGCTTTGGCGCGAGCCGCGTCAAGCATGCGCGTTCGCAAAATGCCGAGCTCAAACTCGCTGATACTGCCCTTCATGCCCAACAACAATCGATCGTTAGGCCGACAAGGATCGTACACTCCGTCGAGATCTATGACGCGCGCTTCAACCAGGCCGCACAGTTCCAGGAGATGGTGCCAATCCCGGCCATTGCGAGAAAGACGCGATGCGTCGAGGCAGAGCACTGCGCCAATTTTGCCCGTGCACAGGCCGCTCACCAGTCGTTCGAAACCAGGGCGGTCTACAGCACCGCTGGCGGTACGACCAAGGTCATCGTCGATCACATCGACATCACGGAAACCCCAGCGTCGCGCGACATCGACAAGTTCATATTGTCGCCGCTGGCTCTCCAGGTTGTTCTGGACCTGACCCGGGGTCGACTGTCGAACGTAGACCACAGCTTTGCGCTTCAGCACCGTGGCTGGAAGGAGATTATTGCCCGTCATCGCTCGCCTCCTTCGTCGCGACGCCGGCCGCGGCCATCAGGAGGGTCGCCAGCCTGGCGACAACAACGCTTCGTTCCCCGTCGCTCAGGCCTCGCATCTGCGGCGTATCGAACGGCATGCTCAGCTGCTGGGTCAGCACTGGTAATGTCGGGGGTAGTGGTAAAGCTTTCATGGCGCGCCTCCTGGATGGCCGTGAGTCCATCCCTCGAAGTCTGCCTGAAACCGCGCTCGGTAAGCAGTCTATGAAGCTCTACAAGCCCAATCACCGCAACGCGCGGTTCGCCCATCTCCATGTCGGCGCAAAACGCCCGATCCAGCATCCACTCCGCCACCTGGATGATCTCACCCGGCCTGATCTCTACCCGGATGATCGCGCCATTGGCCCGGTCCTCGCGACCTTCATGCCGAAAACGACCGCCGTAATATGGATGCCAGCGGTAATGAAACTCCACCATCTGCCCGACATGGGCAGAATGACCCTGCGATG
>NZ_JAMYPX010000087.1:0-2586 GCF_040320585.1 Mesorhizobium sp. M0663
GAAGACCGATTCATTATGCACCTCCTTTTCAAATGGCGGAAAACAGCGATTCCTGGTTGTCGTCGTGGATGCGATGCGGAGTATTGCGCGCCAAATCGGCCTTGATCCGTTCGTCTTCGAGGTCGCTGGCGCGGATCTGGTAGGGTGCGCCGCGCATGACCTGCTCGGCAGGCAAGAGGCCATCCCTGATGAACCGGCGGATTTTGACGTGCGAGACTCCAAGCCGGGCGGCCGCGTCCGACATGGTGAGCCACTCGCCATTCTTGTCGGAAGAGCGATAGCCGCTGATCTTGTGCACCGTGCGCAGCGATTGGACGCGACGCGCGGTCCAGGTCTTTCCCTGACCGGTCTGCATGCCCATGCGGTTGAGTGTGGCAGCGATTTCGGCATCCGACCATCGGGTTGCCATGGATCGCATGATCGCCAGAGCCTCCTCAGGCGTACGCTGGCCATGCTCTCCGGATTTGGGCTTGCGAACCCGTACCTGCGAGTGCTGGCCTCCGTGCCAGTGGATGGTCAAGATCACGTCGCGCGCATCGTCATCGACATCCGCCACGATGTCCTTGATGAGCGCGCGCAGCAGTTGCTGACGACAGCGCATGTCGACACCCGGCGCGTTCCAGGTGGCCTCGAGATTCTGGGCGAGGCCCGTGAAGTCCGGAACCGCGTCGACAGCCTCCACACGCTGGACTTCGCTCAGCCGGGCCTCGCAGGTCTCCACGCGCCTGAGCGTGGCTTCCCAACTCCTCTCAAGCTGGGCCGCAATGAGCCGGTTCTCCGGGTCGCACGCGGCATAGCGGCGCTCGGCGAGCGATGCTTCATAGCGCGCCTGCTGCAGGTCCATCTCGATCATCTGCCGCCGCCTGGCTTCGCTCTCCAGCTGCATCTGTTCAGCCTCCAACGCCGCCTCGATCGCCATCGGCGCAACCGCCTCCAAGGCTTCGCGGGTCACCGCCGCATCGGTTCGAAAGCCGTTGAACGACATGCATCGCGCCTGCGCCATCATGGTGTTGCCGCGCTCGCAACGATAGACCGGATAACCTTGGCCACGTCCGGCATACGTGACAACCAGTCTTCGCCCGCATCGACCACAGGAGAGAAGACCCGGAAGCAGCGCGCGACCGCCGCGGCCCGACTTGACGCCGCCGGCTTTGCCATAGGCGTTGGCCGCGAGCAGTTCCTGGTTCCGTTCGTACTCGCTCCATCCAATATAGCCTTCGTGATGCTCCTTGAGCACCACCGCCCACTCGCTAGCCGGCTTGTAATGGCCATAGCTCTTGCGAACGCGGCCATCGACGATCTCAGTGCGCTTCTCGCTCTTACCATAGACATAGGCGCCGGCGTAGAATGGGTTCTTCAGGATCGAGATCACGTTGCGGTAGCGGATCGGAACCCAGTCGAAGGACACCATCTTCTTGCCGTCGGAGGGTCTGGGGAAATGCACGTCATCGTCGATCATCGAGATCAGGACCTGGCGCGCACTGCCGAGTTCGCGGAAGCGCGCGAATATCAGGCGAATGGTCTCCTGCAGGCGCATGTCGGGATCGAACCCGAGACCGTAATCGCGGTGCCAGACATAGCCGAAAGGCACGGAGATGCGCAGTTCCCCGCGCTGTGCCTTGGCGCGGGCGGCCTCGTACATGCGGGCACGCAGCACGCCGAGCTCGAACTCGCTGATGCTGCCCTTCATACCGAGCAGCAGGCGGTCGTTCGGCAATCCCGGATCGTAGACTCCGTCCAGATCGATCACGCGTGCATCAACTTCGCCGCACAACTCGAGCAGCCGATGCCAGTCCGGCCCGTTGCGCGACAGGCGGGACGCCTCCAGGCAAAGCACGGCGCCCACATGGCCGGTGCACAGATCGTCGACCAGGCGCTCGAAACCGGGACGCTCCACAGCCCCGCTTGCGGTTCGTCCCAGATCCTCGTCGATCACCTCTACTTTGCGGAATCCCCAGCGCCGCGCGACGTCGACAAGCTCATATTGCCGACGTTGGCTCTCAAGGTTGAGCTGGACCTGCGCCTGAGTGGACTGACGCACATAGACGACAGCCTTGCGCTTGAGGACGGCAGTCGGAATCAGATTACCGCTCGTCATCGCAGCTCTCCTCCTCCGTTGCCACGCCGGCGGCGGCCATCAATACGTTGGCGAGCCGGGCGATCACTATGGTCCGTTGCGCTGAACTCAGCCCGTTCAGCTTCTGCGAGTCGAGCGGCAAGCTGAGTTGGCGAACGACCACGAGAGATCGTGTCGGTGGTGGCAGGGTTCTCATGTTGCGCCTCCGCGATGGTGAAACCATCCGGACAGCCTCGCCGGAAACGGCGTTCGATCAAGAGCTTGTGAAGCTCAAGCAGCGCGGCAAGCGATACGCGCGGGGAGCCCAGGTCCATCGCCGCGCAAGCCACGGGATCGATCATCCAGGCCGGAGCGGTAATGACATGCCCGGGCGCGACGACGAGATGAATGATCCGGCCGTTGGCGCGCTCTTCGCTGTTCTCGCAGCGAAGCCGATGTCCGAAATACGGGTGCCAACGGTAATGGACCTCGACCTCCTGCCCAACATGGGCAGAATGACCCCGAGATGG
>NZ_JAMYPX010000088.1:0-2578 GCF_040320585.1 Mesorhizobium sp. M0663
GTCGGACTGGGCTCATAATGCCCGTTATCAGGATGGCGAGGCAAAGAAGATTGTCCGTTACGCCTTTCATCCACGTTCGGGCGGGGAGATTTTCGTCACAGGCCGTCAGCGTTATTGCGGTGAGCCGGCCTATGTCGGGCGACAACCGGATGGCAGCCTGGCGCTGATTCCGATCTGGATGACGGAAGAGATCGCCCTGACGATGGCGGTTCGCGAGGCGCCCCGTTTTCCCCTTTCATGCCTGCGCGACCTGCGCCGCGAGGTCGATGCATGTCTACGTTTTCTGCAGAGCGACTCACGCCAGCCAGGAGACGACCATGCAGCGCAGGCAATGCCGAACCGACCAGCCAGACCTGTTTTCCAAGAAGGCTCCGCCATCGAGTCTTCCAGGCGAAGTCCGGGAACGCACCCTCCCGCTGATCGAGACCTTGCTGAGGGAAGCGGTGGTGAGCCAGACGGGACGGGAGGCAGATCATGAAGATCACCGCTGAACATCTCGCGCGCGGTGCCTATGTCTATGTCCGGCAGTCGACGGCCGATCAACTCGTCAACAATCCCGAGAGCCGGCGACGCCAATATGGCCTTGCCGAGCGAGCGCGGTCTCTTGGCTGGAAAGACGCCATCGTCATTGATGAAGATCTCGGTCGTTCAGGGTCTGGCATCAGCCGTCCGGGCTTTGAGAAGCTTCTGGCGGCGATCTGCGAAGGTCGGGTTGGTGCGGTCCTCGCCATTGAAGCCTCCCGGCTGGCCCGCAATGGCCGGGACTGGCATACGCTCATCGAGTTTTGCGGCCTTGTCGGAACGCTCATCATCGATGAGGACGGCATCTACGAACCGCGTCATCCCAACGACAGGCTGCTGCTCGGCATGAAGGGCACGATGAGCGAACTGGAGCTTTCGATCCTGCGGGCCCGCTCGATCGAAGCCCTGAAGCAGAAGGCACGACGGGGCGAACTTTTCCTGACGGTGGCGATCGGTTACGTCAAGTCGGGCCGGAACCGGGTCGAGAAAGACCCGGACCTGCGGATCCGCGAGGCGATCGATCTTGTATTCCGGCGTTTCGACGAACTGCAGAGCATCCGGCAGGTGCATCTGTGGTTGCGCCGCGAGGGCATTATGCTCCCTGCCGTAAATTACACGCGCGCGGCGGACAGGGCGATCGTCTGGAAGCTGCCCGTCTACAATACGGTGCACCACATTCTCACCAACCCGATCTACGCCGGCGCCTATGCGTTCGGGCGAACCTGCAGCAAAGTCACCATAGAGGCCGGACGCAAACGGATTTTGCGTGGGATCAGGCGCGATCGCGCCGACTGGGAGGTCTTGCTCATCGACCATCACGAAGGTTACCTGAGCTGGCACGATTTTGAGAGGAATCAGCGCCTGATCACGGACAATGCCACAAGCAAAGGCCTGGTGCCGCGCGGTGCTCTTCGCCGGGGCGAGTTGCTGCTCGGCGGTCTCTTGCGCTGCGGCCATTGCGGCCGCAAGCTGCATGTCTCCTATTCCGGCAGCAACGGCAATACGGGGCGCTATCATTGCCGCGGAGCGCAGGTCAACCACGGAACCGACCCGTGCATCGGCTTCGGATCGTTGCGGGTCGATCAGGCGGTCAGCGCGGAGGTTCTTCAACGCCTTCAACCGCTCGGCATGGAAGCGGCGATCAAGGCCATCGAGACCTCCACCGTGCAGGCTGGAGAGAAGCGGCGCCATGTGGAGCTCGCACTCGAGCAGGCACGTTATGAAGCCGCCCATGCACGCCGCCAGTATGACGCCGTCGACCCGGACAACCGGCTTGTAGCAGGCGAACTGGAGCGACGCTGGAATGCCGCGCTCGTAGCCGTCCGCGAGCGTCAGGACGAGCTTGACGCGCTCGACCGCCACAAGCCTGAGGCTCTGGGAGAAGAGGAACGGCGGAGCCTGCTGCGCATGGGCGCCGATCTCGAACTGGCATGGCATCATGCCAACGCCACCGCCACCACGCGCAAGCGGATCATCCGTGCCGTGATCCGCGAGATTGTCGTCGCCATCGAAGACGACCACATCAAAATGCTGGTGCATTGGCAGGGCGGCGACCATACCGCGCTTTCGGTCAGGAAGAACAAGGCAGGCCATCACCGTTGGGGTGCCCCGCCGGACATCGAGGACCTGATCCGTGCCCTGGCACGCCAATTGCCGGATAGAGCGATCGCATCGCTTCTCAACCGGCTCGGCAAAACCACGGGTCGTCTGAACGGATGGACGCAGTCCCGTGTCTGCACTTTCCGCAACCAGCACGACATCGCCGTCTACAAAAAGGACGAACGGTCGGAGCGCGGCGAGTATACATTGCAGGAAACGGCTGCGAAGCTCGGCCTGCGGCCAATGACCGTGCTGCGCATGATCCGCGCCGGCGATCTGAAGGCCGAGCAGTATTGCAAGGGTACGCCCTGGATCATCCGTCATGAAGATATCGAGCAACTCGATATCCAGCACCATTCCGGCAGGAGCGGACACAGTCCATTATCACAATCACAGGATCAGCAGATCCAGCTTTTTCAATAACATAGCGAGGTGTGCATTATGTCGTGGGATCGGG
>NZ_JAMYPX010000089.1:0-2269 GCF_040320585.1 Mesorhizobium sp. M0663
TGACGAGTGCTGGGGTGAAATGGAAATGCGTCGTTCCTGGATTGTCGTAGATGACGATCGGAAGGCCACTTTCGCGCGCCACCGTCCAGAAATGTTCGAACACCTCGTCATCAGTGAGCGCGGTGTAAGAGGCGGCCGCAAGCAGCCCCGCGGCAGCCCCCAGGGCCTTAGCGTCCTGCGCGAACCTCACTGCTTCGTCGGTGCGCAGCGCGCCCACACCCACCAGGAGCGGCATTCGCCCGGCGATTTCGTCCAAGGTCTCGGCGAGCGTCCGTCGCCGTTCCTCGCGCGACAGATACATATAGGTGCCGGTGCTGCCGAGAAGACCGATGGAGTCGACCTGAGCGGCGCCAAGCCGAGCAATCAGCCTGCGCAGAGCAACGGTATCGACGCGGCCGTCACGATCGGCGGGCGTGATCGGAAACGCGGAAAGACCGCTCAGGAATGCCATGGCAAGGCTCCAGGTTTGTGCGTGAGCGCAGGACTGGCCGGACGACAGGTCATCACAAGGCGTCCAGAGCCCGCCGCAGGTCGGCGATTAGGTCATCGACGTCTTCAAGACCCACCGAGAGACGCATGAGGTCCTCGCCGACTCCATCGGCCAGATGCGCATCCTTGCGGATCGGCTGACGAGCACGGGTCAGGCTTGCCGGATGATAGATGAGGCTGTCGGCATCGCCGAGGCTGACAGCCCGGGTGATCAGGTTGAGCCGGTCCATCATCCGCCGCGCGCCCTCGAATCCGGCGTGGAGGCCAAAGGCCAACATGCCCGACCCTTGGGACATCTGCTTTCGCGCCGTCACCTGATCAGGGTGCGAGTCGAGGAAGGGATAACTCACCCATGCCACCGCCGGGTGCGCCTCGAGCGCCTGAGCCACCGCAAGGGCCGTGGCGCTGTGCCGTTCCATGCGCAGCGTGAGCGTCTTCAGACCGCGCAGGATCAGGAAGGCTGACATGGGCGAGAGCGCTGCGCCGGTGATATAGCGCAGGCCCGTATCGTGCAGCGTGCGGAGCGTTTGCGCGTCGCCGAGAATCGCCCCACCAAGGGCATCGCCGTGCCCATTGATGTATTTGGTCAGCGAGTGGAGCACGAGGTCTGCCCCATGTTCGAGCGGCCGCTGGAGCGCGGGGGAGGCGAAGGTGCTGTCGACTGCAACCTTTACACCGCGCGCGTGGGCGCGCTCGGCAATGGCAGCGATGTCGAGGATGCGGCTCAGCGGATTCACCGGCGTCTCGAAGAAAACAAGCCGGGTCCGCTCGGTGATCGCGGCATCGAGATTGTGAGGATCGGACAGGTCGACCGCGACGACCTTGATGCCGAAGCGGGGGACCGCCTGTTCGACCATGGCAAGCGTGTTCGCATAAAGCGTCCTGTGGACGATGAGTTCATCGCCTTGGGACAGGAGCGACAGGATCAGCGTCCCGAAAGCCGCCATCCCCGAGGCAACGACCAGACCTGCCTCGGCTCCTTCCAGATTGGCGAGCCGTTGCTCGAGGATCTCCGTCGTCGGATTGAATTCGCGCGCATAGAGCCTTCCGCCAAGCGCGGCGGCGGCCTCGTTCGCTGCCACGCTTTCGAATCCATAGGTCGAGGTCAAGAAGACTGGCGGCTGAACGGCATTGGAAAAGCCGGCGGGATCGTAGCCATGATGGATCGCCCGAGTGGCGAATCCGGGACCGGTGTCGTGGAGCGACCGCGTGAGAGCATCGGTTTCGGATTGATAGGAACGGGTCATTCGGCCTCTAGATCTTTCTTGGGTTTCCGAAAGATTGACGGCAAACTGGCCAATGTGAAATATCCAGTTAGCAATGAATGAAATGGTCCAGTCTTCAAGTGCCGGTTCTGCAGGTCGCTCGCACGCGATGGGTGCACGCCAGATCTACGAGGCTCTTCGCGAGCAAATCCTCGGCGGCGTCTATGAAACCGGTAGTCAGCTGCCGTCCTCCCGCGGCCTGGCAAATGACCTTGGGGTTTCGCGAACGACGGTGACGGTCGCCTATGACCAACTGACCGCGGAAGGTTTCATCGACGTCCGTCAAGGCGCACGACCCCGCGTTGCATCTTCGTTGATCGGTCCTGAGACAAGCCGCACTGTCGCGAAACGAGTCGGCTCGGTTCTTCTGTCCGCCTATGGCGAACGACTGCGCGTCACGCCGCCCTGGCCGGATTATCTGCCGACTGGGCTGAAGGTCGATTTCCGCTATGGCGACCTGGCGTCGTCAGACTTCCCCGCATTGGTCTGGAAACGTGCGATGAACGAGGCGATGG
>NZ_JAMYPX010000090.1:0-2228 GCF_040320585.1 Mesorhizobium sp. M0663
TTGCTCGACATTTGCCGTGCCGACCCCCCGCGTCCCATCCTGCCTCTGCCCTCAGCAGCGAAGCGCCAGATCGCCGCCGCGTTGGAACGCTTGCCATCGGATGCCAGCCGGTGAACAGCGAACCCGGCGGCCAGTGAAAGGAACTGTCATGTATTTACCCGCTCATTTCGATGAACCGAGCCGAGAAGTCCTTTACGAACTGATCGAGAACAACGCACTCGGCGTTCTGATAACCATGGCTGGAGCGGTCTCGACGCCGATCACATCCCCTTCGAACTCGACACGTCACAGGGAGAAAACGGTACCCTTCGCTGCCACGTCGCACGCAACAATCCAGTTTGGCAGGACGTGGCGACCGGCGATGAGGTGCTCGTGGTGTTCCGCGCCGCCGACGCCTACATTTCGCCGCGGTGGTGTCCGAGCAAGCAGGAGTTCCACAAGCAGGTGCCGACCTGGAACTACCTCGTCGCACATGCATATGGACGGATCACAATCCACGACGACGAACGCTATGTCCGCCGCAATGTCGCCAAACTGACTCACAGGCACGAGGCGACTGAGCCTGTCCCATGGAAGATGGGTAACGCACCGAAGGACTTCATCGACACTATGGTGAAGGCGATCATCGGCCTGGAGATCGAGATCACCCGCCTTGTAGGCAAAGCCAAGCTCAGCCAGAACAAGGAGGCACGTGATATCTGCAATGCCGGCGAAATGCTGAACGCCCAAGGCGACCGGCGCGTCGGTCAGGCGATGCTTGCAGCCGCCCGCCGGAAGCCCGAACAAGGCTGAAGAGCGTGGCCCATCGCACTTTGATGAATGTCAGCAAAGCTTGCCCTACTGGATGGTACTGCGAAACCGAGCGAACGATAAGCGCCTGGCACACGAAATTGCACGCCGCCTTCCAGAGACCGGTCCAGCCGACCCAGCAACGTCAGCCTTCCAGGCGTAGCGGTCGGCCCAATTGAGCAGTCAACGACGAAAACGGGTCACGCTTTGCCCTTGAAGTTCCCAGAGCGAGAGTTTGCAAAGCGTCGGAAGTGCTCACTGCGCTGGCCGACTGATGCCCAGTCGCCTCATTTCGGCGATAGACGGTCGATCGGCCGAGACCCAGTGCCTCGCAGCTTCGGTCGGCGACATGTTGGCCTTGATCAGCTTGATGGCGGCCTCGACCTTTTACATGTCGAGCGGTTGCCGACCGGGTTGTCTCCCTTTCGCCCGTGCTGCAGCCACGCCATCTTTCGTGCGCTCGGAAATCAGCCGTCGCTCGAAATGAGCGATCGCACCGAATACACGGAACACGAGCTCGCCTGCGGCTGAGGATGTATCGATCTTCTCTTCCAGACTGAGCAGGTCGATCTGGCGTTCGCCTCGACGCTGATCGAGGCCTTGGAATTCAAAGGCGGGCGGAGAAGCGCCCGCACGATCGCCGGAATCCGTATGCTCCGCGAACTGAAGAGATCGGGCAAACGCGATGTTCCCCCCGATGCGCCGATGCCGTTCAAGAAGGACTGGCGCAAGCTGGTGATCGGCCCGGATGGCAAGATCAATCGCCCGCTCTATGAAACGGCAATGCTCGCCCATTTGCGCAACAAGCTGCGTTCTGGGGACGTATGGGTGGAACGGTCTTCCGCGTACCGTCGTTTCGACAGCTATCTCTTGCCCGAGCCGGTGGCCGCACCGATCGTTTCGAAACTTGGGTTGCCGTCAGCCGCCGACGAATGGCTCGATCGGCGCGGCCGGAAGCTCGATTGGCGGCTGAAAAAGTTTGCGCACCGCCTCAAGCGGAACAAGCTCGACGGCGTGCGCCTGGTTGAAGATCGCGATCTTGGGCGCCTCGGCGCTGCAGCCAGGTCGTTCAACAACAGTTTGCGTAGGTGCCGATAGGGCGTCCTCTTTACTCCGAAGATGCATCCCTTATCGAGGGTCTCAGGGCGGCACTCGTCGACCGGGGGAACAAAGAGGTAAGACGATCCGACTGTTTCGCCGCGTGGGCGGAGAAGAATTCGTCCTGGTGTTGCCAAACACATTAGCTGCTGCAGCGGAGCTGATCATCGCAAGGATGCTCAACTGTGTTCGCAACTCACGGCCGCTCAGGGAGAAGTTAGAATTTGGATACACCTTCTCGTAAGCGCGAATTTCCCCGCACCTTTTGCTGTTGAGTGCTCTGATGCATGAGGTGTCCACCAAAATAGGTGGACACCTTGTGATGGAAGAAGATGAGCAGA
>NZ_JAMYPX010000091.1:0-1925 GCF_040320585.1 Mesorhizobium sp. M0663
TTGGTTCCCGTGTAGCGGACCGTCAGCTTGCGGCCGCAGCGCCGGCAGCGGACAAGGCCGGCGAGCAGAGCGTCGCCATGCTTGGGCGCCCCGTGATGCCGGCCCGTGGGCACGTTGTCGCTCACCATCTTACGGATCGCTTCCGCCCTTTCCCAGCTGACGTAGCCTTCGTGTGCACCCGGGATCAGCGCCAGCCATTCATCACGCGCCTTACGGCGGCTGCGCGAGCGAATGGCTGTTGCATTATATCCCGACGCAGCACGAGTCTTACCATAGGCGTAGGCGCCGCCGTAGATCGGGTTCTCGATCATTCGGTGGATGGTCGCATAGCTTGGCCTGCGCCAAACCACATCGCCATTGTTGCGCTTGGCAGGCAAATCCAGCCCATGTTCGAGGAACCAGAGCAGGGCCTGGCGCGCACTGCCGAGTTCCGCCACCTTGTCAAACACAAGGGTGATGGCCTCCTGCATGCGACGATCGGGATCCTTCTCCAGCCGGTCGCCGACCTTCACGAAGCCGACCGGGGAAGCGACGACGAGTTCACCGCGCCGGGCCTTCTCATAGCGGGCCGACAGGGAGCGCTGACGCAGAAGATCGAGCTCATACTCGTTGAGACTGCCCTTCAATCCCAGCAGCAGCCGGTCATTGCCCTGGCGCGGTGCGTAGACCGTCTCCTGGTCGATCAGCACGGTATCGACGACGCGGCACATCTCGATGAGCTGCTGCCAGTCGCGGCTGTTGCGGGCAAAGCGCGATACCTCCCGCGCCGCAACCGCCCCAACCTTGCCGAGACAGACTGCGGCGACCATCCGATCGAAGCCCGCTCGCGCGACACCGCCAGCAGCAGAGCGGCCGAGATCGTCATCGACGGTCTCGATGCAAGACCAGCCGAGCGCCACCAGGCGATCGCGCATCGCATACTGCAGGGCGCTGCTCTCACGATTGTGCAGAACCTGATGGGCCGAGGACTGCCGCACATACAGGATCGCCTTGCGCTCCAGATGGTGGGGCCGGATCTTCTCATGCATCATGGCGCGCTTCCTCCCGTTGAACGGCGCGCGCGCCGTCGACGTGATCGAGGATCAGGCGCACCATCAGCTTTGTCAGCGTCAGGCGCGTCTCTTCCGGCAGCGCCTGCCATGGTGGCATCTGCGCGGTCTCCGCCTCGTGCGGGTTGGAGAACAGATCGAACTGATATGTCGTGGGCTGGCGCGGCATGGACCTCTCCCCGATTCGCGTCGTGAGGACCCGATGCTGCGCCCGAATCCTCCAATTGCGATGGGGTGGGGGAATTGGCCGTCGCGTCCTGCAGCAGTGTCACCAAGACGCCAAGCGTTCTGGGATCAACATGTGGGGCAGCGGCAATGCGCCACGCGGCGCAGACCGCGCGATCAAACATCCAGGCCGGAACCTCCAGCCACCGATCGGAGGCGTGGCCAGAGAGACTGCAGCGGAAAACCACCCGGTCAGCCTTCTCGATCACCTCATGAACGTGAACACAACGCCCGGCCCAGGGATGCCATGGATAAAGAAACTCGCGTTCCTCGGTCCCGTGGGCGTTCTCTCGTCATGTTGTTCAACACCGCAAGGCCTCATTCCTCGCTCGGCTACCAGACCCCGGCGGCATACGCCGAGGACATCACCGCAACCGGCTCCGACGCTGTGCTGATGGAAGGCTCTGCGCCTCCGCCGGTTGCTCAACCCGCGCCAAGAGGCGTAACAGAAACGGCCCGGACTCTAATCGCCGCTGGATGAATGTTCAGTGGTAAGCGCCACGCCGCTCCCCTCGTGCGGGGCATGAGGTGAATGTGCGAAGAATCCTCCCGATCGCGAGAGACGGAGGGCCTACGTGGGAGCAGACGGCAAAATGGACGTCGATTTGGACGTCCCAACAGCTGGCTACGCAGGCCGGCTCGAGGTTCTGG
>NZ_JAMYPX010000092.1:0-1907 GCF_040320585.1 Mesorhizobium sp. M0663
GTGGGACGGCAGCGGGGTTTGTCTTTATTCGAAGACTCTGGAAGATCACAGCTTCTGCTGGTCTGCGATATCGGCCGCGCGCATGCGTCTCGACCACGCCCAGCTGATGGCGCTTCTGGCCGGGTTAGACTGGAAAAAGATCCGTCCGGCCAGGATCAGGCGGCCGTTATCGACGGGCTGAAACCGGCCTGCGGCAAGATGAATCATGCGGCTGGAACGGTTGGGAAAGCGGCTGTTTTTGTGCTTTGCTGCTTGCCATGGTTCTACCGGGTCTTGCCCTTCCCGACGACGTTGATGCGCTGAAGGCGATGATCCTTTCCATGGCTCGCGAGCAGGCTGCGAGCGAGGCCCGGATCGTAGTCGCCGAAGCTCGGATCGCAGCCTCCGAGGCGGAGGTCGCCCGGCTGAAGGCCGTCGAGAAGAGCGCCAACGAGCGGATTGCCAATCTCACGTCGATCCTGAAGGTTTTGCAGCGCACGCAACATGGCACGCGTTCCGAGCGGCTACGCCTGGCCATCGACGACGAGCAGGCCTCCTTTGCCTTCGAAGAGGTCGAGACCGGCCTTTCTGCGATCCGCAGCGAACTCGATCACGCAGTCAAGGGCAAGCCAAAGCGCGCAGCGCGTCCACGCAAGGGTTTTGCAGCTCATCTCGAACGCATCGAGGAAGTTATCGAGCCGGAAATCCCGGGCGACTGCGAGGGGCTGGAAAAGGTTCTGATCGGCGAGGATCGATCCGAGCGGTTGGACGTCGTGCCGCCGAAGTTCCGGGTCATCGTCACGCGCCGTCCCAAATACGCTTTCCGGGGCCGTGACGGCGTGGTCCAGGCTCTGGCGTCGGCGCACATCGTTGAAAGCGGCCTGCCGACGGAGCGGCTGCTCGCCTATATCGCCGTGTCGAAATACGCCGACGGCCTTCCGCTTTACCGGCAGGAGACGATCTATCTGCGCGATGGCGTTGAACTCAGCCGGTCGTTGATGGCGCAGTGGATGGGGCACCTGGGCTTCGAGTTGCAGATGCTCGCCGATTACATCCTTGAGCGCGTCAAGGAGGGCGAAAGGGTCTTCGCCGACGAGACGACCTTGCCCACCCTTGCCCCCGGAGCGGGGAAAACCACGAAAGCTTGGCTATGGGCCTACGCACGGGATGATCGACCCTATGGCGGAACCAGTCCGCCAATGGTTGCCTATCGTTTTGAAGACAGCAGAGGCGCGGATTGCGTGGCGCGCCACCTCGCCGGATTCAGCGGCATCCTGCAAGTGGATGGCTACTCGGCCTATACCAACCTGGTCAAGGCACGGGCCAAAGCCGGCAGCAATGAAACAATCCGGCTCGCCGGCTGCTGGGCTCACCTGCGGCGCAAATTCTACGACCTGCACATCAGCGGGATCTCGCAGGCCGCGACGGATTCGATCATCGCCATGACCGAATTGTGGAAGGTCGAGGACGAGGTTCGCGGCAAGGATGCCGGAAGCCGCGCCGCGCTCCGTCAGGAAAAGTCCGTGGCCATTGTCGCGAGCCTCTTCGATCTATGGGAAGCGGAACTGGGCAAGGTCTCCGGAAAATCCAAGACCGCCGAGGCGATCCGCTACGCGCTCACCCGGCGGGAGGCGCTGGAACGCTTTCTGATGGACGGTCGCATCGAAATCGACTCCAATATCGTCGAGCGTGCAATCAGGCCCCAGACGATCACGCGAAAGAATAGTCTATTCGCCGGCGGCCAAGGCGGTGGACGAACCTGGGCTACGGTAGCCACCTTGCTGCAATCCTGCAAAATGAACAGCGTCGATTCGCTCGACTGGCTCTCCCAGACCTTGACCCGCATCGCTCAAGGCTGGCCGGCATCCGAGATCGAAATGCTCATGCCTTGGAACTTTAGGCCTGACGTTATCGGCTGACCGCTTACG
>NZ_JAMYPX010000093.1:0-1838 GCF_040320585.1 Mesorhizobium sp. M0663
CGTGTTGCAACCAAGTTCGAATGTCGCGATGTCAGCAAAGTAGAAATGTCGCATAACGGTGCTGCCGGCTGCGACGTGAGCGCCCGATCGGGCGTCAGCTGGTCGGGGTTGCGCAGCCCGATCGGGGGCGATCCAGTAGATATCCCTCGGCTTTAGCTTTGAGAGCCGCGTGGCCCTCGTCGAGCTAAAAGCCGGCTTCCGTTGTCGGTTGAGCCTTCCGGTTGATTGGAAACTCGTCCAGCACGGCGAGGACATCCGCAATACGATGCCTATCGCTCTCCGTGAGCGTCAGATCGACTTTGACGGCCTGGCTCTCGACCTTGGCTGCCGGCATTCTGGCAAGCGCCTGCTCACGCCGCACGACGACTGCGGGGTCCTTTGTGAAATCCGCCTTCTTGCCGGGCTTGCGGCCACGCTTCACATAGCCATTGCTCTGGCTGCCATCGGGAATGCCGAACATGTGGTTCGTCTGTCCGGTGCGCCGCGGCCCGCGCTGGCTGCGATGAAGCTCCCGGCCAGCCTGCATCTGGGCGACCAGTTCCAGGGCGGCATCAAGCCGCTTGTTCTCGACGATCTCCGATCTGTGAACTGAACGCAGCTTGTCGAAAGTTCTGTAGGGCAGGCTAATGCCGTCGTGAGTGACCTCAAGGCGACCATCGGGATAGTCGCAGACGATGACCTTTTTACGGGCAAGTCGCTTTGCGGTATCGGTCGGATCGAGAATGAAAAGCACCTTGTCGTAGCGCAGCGTCAAAGCCTGAGACAGCGTGCGAATCTCCTTGCGGCACATGGCGCCGTCCAGATTCTCATGATCGGCGACAGGGCGGTGCATATCCTTCGGATTGCGGGGCTCCTTGCCAAAGCGTGCGTTGAAGTCCCCCATGAACTCGGGCGCATAGGCGTTGGCCGCCTCGATCGTGCTGATGTCGCGCAGGCGCAACTCCTTCACAAGCCGGTCCTGGAGCGTTTGGTTGGCGCGCTCGACGCGACCCTTGGCCTGTGGGGTGTTGGCGCAGATGATATCGATGTTGAGCTCATAAAGAGCCCGGCCGAACTGCGTCAGGCCGCTGCTTCTATCCTTCTCGGAACCATGGGTCGTTCGGAAAATGCCATGCTTGTCGCTGTAGAACGCAAGCGGCTTGCCCCAGTCCCGCAGATACGCCTTGGCAGCATGGAAATAATCGAACGTGTTTTCCGACCCCGCAAAGCGCAGATGCAGGAGCTTGCCGGTCGCGTCGTCTATGAAGACGAGCAGGGCACATTTTGGACCTCGGTTCTCGAACCACCAGTGATGCGAGCCGTCGATCTGCACCATCTCGCCGAAACAGTCGCGCCGCCCGCGGGGCTGATGCAGCCGCTGCTTGCGTTCACGGCGCGACGTCCAGATTCCAGCCTCCGTCATCCACTTGCGCAGCGTCTCCTTGCTGACCGCGAGCTGATGCCGTTCGATCAGCTTCTCGCGGGCAAGCGTTGGACCGAAGTCGATGTAGTGTTCGCGAATCAGCTCCAGCACGAAGTCGCGAACACCATCGACAATGCGATTGTTGGAACGCCGGCCACGCGCCTTGTGCCGGAGAGCCGCAGCGCCATCCGCCTGGAACGTCTTCAACAGCCGCTGGATCTGACGAACTGAAACGCCGAGCAAGCTTGCCGCCGCAACGCTCGTCATTCGCCGCTCAACAATCTTCGACAAAACCTCGATACGCCGCAGCTCGCGTTCGCTCATCAGAACCAGTCCCAATCTGCAATCTCCCGCGCTCTCAAATGCGGGCAGATTGGCAAGGCAGGAGCGACATTCCTACTTTGCCAGATCCGGACATTTTAACTTAGCTGCTACA
>NZ_JAMYPX010000094.1:0-1754 GCF_040320585.1 Mesorhizobium sp. M0663
CCGCATGCCGGCGATCTTTATGTCTTCCGCGGCCGCAACGGCAACCTGATCAAGATTATCTGGCATGATGGGCTCGGCATGTCGCTATATGCAAAACGGCTCGAGAAGGGCCGGTTTCTATGGCCGTCGCCGGCGGACGGCACGGTTTCCATATCACCGGCGCAGCTCGCCTACATGCTCGACGGGATCGATTGGCGCAACCCGCGTCACACGTTCCGACCGCAGCGCGCGGGCTGAGTTTTTCTTTGAGTTTGCGCCATTTTCCGCGAGTCAGCGGACGCGTTTTATGATTCACTCCAGGGCATGGTTGCCACCGCCCAGGATGCTGTTCCGGACGATATTGGCGCGCTGAGAGCAGCGCTGACCGCGGCGCTGGCCAGAGCCGAAGACGAGGCCGCACGCGCTGCGCTGGTCGAGGCCGAACTGGCGGTCGCCAGGGCCAAGGCATCGGATGATGCGGCGCTGATCGCACATCAGGATCTGACGATCCGGAAGCTGCAGCGGGCGCTGCATGGTCAAAGTTCTGAACGTGCCGCCCGCCTGCACGACCAGATGGAACTCACCTTCGAGGAACTCGAGAGCACGGCAACGGAAGACGAGATCGCCGCCGAACAGGCAGCGGCGCGGACCACCGAGGTGGCGCCTTATGTGCGCAAACGACCGGCGCGCCAGCCATTTCCCGAGCACCTGCCGCGCGAACGCGTGGTCGAGCCGGCGCCGACCGCTTGCCACTGCTGCGGCGGTCATCGGCTGCGCAGGCTGGGTGAGGATATCACCGAGACGCTGGAGGTGGTGCCGCGGCAATGGAAGGTGATCCAGCACGTGCGGGAGAAGTTCACCTGCCGCGACTGCGAGGCGATCAGCCAGGCTCCGGCGCCGTTCCACGCCACCCCGCGCGGCTGGGCCGGTCCCGGCCTGCTGGCGATGATCCTGTTCGAGAAGTTCGGCCAGCATCAGCCCCTCAACCGCCAGGCTGAACGCTATGCCCGCGAAGGCGTGCCGCTCAGCCTGTCGACGCTCGCCGACCAGGTCGGCGCCGGCGTCGCGGCGCTGATGCCGCTGTTCAAGCGGCTCGAAGCCCATGTGCTGGCCGCTTCACGTCTGCACGGCGACGACACGACGGTGCCGGTCCTGGCCAAGGGCAAGACCGATACCGGCCGATTATGGACCTATGTGCGTGATGACCGACCATTCGGCGATGTCGATCCGCCGGCGGCGGTGTTCTATTATTCCCGCGATCGCCGAGGCGAACATCCCGCGGCGCATCTCGCCGGCTGGAGCGGCATTCTGCAGGCCGATGCCTATGGCGGTTATGGCGATCTCTATGCGGCGGCCCGTCAGCCGGCGCCTATTCTGGAAGCCAGCTGCTGGGCCCACAGCCGGCGCAAAGTGTTCGGGCTGGCCGATATCGAAGCGGCGGCGCGCAAGAAGGCGCACGGCGAGAAGCCCAACCTGGTCTATCCGCTCGCGGTTGAAGGCGTGAAGCGCATCGACGCCCTGTTCGATATCGAGCGCGAGATCAACGGCCTGTCGCCGGCCCAACGCCACGCCGTGCGCCAGGAGCGGAGCCTGCCGCTGGTCGCGGAGCTCGAGACCTGGATGATCGAGACGCGCGACAAGCTCTCGCGCGGACATGATCTGACCAAGGCCTTCAACTACATGCTGCGCCGCTGGTCATCCTTCGCCCGGTTCCTCGACGACGGGCGGATCTGCCTATCGAACAATGCAGCCGAGCGAGCCCTGCGCGGCATCGC
>NZ_JAMYPX010000095.1:0-1695 GCF_040320585.1 Mesorhizobium sp. M0663
CCGATGTTTGTGGCGCTCCAAGGCGACCACGTTGTAACATCCATACAGGAGCAGCCGCCCGCACCTTGGCTCGGGCGAGACCCCAATCACCCCATCTGTTGAAAAAGGCCCTCGCCACCGGACCGCAGCAATGATTCACTGGCTCCGAAGGGATTCGGAGGTGACGAGTGCGCGGCGGCGACGATCGAACTGGCGAACTTTTCAGCTACGTGGACCTTGAGGTCCGGGTTCGGCGCAATCATCCATTGCGGGCGATCAGGACGATCGTGACTGAAGCCCTGTCGAGGCTGGAGCGTGAGTTCGCGGCGCTATATTCGCCGATCGGACGGCCATCTATCCCGCCGGAGAAGCTGCTGCGGGCGATGCTTTTGCAGGCGTTCTATTCGATCCGCTCGGAGCGGCTTTTGATGGAACGGTTGGAATACGACCTCCTGTTCCGCTGGTTCGTCGGCATCGGCGTCGACGACGCAGCCTGGGACCATTCGGTGTTCTCCAAAAACCGTGACCGGCTGCTGGAGGGCGATATCGCGGCGAAGTTCCTGGCGGCCGTGCTGGCGCAACCCAAAGTCAAGAAGCTCCTGTCCACGGATCACTTCTCGGTCGACGGCACGCTGATCGAGGCCTGGGCTTCGATGAAGAGCGTCAAGCCAAAGGGCGGCCCAAGCGGCGGTCATGGCGAACCGCCGGCAGACGGCGGCGGACGCAATGCGGAAGCGGACTTCCACGGCGAGAGGCGATCGAACGAGACGCACACCTCGACTACCGACCCCGACGCCAGGCTCTACCGCAAAGGGCGGGGCAAGGAGGCCAGGTTGTGCTTCATGGGACATGGGTTGATGGAGAACCGCCACGGCCTGCTGGTGGAAGCCTGTCTGACGCTGGCCGACGGACATGCCGAGCGGGTGGCGGCCCTGCACATGATCGAACCTCGTGCCGACCGGCCGCGGGCGATCACGCTCGGTGCCGACAAGGCCTATGACGCAGAGGACTTCGTCAACGAGTTGCGCTCGATGAAGGTGACACCCCACGTAGCGCAGAACACGAACGGCCGTCGTTCGGCGATCGATCGCCGCACCACGCGCCACGGTGGCTATGCCATCAGCCAGCGCATCAGAAAGCGCATCGAAGAGGCGTTCGGCTGGATCAAAACCGTCGCTGGGCAGGAGAAGACCAAATTGCGCGGCCGCGACCGCGTTGGGTGGGCCTTCACCTTCGCGGCCGCCGCCTACAATCTGGTGCGGCTGCCCAAGCTCTTGGCGGCGTCGAAATGACCGTGCCCGCAGGCTGCCAACTGATCGGCCGCTGGCGGATCATCGAAGCCGATCTGTGGGATCGCGGTTACCTGAACCTCGGTGGACCCGCAACCATCGCCATTGGACCCGACAACAACGGCGAGATCGCCTTTGGCGCCCTGCAAGCCGGTCTCGAACTGAGCTACAGCCCCTCGATAGTTCACTTCACATGGGCCGGGTGTGACGAGATGGATGAAGTCACAGGCGACGGCCATGCCGAATTGCTCGACGACGGCTCGATCGAGATTACGTTCGCCTACCACAACGGCGACGAGGCCATCCTCAAGGCAATACGGCAGACTTCTTCAACAGATGGGGTGATTGGGGTCTCGCCCGAGCCAAGGTGCGGGCGGCTGCTCCTGTATGGATGTTACAACGTGGTCGCCTTGGAGCGCCACAAACA
>NZ_JAMYPX010000096.1:0-1544 GCF_040320585.1 Mesorhizobium sp. M0663
TCAACCGCAATGGACTGGTGACCGGCCACGGCAATCGATGGACCCGCGAACGGGTCACCGCGCACAGGTCGCATCATAAGATCCCTGTCTTCCGGCCAGCGGCCGACGGCAAAGAGCCATGGCTTAACCTGAACAAGGCGGCGCGCCTTCTCGGCGTTGCCCCGAAGACCCTCAGGCTCGCCGCCGAGGCGGGCGAGATCGAAGGCGTTCATCCTCTGCCGGATGGTCCATGGATCTTCAGCCGATCAACGCTTGGCGAACCGGCGGCTCAACGCATCGTTCATCGCGCGCGGCAAACCCACAATACCCCACGGGATCGCGCCCCGATCAGCAAAACCTGTTCACTTCAACGACATAGACAGATGGGTGTTATGAAACAGGATTTAAGTCCTCCCGCCATTCGGCGATGGCGCTGCGGGCGTGGTCGAGGCCGAAGAACAGGCTCTCGTTCAAGAGCTCGTCGCGCATGCGACCGTTGAAGGATTCGACATAACCGTTCTGCATCGGCTTGCCCGGCGCGATGTAGTGCCATTCGATCCTGTGATCCTTCGACCATGCAAGGATGGCGTTCGAGGTGAACTCGGTGCCATGGTCGGAGACGATCATGCCTGGCTTGCCGCGCTGGTCGATCAGTTCCGTCAGCTCGCGAGCAACCCGACGGCCGGAGATCGAGGTGTCCGGAATCGCGGCCAGACATTCGCGTGTCACGTCGTCGACGATGTTGAGCACACGGAAGCGCCGGCCGCAGGCGAACTGGTCATGGACGAAATCCAGCGACCAGCGCGCATTCGGCTTTGCCTCGACCAGGATCGGCGCCCGCGTGCCGACTGCTCGCCGTCTTGCCCGGCGCTTGCGCACCGTCAGACCTTCCTCGCGATAGAGACGGTAGATACGGTTGATCCCAGATGCCTCGCCCTCGCGCCTGAGCAGAATAAACAGCCGCCGGTAGCCGAAGCGTCGGCGCTCGTTCGCGAGGTCACGCAGCCGACCACGCAGCTCCGTCTCTGGCGGTCGGCGAGACTGGTAGCGGATCATCTTGCGATCGGCGCAGACAAAGGAACAGGCCCGACCCTCCGATAGGCCCATGACGGCCTGCAGATGCGCGACGGCTGGCGGCGGGCCCTACCATTTTTTTGACAGAAGCTCGCGCAGTGCCGAGGCTTCGAGCATCTGGTCGGCGAGCAACTTCTTCAGCTTGGCGTTCTCGTCTTCCAGAGCCTTCAGCCGCTTGGCGTCAGAGACGTCCATCCCGCCATACTTGGCCTTCCAGTTATACAGCGTCGCCTCCGAGACCCCGTGCTTGCGGGCAAGATCGCCCGCCTTCGCACCCGCCTCATGCTCGCGCAGAACCGCGATGATCTGCTCTTCCGTAAACCGCTTCCTCTTCATCAGTCCGTCCTTCAATCAAGGCCCGGACTCTAATCTCAGATGGAGGAAATTCTCAGTGGCATGTATGGACGGCCTCCGCGTGGCAAGGGCTTTCTGACATTGATGACAGGTTGGTCGGGTGCAGGCATGTATTCGGCCTTTGAGTGCGGCCTGTT
>NZ_JAMYPX010000097.1:0-1540 GCF_040320585.1 Mesorhizobium sp. M0663
CCCTTCTCCCCTTGTGGGCTAGCGTGCGCACACATCTGCTTCGGAGAGGTGTCAAGGGAGTTTTGGTTGGGTAGCAGGTTTGGCTTGCGGGGTTGGAATCATGTGTGATTCTGTAGCTGCCATTGTTGATTCGGGAGGTTTCGACGATGGCACCGCTACTTGGATACTTCGGCGACCTGCGCCTGCAAAAAAGGGGAGCATGGTGCTGGATCGCATGTGCACGCGCGTCAGCGTGGGCCTGCGCAGGCTGGCCGATACGCGCGCGGAACAAGTTGCGTTCACGCGGCTGTTTCGCAATCCCCAGGTGACGGTGCAGGAGATCGTGCGCACGGCAGCGGCGCGAACGGGCGAGGCGGCGGCCGGCCGCCATGTGCTGATCATCGAGGACAGCAGCGAGATCAACTATGAGGCCAAGGCCTCGCGCAAGCGCGGCCTCGGGCGTGTCGGCAACGGCAAGGATGTCGGGCTGTTCGTCCACCCGGCGCTGGCCGTGGATGCCGCCGACGGTTCCGTGCTGGGGCTTGCGGCTGCCACGATCTGGCGGCGCCGGGGGCAGAAGGCGCACGACTACCAAGCCCTGCCGATCGAAGCCAAGGAAAGCTACAAATGGATCGCCACCGCCAAGGCGGCCCGCCAGGCGCTGACCGACACGCCGCTGGCTACCGTGATCGGCGACCGCGAGGCCGACATCTACGAAGTACTGGCAAGGCTGCCTGACGAGCGCACGCATGTGCTCATCCGCGCCGTGCGCGACCGGGCTCTGGGTGAGCAGGGCGGCCGTCTGTTCGGCGAGATCGCCAAAACGCCGGAAGCCGGCCGGATCGCCTTCGAGCTGCAGGCGCGTCCCGGCCGACTGGCGCGCAAGGTGCAACTGGCCGTCCGCTTCGCCGAGGTCGCCTTGCGCCAGCCGCACCTTGGTGCCGACCGCCGCGATCCGCGCGAGATCACGCTCAACATCGTCGAAGTGCGCGAGATCGATCCGCCTTCGCCCAAGGAGGCGGTGATCTGGCGACTGTTGACCACTCACACGGTCAAAACGCTCGCCGACGCTTGCCGCATGGTCGATCTCTACCGGTTGCGCTGGACCGTCGAACAGCTGTTCCGAACCGTGAAGTCGCAGGCCATCGATCTGGAGGAAAGCCTGCTTGCCGATGGTGAGGCACTCGAACGGCTGGCCGCGACCGCGCTGATCGTCGCCGTCAGGGTCATGCAACTCGTGCACGGGCGCGATGCCGCCGGCCGCACCTTCAAGGCCGCTCGCCTCTTCAGCCCCGCCGAGATCACCGTGCTGGAGGCGCTGATTGCCAGACTCGAAGGCAAAACCCAAAAGCAGAACAACCCGCATCCGCAACACACGCTCGCCTGGGCCGCCTGGTGCATCGCCCGGCTCGGCGGATGGAACGGCTACGCAAAGGAGCGGCCGCCAGGCCCCGTCACCTTCTCCAATGGGCTAAAACGCTTCCACGCCATCGCCGAGGGCTTCGCTCTTGCAAATCCAAACTAATCCCCGCCAAATCAGATGTGTGCGCACGCTAGCCCC
>NZ_JAMYPX010000098.1:0-1450 GCF_040320585.1 Mesorhizobium sp. M0663
CCGTCACTCATCACGATGCCGCGGTAATCGCCCAAGAAGGTCTGCGGGTGTATCTGGCCGCGACCCGGCTGATAATCGAGCAGCACGATCGGCTCGTCACTGTCGTGGCCGCTCCGGTATGCCCACATGTACGAGGTGCTGGTGGCCTCTCTGTCCATTTCCTTCAGCACCTGGACCGTGGTCTCGTCGCCATGGATGAGGGGCTGCGATCTGAGCCGCAGCTTCAGCACGTCATAGATGCGGGCGAGATGCTTTTCGCTCGAGCCGATCACCCAGTGACCCAGAGCGCCACGGCTGACAGGAACGCCCGCGCGCTCGAAGGCCTGCGCCAGGCGGTAGAGCGGTGTGCCGTCGACGTATTTGTGAACGAGCGCGAAGGCCAGCGTCGAAGCCGTGGCGATGCTGCCAGGCAAGGGTTGCGCGGGCATCGGCGCGGTCACGACCGGCGTGTTGATGCCGGTACGGTCGCAATGACGGCAAGCATATTTGAACCGCACATTCTGCAGGACCTTCGCCTTCACCTCGATATGAAGTTGCTCGGTAACGGCCTCGCCCATGCGATGCATCTGGTGACGGCAGCAAGGACAAGCCTTCTGATCGTCGGGAAGGTCATACTCGACGCGCTCGCGCGGCAGGTTTTCCGGCAAGGCCTTGCGGCCGCGCTTCTTTCCCGTCGCCCCTTCGCTCGCCGGCAAGCCCGTGTCCGGCAGGACAACGACGCCGCCATCTTCGTTGTCGGCGGCGTCCTCATCCGCGGCCTGTTCGGCTTCATTGAAGAGGCGGTCAATGTGCTTTTCACTGCGCGGCGCAAAACGATGCAGTCGTGCAAGCGCCAGCTCTTCCTCGAGTTTGACGACGCGTTCGGTGAGTTGACGGTTCTGCGCCTGCAGCGCAGCAATACGCGCCATCAACGCTTCAACAGTCGGTTCGCCGGGTCGATTCATCAGATTCTTGAATCGAAAGCATGCCGCCGCGTCAACCGCTCAATTCGAGAGCCCTCAACCGGCAACCTGATATTGCCGCACCGGATGGCGGACCATCGCATCGATGTCGATGCCGTCGAGGATCCAGTGCAATTGCTCGGTCGTAAGCGTGACCACCGCTGCCTCCCGGCGCGGCCACCGGAACTTGTCCTCGGTCAGCCGCTTCATTACCAGCACAAAGCCCGACCGATCGAAGAACAGGAGCTTCATCCGGTCGCGACGGCGATTGCAGAACGCAAAAACCGCCGGAGCAAACGGATCGAGCGCCATCGTCTCCTGGACCAGAACCGCAAGGCTGTTGATGCCGGCCCGGAAGTCGATCGGCTCGCGGTGCAGGTAGACTTTCAGGTCAGCGCCCAGTCTGAACATGACCCAGTGCTCCGATGGTCGCCGTCAACGCATCCACATCACCGCATTCCAGCGTCAACTTCACGCCGTTCGGCAGCGACGCGCTCACCTTGGCTGGA
>NZ_JAMYPX010000099.1:0-1444 GCF_040320585.1 Mesorhizobium sp. M0663
ACCAGCTGACGCCCGATCGGGCGCTCACGTCGCAGCCGGCAGCACCGTTATGCGACATTTCTACTTTGCTGACATCGCGACATTCGAACTTGGTTGCAACACGAAGCAGTGAGACAGCGCGCCTGGTCGGCAGTAGTGCCAGACTGGATGGCTGGATGGAGGGAGCACGAGATGAGTGAGACCCGCAAAATAGCAGCGATCCTGGTCTCGGATGTGGTCGGCTACAGCCGGCTAGCCGAGGTGCTCAAACATATTGCCCACGCAATCCAAACTGGCGCTGGTCGCTCCAACGACCTGGCTGCACGATATGGGGGCGAAGAGTTTGTGATCGTGTTGGTTGACGCTTCAATGGAACATGCGAACGAAATAGCCTTCCGGCTCGTCCAAAGCGTGCGAGATCTGAACATTCCGCACGATTGCGGCAGAGTGACCGTCAGCGTTGGCGTCGCTACAACGGTACCCAACGAGAACGAGAGCCCGAATGATCTCGTCAAAGCCGACGATCTGGCACTATTCCGTGCTAAGTCGGAGGGACGAGATCCCGTCGTGGTTGATGGTGTATGAGAAGGCCGTTGCCCTGGAGATCATGCGCGACAAGCAGTCCGCTTCGACCCAAGCCGCTTTGTGCTTGAATACCCGCCGAAACGATCCAGGAGGAGCGCCACCTCATTTCAAACGATCCTTTCGCCCCTCTCCGGCAGCGTTTCCTTGTCCGATGCGCCGATCAGCTCGCGGAGCTGAAGGCCATTGCACGTCAAGGCGATGCCCTCCCCACCCGCGATGCAATGGTTAGTATCGCCCACTCGCTGGCGGGGGCGGCGGGTACGTTCGGGTTTGGGGAGATCAGCGCGCGGGCGTCCGCGCTGGAGACGCTGCTGATCGAGAATGGGGATGAAGGGGCGGCCGAAGCCGCGCTCCATGCCCTAATTGCGGAGATCGAGCGGACGCTGCAATGATGCGTCCGGCCATGCCTATTTCTTGGCGCCGGAAAGGCCGGTCCTGGTCATCTCGCCCCAGTTCTGGTCTGCCCGCAAGAATTGCCACCAGCCCTTCAGGCGCCAGAAATTGTTGAGCTGGCGATAGCCAAAATTCTCGATCACGGCGACCGCCGTCAGCACGGCCAGGTCCCGGGCACGCGGGAAGCGCTGGAGCTCGGCCTCTTCGAGGATGAGGGAGCATACGCTGACGCAAACGCCATAGGTGAAGATGAGCGAGGTGAAGGCCAAAAGATATTCGGCCGACAGGATGCCGAGCAGCCAGAAGGCCGGGATCAGGATGTAGCCCAGCACCTCCGCCACGGGCCCCAGCACGTCGGCAATCAAGATGTGGCCGAAGCCGAGGAAGCCGACGCGGCCATAGCGCGGATTGAAGAGCATGGCGCGGTGGCGGAAGAAGCATTCGAGCGCGCCGCGCTGCCAGCGCGTACGCTGCCTTGCCAGAACGC
>NZ_JAMYPX010000100.1:0-1394 GCF_040320585.1 Mesorhizobium sp. M0663
GTCGCTTGGCAGATGGGGTGGTTGCCGTCCTCCCCTAACGGCATCGCAATGTGCCAAGGTGATGTGGTGTAGGCCACAGAACAGAGAGGACGGCGGATGAAGGATACGATGATCGGAGTGGATCTGGCAAAGAATGTTTTCCAGCTACACGGGGCGTCGATGACAGGCGATGTGAAGTATCGCAAGAAACTGTCTCGCGGGCAGTTCTTCCGGTTCATGTCAGAGCAGCCACCGGCACTTGTTGTTATGGAAGCCTGCGGCAGCGCCCATTACTGGGCGCGCGAGTTGGTGAAGCTGGGCCATGCAGTCAAGCTGATCGCGCCGCAATATGTGCGCCCGTTCGTCAAGCGGCAGAAGAACGACGCGGCCGATGCCGAGGCAATCGTCATTGCGGCCCGTCAGCCTGAAATGCGCTTTGTCGAGCCGAAGACCGCTGATCAGCAAGCGCGGGCGGTTCTGTTTCGGGCGCGCGAGCGTATTGTTCATCAGCGAACGGAATTGGTGAACGCTCTGCGCGCCGTTCTCTACGAATATGGGCAGGTCATTCCGCAGGGGATTGGTCACATCAAGCGCATTGAGGTGATTGTCGAGAATGCTGAGATCGGCCTGCCCGAGCTTGTGCAGGAGGAATGCCGCGACCTTCTGGCTCAGATCGGCGAGAAGACGGCCCGGATCGAAGAAAAGGCCAAGAAGCTCGCGGAACTGTCCCGGCAGAGCGAAACCGCGCGCCGGCTTCAGACCATGCCGGGTGTGGGGCCGCTGATCGCCTTGGCCGTCGAAGCGTTCGCGCCAGCGATGGAGAGCTTCCGATGCGGCCGGGACTTTGCCGCTTGGCTCGGCCTCGTTCCACGACAGTTCTCTTCTGGCGGGAAAGAAAGGCTCGGCCGGGTGTCGAAGGCTGGTCAGGCCGACATCCGCAGGCTCCTGATCATCGGGGCAATGGCCCGCGTGAGTTGGGCGGGTCGCAAACCGCCAGCGCAAGGATCGTGGCTTTCGCGGATGCTCGCGAAGAAGCCGCGCATCCTGGTGGCGATCGCACTGGCGAACAAGATGGCTCGGAATATATGGGCCATGCTGACGAAGCAGGAAGATTATCGAGATCCGGCTCTGGCTGTGGCGGCGTGAAACCACCGCGGATAACCAGGACTGGCAAGGAGGTGTGAGAAGTCGATGACCTGAATGGGCGCATGATCGAACAGATCTGGACCGGGAAAACCAGAAATTAACTGAGGGCGTAGAGCTCGTTTGGCAGATTTGGACCCGATCCGCAGATCACCATACCGGCCAGCGGCTTCTGAAAGTGCCGTAAATAAAGGCCTGACAGAAGACCGCACTCGATCACACGTCAAAAAGGGTCAGACACTACTTGCGCAACGGACGGCAACCACAGAAGT
>NZ_JAMYPX010000101.1:0-1228 GCF_040320585.1 Mesorhizobium sp. M0663
CTCATCCGGTGCAATGCTTCCGGGAGGTGTCGCGGCCGCAAGAGCCCGTGCAAGACTGGCGAATGGCGTCGGGCCGGGCCTGACGACAATCGGCTCGAATGAATCATCTGCAAGGCGCGGCAGCAGGCCGGCTCTCACCAGGCTCGACTTGCCGATGCCTGATGGCCCGGTCACGACGATGAAGCTTTCGTCCAGGACGCGGTGGAGAAGCCGCTTGCTGACCTCGCCCCTGCCGAAGAACAACTCGGCGTGCCTTGGCTCATAAGGCTCAAGCCCGCGCCATGGATTGGCATCTTCGTCGAGCACCGGGGCCGGCGGCAGGTCAAGTTCTCTGCCTGGAACGAGGAACACGAACTGACCCTTGTCATGCTTCTTCAGGGGCCAAAACGTCGGCGTCTGCCGGAAAGCGCCGGCGCCCTGCGGCCGAAGTGCCTCATCGAGATGCTGATAGAGTTCCGTGGCGGTGATAACGCCGTCACCCATCTGACCGGCGGCAGCACGATCGGCCAAGCCCTTCAGGCCGGCGACGAGAGCGGACGCAAAAGGAGAATGATTTTGGGTGCTGCCTCTCTTTCCCAAAGGCTGCTCCGCCGCAATGTCCAGTGCCTTTTGATCATGAGCCGCGGACGCGATGGCCTGCCAGGCAGGATCCTCTATGAACCACCTGTATCGTTCCTGATGCAGATGCTCGGGCGACAAAGCGAGGTACCGCGTGCTTGCCCATTGGAACGCCCCGGCAAAACAGCAATCCAGTATGACAAGCATGTGCCGGCACGGCAGCGCTGAGAGCGCCGTGTCGAGTTCCAGCATTGGAAGGTAATTGGCGCTGGTATTCTGGTCCGCATCCTGCGGCAGAATGTAACCTGTCGGCCCGGTATCGCTCGGCGTGGCAATGCCATGCCCGGCAAAGTAAAACAGAACCCGGTCGCCGCCTCCGACGCGATCAGGCAAACCGGACAGGAAGGTTCGGAGCCCACCCAGCGTTGCAGCAGAATTGAGGATCAGTTCGGTCTCGAATCCATGATCTTCGCGCAGGCACTTTGCCAGCGCTTTTGCATCGGCAACCGGAGTGCGAAGTCGTGGGACGCCATTCGAATAATTGTCGATGGCAATGATGAACGCGAGACTGCGATCGAAGCCTTCCATTCTTTGCCTCAGGCTGACAGCCGGTTTCGGAGTCCAGACCAGCCAGTGCAATTCATGAGCCGTCGCGTACTAAATACAAGCC
>NZ_JAMYPX010000102.1:0-1193 GCF_040320585.1 Mesorhizobium sp. M0663
TGGCCTTTATCAACCAAAGACAGCAATAGGCTTGTGATCATGGCCTTCCCATGCGATTCTTGGACGTGATCTGGAGGGGATGAGAATGCCTGAAACGATGCTCGCAGCGCTTTCCAACATTCGGACCGTTGAAGAAATGATCGTGGCCTTCCGGGATGAAGAGCATTGCCGGCGATTGCTGGAAACCATGGTGTGGCCAGAAGGCAGGATCTGTCCCGCCTGTGGTTACAAGCGGTCGATCGCGCTTGCCGGCCGCGATACAGGCAAGCGGCGTGCGAGACCGGGCCTTTATCAATGTTCCAATGGCGCTTGCCGGTTCCAGTTCACGGTGACGACCCATACCCCGCTGCATTCGACCAAGCTGCCCTTGCGTGTTTGGCTGAAAGCCATGTGGCTGATGCTCCAGTCGGACAAGGGCTTGTCCTCGGTCCGACTCGCCGAGATCCTTGGCGTGAGCCAACCGACGGCCTGGCGCATGGGTCACGCCCTGCGGCTGATGGTGGCCCGGGAAAACATGCTCGACGGCACGGTTGAGATCGATCATTTTCATCTCGGAGGAAGTCCCCGAAAGCGGCCGGATGAGCCACCTCCAGGACGGGGCCGGAAAGGTCAGGCGAATGCAGAGAAGGCGCCGGTCGTGGCGATGGTGCAGCGGCCGACCGACGTCACGCCCGGCGCTCCGGCCGGTGACGCACGTGCCGCGGTCGTGACCGGTCTTTCGTTGCGCGCGGCCGAACGTGCGATTGAAACACAGATCGAAACCCACGCGCATTTGATGAGTGATGAGGCGAAGGCATTCATGGCCATCGGCGAGAGTTTTGCCAAGCATGAAACCGTGAAGCATTCCAGCCACGAATATGTTCGCGACACGGTCCACGTCAATTCGGTGGAGGGTTTCAATTCCCGCGTGCGGCGGACGATCGCCGGAGTCTTCCACCATATCAGCCCGCAACATGCTGACCTCTATTTCCATGAGATCGGCTTCCGCTGGTCCCAGCGCGTCGTGTCTGGAAGCGCCGTTCGGAAAACTCGGCATGGCCGGGAAATCATGCGAACGCTCTGGTCGCGGGTGCCGCCGGCGCTGCAACTGCCGACTGTGTTTCGGACCGCAACGGGGCGTCAGATGCGCCGAAGCCCCGATGGCGGTATCACCATCAAATCGGCCGTAGCTGTCTTTGGTTGATAAAGGCCGC
>NZ_JAMYPX010000103.1:0-1190 GCF_040320585.1 Mesorhizobium sp. M0663
GAGACCTTTGCACAGAAGCCGATTGGTGATTCTGTGATGATGGTCGAAGCAGGGAGATTCGGGATGGCGGATCGTGTTCTGGGTCAGTTGAGTCTGGCGGACGGGCTGGCGGCGTCGGACGAGACGATTTTCGACCTGGTATCGAAGGAACTGGACTGGGCACCGATCCGAACATTGCTGGGTCAGCGCAGCGGTCCCGGCTCGGGCAACACCAGCTACCCGGCGGAGGCGCTGGTGCGCTGTCTTTTGCTGGGCGTGTGGCACGGGCTGAGCGATCCGGCATTGGAGGCTCAGATCCGTGACCGGCTGTCGTTTCGCCGCTTTGCCGGCTTCAGCCTTTCGGACCGTACGCCCGATCATTCGACACTGTGGCGCTTCCGCGAGGAACTGACGCGCGAGCGGCTGATCGACAAGGTGTTTGAGGAGATCAACCGCCAGCTGGAGACGAAGGGCCTGATCGTCAAGCGCGGCACCTTAGTCGATGCGACGTTCCTGCAGGCCCGTGGGCGGCCGCCCAAGCAGCCGAAGAAGGGCCACCAGGGCCCGGCCAAGCCGTCGGCCGACAAGGACGCGCGCTGGGGCAAGAAGGGCAACAAGAGCACCTTCGGCTACAAGATGCACATCGGCGCCGACCAGGAGCACACCATGATCCGGCGTGTCGAGGTAAGCGACGCCTCGATCACCGACACCGAGGCGGCCGACAATCTGGTTTGCGGCGATGAGAAGGCGGCCTATGGCGATCAGGCCTACTACACCCATGCCAGGCATGATCGGCTGGCCAAGGCCGGGATCAAGGACCGGCTGATGCGGCGGCCCAACAAGCATCATCCCGAGTTGCCGGCGCGCCAGAAGCTGCGTAACCGGTTGATCGCCAAGGTGCGGGCGGCTGTGGAGCGGCCTTTTGCTGTGTTCAAGGAGCGCTACGGCATGCGGCGCCTGCGCTTCTTCAACCTCGCCGCCAACCGCACGCAATGCATACTAGCCGCCTGCGCCTACAATCTGCGGACCATGATCGGCGCCCTCTATCCACCTGGCGGAAAGCCGGCATGAGGAGGAGTCTGTCTAAAATCGGCGGATCGGCCGGTCATGCCGGTCGATGCCATACCAAGCCGTCGAAAACTGCTTTCCCGGCCTTCAAAAAAGCCCCATTAACTCACCAACCAGGATTTCGCTTCCCGTGCAAAGCCCTC
>NZ_JAMYPX010000104.1:0-1008 GCF_040320585.1 Mesorhizobium sp. M0663
ATCATCAGGGCCGAATGGCGCACCGCGCGCCAGATAGCCGAAGAAGCGGCGGCCACCGACCGTCATTTGGCGTTTTGTCGGGCTTGGGCCGTCGCTGGCGGTGATGCCCCAGCAATTCTCGCCATAACCGCTGAAGCCCTTCGGATTGCGAATGGCGTAGTCGCGTTGCAGGTAGGTTGCCTCGCGGCTGTTCTCGAAATAGTCGCAGTCGTGGTTGCGCATGGAAGCATCGCGGATGCCGCGAAAATCGATCCACATATGCGAGAGCTGGTGGACGAAAAGTGGACCGGCGTAAACCAATTCCCGGCCATAGATCTTTTTCCACTTGTAGGTGGATAGCCAGGCCGCATAGCTCTCGGGCGGCAGCGGATGGGTTGGCGAGCCGAGGCCCAACACATAAAGGATCACCGCTTCGTCGTAGCCTTGCCAGCGATAGCGCAGGAAGCCTTTTCCGGGCCGCCAGCCATGGGTGACGGTGGCGCCGCCGTTCTGCGCCCATCGCCAGTCGGCGCGCCGGTAGAGCGCATCGGCAAGCCGCCGGATTTCCAGTTCGGATTCATCGTCCTCGCCAAAATAGGCGCCGCCGGCCAGAGCACCGGCAAGCAGAAGCGCCGTATCGACCGTGGACAGCTCACACTTCCAGACGCGGCGGCCGGTCTCCATGTCGAGGAAATGGTAATAAAAGCCCTTGTGGCCCGTTGCGTCGGCTTCGGGCCCTTGCGGCGCGTTCCAGAAGAAGCGAAGCGTGGCGAGCGTCCGTTCAGCGGCGGCGGCGCGCGTCATGAAACCGCGCTCGACACCGACGGGATAGGCCGACAGGGCGAGCCCGACGGCGGCGATGCTGGCCGGTGACCCCGGGGTGTTGCGGTCGGCGATCAGGCCATTCGCAGGGTTGGCCTCTTTGAGAAAATAGTCGAAGGACAGGCGCTGGATGTCCGAGAGAAGCTCGTCGTTTTGCGGGTGGTCGCTCGATGCATCCATGGCTATCGATATAGAGGGGTTCGCTGC
>NZ_JAMYPX010000105.1:0-953 GCF_040320585.1 Mesorhizobium sp. M0663
TCTTCACCTGGTCGTCGTTGCGGCCCAGAAACTCCAGATTGCCGTCCGGCAGATAACGCGCCAGATCGCCGGTCTTATACAGCCGATCGCCTTCCACAAAGGGGCTGGCAATGAACCGCTCCGCCGTCAGCTCGGGCCGGTTCAGGTAACCCCGCGCAACGCCCGCCCCGCCGATATAGAGCTCCCCCACCGCCCCGAACGGGACGGGCGCACCATGACCGTCCAGCAGATACACCCGCGTGTTCGCAATCGGACGCCCGATCGGGACAACTGACCCATCAAAGTCATCGGGACAACTCCAAACCGTCGCGCAGACTGTTGCTTCGGTCGGGCCATAGGCGTTGACGATAGATGCCGAGGCCAGACTTCGGACGAGTTCAGCTTTCGGCAGTTCGCCAGCAAGAATAAGAACTTGCGATGCCAAACATCCCGGATCCCTGCTTGCCTGAAGCAAGGCTGGAGGTAATGTCGCATGGGTTATGGCTTCGCTTCGCAGGTAATCCGATAGCTTGTTACTCGCCTGGCGGAGCTCGTCCGCAGGCAAGTGTAATGCGGCGCCTGAGCCAAACGCCATGACAAGCTCCCAAGCACTTGCATCAAAGCCGAAGGAGGCGAACTGCACAACACGGCTATTCGAACAGACGCCAAAAAGCCCGATCTGAGCCAACCCGAGATTGACCAGACTTCCATGCTCGACCATGACGCCCTTTGGGGTTCCGGTGGAGCCTGAGGTGTAGATGACATAGGCGAGATGGCGCGCGGTCAGGCCAATGGCGCGCGGCTCGGGATCGCAAGCGGGCAGTTCGGCCCAAGCCGGGGTCGCCGTCTCCAGATCGACCACGCTCACATGGACAAGCGCCTCGGGGCCGAGCGCGGCGCGGCCGGCCGCATCGGCCAGCAGCAGCCGCGGCGCCGCATCCTCGACAACCTGCCGCAGCCGCGCGCAGGGATAG
>NZ_JAMYPX010000106.1:0-950 GCF_040320585.1 Mesorhizobium sp. M0663
CGGCGCTGGCCGAGATATGGGCGGAGCTTCTCGGTGTCGAGCGGGTCGGACGCCACGACAACTTCTTCGAACTGGGCGGCCATTCGCTCCTGGCGGTGCAGCTCTTGAGCCGGCTGTCGCAGGTTGTTGGCGTCGAGCTGCCGCTGACGAGGCTGTTCGCCAAACCGGTGCTGGCTGATCTGGCAGAAAGCATTGTCGAGGTGTTGAGCCGCTCCGGCTCCCAAGAGCTGCCGGGGATTGCAGCCGCGTCGCGTGATGAGCTGCTTGTGCTGTCGTTTGCGCAGCAGCGGCTATGGTTTTTGGCGCAGCTGGACGAGGGCAGCACCAACTATCACATTCCGCTGGCCTTGCGACTGCGGGGGGTGCTCGACCGCGTCGCCTGGCAGCGCAGCCTTGACCGTCTGTTTGCCCGCCATGAGGCGCTGCGCAGTGTCTTTGTCGCGTCGGAGGGCAAGCCCCGGGTTGAGGTCCTGCCGCCGGACGCAGGGCTGCCGGTGCTGGAGCACGATCTGCGGGACAGGCGGGACGCGGAAGCGGCGCTTTTGGATCTGTGCCATGAAGAGGCGCGCACGCCGTTCGATCTTGCGCGCGGGCCGCTGATCCGCGGGCGTCTGATCCGGATGTCGGATGAGCAACACGTCTTCCTGCTGACCCAGCATCATATTGTCTCGGACGGCTGGTCGTTGGGCGTGCTGGTGCGTGAACTCAGTCAGCTTTACCGGGCGTTCGAGGCTGGACAGGACGATCCTTTGCCGCCGCTGGCGGTCCAGTACCCGGATTATGCCGCCTGGCAACGGCGGTGGCTGTCGGGGGAACGGCTGCAGAAGCAGGCGCAGTATTGGCGCGGCACCCTGTCTGACGCTCCGGCCCGTCTTGCGCTGCCGACGGACCGGCCGCGGCCGGCCCAGCAGTCGTATGCCGGGGCCGCTGTGCCGATCGTCATCGATGCG
>NZ_JAMYPX010000107.1:0-936 GCF_040320585.1 Mesorhizobium sp. M0663
CACGCGCAACCCCCGCCCCGCCAATGTAAAGCTCCCCCACCGCCCCGAACGGCACCGGCGCGCCATGACCGTCCAGGAGATACAACCGCGTGTTCGCAATCGGACGCCCGATATGCGGCACAACGTTGTCACTGAAGAGCCGTCCCGAGGTTGCCACGACGGTAACTTCCGTCGGGCCATAGTTGTTTATTAACTTGAGAGGCGACGGTAGCCGGGAAGGCACACGCTGGAGACGATCACCGCCAATAAGCAAATACTCCAATGTGGGATTTATTTGCTTGTCTTCTAACGCGGTTGTAGCCAGCGGCGTGACTAAAAAGGCGGTCTCCAGCGATTGATCACACCACCATTGCAGTAGAAGCAGGGGATCTCCTGCTGCTGCTCTTGGCGAGAGCAGCAATGCGCTACGATTGGATAATGCAGACCACAGCTCCCAAATGCTGGCATCGAATGCCACTCCGGCCGTGAGTGCGCAGCAGGTTTCTCGTTGCCGACAGAACGTTTGCACATGCCATGCTGTAAGATTGACCAGGTTGTGGTGCTCGACCATGACGCCCTTTGGGGTTCCGGTTGAGCCGGAGGTGTAGATCACATAAGCGAGATGGCGTGAGGTCAGGCCAAGGGCGCGCGGCTCGGGATCGCAAGCGGGCAGTTCGGCCCAAGCCGGGGTCGCCGTCTCCAGATCGACCACGCTCACATCGACAAGCGCCTCGGGGCCGAGCGCGGCGCGGCCGGCCGCATCGGCCAGCAGCAGCCGCGGCGCCGCATCCTCGACAACCTGCCGCAGCCGCGCGCAGGGATAGGCCGGGTCCAGCGGCAGATAGGCGCCGCCGGCCTTGAGGATCGCCAAGACACCCACCACCATCGCCGGGCTGCGCTCCAGGCAGATCGCCACCGGCTGGTCCGGCCTCACCCCGAGCGCGATCAGGTGATGCG
>NZ_JAMYPX010000108.1:0-908 GCF_040320585.1 Mesorhizobium sp. M0663
ATGCGCAGCATCGAGAATGTCGTGCGCGCCATGCTGCGAGAGGCCGGCGTCAAGCTCGGTACGCCATCGCGCACCGCCTTTGCTGATCGCGTGCGCGAACTGGCCAGTGCCGAGGTGATGGCGATGGTCGAGCCGCTGCTTACGATCCTCGGCACCATGCTCAAGGAGTTCGCCCGGCTGACCAAGAAGGTTCTCGACATCGTCCGCAAGGAGGAGGTCTGCCGGCGGCTGATGAGCGCGCCAGGCGTTGGTCCGATTACGGCGCTCGCCTTCCGCGCCACGATCGACCGGCCGGAGCGGTTCGGCTCCTCGCGGGCGGTGGGAGCGCATCTGGGGCTGACGCCAGCGCGATACCAATCCGGTGAGACCGACATCCAGGGCAAGGTCAGCCGCTGTGGCGACGAGCTCGCCCGCACAGCACTCTACGAGGCAGCCCATTCACTGCTTGTGCGTTCCAAAAAGTGGTCGAGCTTGCGCGCCTGGGGCATGAACATCGCCAGACGCCGCGGCATGGCGCGGGCGCGGGTGGCGGTGGCCCGCAAGCTGGCCGTCATCCTGCACCGCATGTGGGCCGACGCAACCGAATTCCGCTTTGGAAAGGAAGCCGCCGGATCGGCATGAAATAGCGCAAGGAACAAAAACGAACACAAACAGTGGTTCGCCCGCGAGGGTGATCTGGATCGTTCCCGTGGGGACGATGGGCAAGGCGATCTCGTTAGCAGGCACGATCCTGGGCGAAGTCTCCCAAGGTCGTTCAACAGATTGAGACGCCTCGCTCTCCTGACCCCATCATGCGGCGGCTCCGCGCCGACCGCGAAGAGAAGCGAGTGACCCGCGGGGCGACATGGTCCGGAAAAAAGACAGGAAACGCTTGACCTCACCGACCCCAATCAGAGAAGCCTGCTAGA
>NZ_JAMYPX010000109.1:0-892 GCF_040320585.1 Mesorhizobium sp. M0663
CACCCTGTCTGACGCTCCGGCCCGTCTTGCGCTGCCGACGGACCGGCCGCGGCCGGCCCAGCAGTCGTATGCCGGGGCCGCTGTGCCGATCGTCATCGATGCGGATCTGACGCGGGGTCTGAAGCGGCTGAGCCGGCAGCATGGCACGACGTTGTTCATGACGGTGCTGGCGGCCTGGGCGGCGGTGCTGTCGCGTCTGTCGGGGCAGGACGACCTTGTGATCGGCGTGCCGAGCGCCAATCGAGGCCGGCGCGAGATCGAAGAGTTGATCGGCTTCTTCGTCAACACCTTGGCGCTTCGGCTGGACCTGTCGGGCGAGCCGAGCGTGTCGGAGCTTCTGGAACGGACGCGGCGCACGGCCTTGGCTGCCCAGGAGCATCAGGATCTGCCATTCGAGCAGGTGGTGGAGATCGTGCAGCCGCCACGGCATCTTGATCACACGCCGCTGTTCCAGGTGATGTTGGCCTGGCAGAACAACGCCGTCGGGTCATTGGACCTGCCGGGGCTGAGTGTGGAGGCTGCCGGGGATGGGTTCGATCAGGTCAAGTTCGATCTGGAGCTGAGCCTTGGCGAGCATGGCGAGGTGATCGCCGGAACATTCGGCTATGCCACGGCGCTGTTCGATCAGGCGACGATCGAGCGGCAGCGTGGTTATCTGCTGGCGCTGCTGCGGGCGATGGCTGCCGATGCCGGGCAGCCGGTGGGCCGGATTGAACTGCTGTCGGCCGCCGAGCGGACGTATCTGCTGGAGGATCTGAACCGGACGGCGGCGGCCTATCCGTCGGACATGTGCATCCACGAGCTGTTCGAGGCGCAGGTGCGCCAGGCGCCGGAGGCGGTGGCGGTGGTCCATGAGGACGAGCGCCTGAGCTATGGCGAGCTCAACGCGCGG
>NZ_JAMYPX010000110.1:0-821 GCF_040320585.1 Mesorhizobium sp. M0663
GGGCTGAGCATGCTCGTCGCATTGGTTGAGGACGAGGGGCACGACCTCATTCCCCCGCTTGCCCGATCGGCCCTCTTTCTTTTGGTACAGCAATTGCGTGAGGTGCACGAGAAGGTCGGTGAGCTGGACCGACAGATTCACATCTGGCATCGTTCGCACGAGTTGAGCCGTCGCCTCGAAACGATCCCCGGCATCGGTCCGATCACCGCCAGCGCAATCGTTGCGACCGTGACAGATGCGTCCCTGTTCAAATCCGGCCGGCAACTCGCGGCTTGGCTTGGCCTGGTGCCGCGACAGAACTCATCCGGAGGAAAGGATCGGCTCGGGCGGATCAGCAAGCAAGGCGATCCCTACATCCGTCGCCTTCTTGTTGTGGGAGCCCATGCCGTGCTTCGCTTCTGTCGTAAGGGCAAAGCGGCACCCACTCGCTGGGCTGCCGAGCTTCTGGCGAAAAAGCCGTACAACGTCGTTGCGGTGGCCTTGGCAAACAAGATGGCCCGGATCGTCTGGGCGCTGATGACTACGGGCAAGCGCTTCGCGGATTCACCGGCGTAGTGACGTAGTCGCAGAGGATGCACAGAGGTTGGTGAGGTGCTGATGGTGTGATGACGGACGGTCGAACCGGGATCGGAAAAACCCGCTCAGTGGGTGCCGCTCAAAAAAGCGCGTTGACCTGTCTGGGATCCGATCCGCGGACTTCATCAAGGCCAGCGGCATGAACAGGCCGCACTCAAAGGCCGAATACATGCCTGCACCCGACCAACCTGTCATCAATGTCAGAAAGCCCTTGCCACGCGGAGGCCGTCCATACATGCCACTGA
>NZ_JAMYPX010000111.1:0-814 GCF_040320585.1 Mesorhizobium sp. M0663
CACGCCGTAGAGCAATCCCCATTTGACGTTGGGCAACGTCACGTACCAGAACGCCTGCCAGCCATTGGCCCCGAGCGACAGGGCTGCCTCCTCGTCGCCATTGCCTTGTTCCTGCATCAGCGGGATCAATTCGCGGGCGACGAAGGGGAAGGTGACGAAGATCGTGGCCAGCACGATGCCCGGCACGGCAAACAGGATGACGATGCCATGCGCCTTGAGCCAGGCGCCGAGCAGGCCTTGCGCGCCGAACAGAAGTACATAGACCAGGCCGGAAATGACCGGCGAGACCGAAAAGGGCAGGTCGATGAGTGTGGTCAGGAACGCCTTTCCCTTGAACTCGAACTTGGCGATCGCCCATGCGGCGGAGATGCCGAAAATCACATTGAGCGGCACCGAGATCGCCGCGACCAGAAGCGTCAGGCGGATCGCCGAGCGCGTGTCCGGTTCGCTCAGCGCCTGTGTGTAGGCCTCGATACCTTTGGCGAAAGCTTCCTTGAAGACGATGATCAGCGGCAGGAGCAGGAAAATGCCGAGGAAGGCAAAGGTCACGATCATCAGCACGGTTCTCGCCGTGCGGCTCTCGGTCACCGCCGGCGACTGGCTTTCATGGTGCGGCGCGTAGGATTTGATCTCCGGGTCAGCCATAGCGCTTGCGGCTCCAGGTCTGCACCAGGTTGATGACCAGCAGCATGACGAAGGACAGCGCCAGCATGATCGCCGCTATCGCGGTCGCCGCGGCGTAATTATATTCCTCCAGCCGGATGACGATCAGAAGCGGCGCGATCTCGGATTTGAACGGCAGGTTGCCGGCGAT
>NZ_JAMYPX010000112.1:0-764 GCF_040320585.1 Mesorhizobium sp. M0663
TTCGCCAAAGCAACAGCAGCCTGATCAGACCAGATACCGTTCCCGATTCGAAGGCCATCCGTCGAAAGCGCTCGCGTCAACGTGCAGCGAAAATAGCGCTTACCTCTTATGAGCGCACTTAGGAGCAGTTGATGGGTCAGATCACGTTGCTCACAGGCCCCGAACGTCGGCGGCGGTGGAACGAGGAGGAACGGCGCCAGATTTTGGAGGAGGCGTTTTCGCCGGGAGCCTGTGTGACGCAGGTGGCGCAGCGGCATGACGTTTCGACGGCGCTGATCTACACTTGGCGTCGCAAGCTGTGCGAGCACGTCCCGGACCCGTGCCTTACAGAGGCGGTGGTTGTCGATGAAGACGTCGGCCATCCACTGGAGCACCGGCCGGCTATTGTCGTGGAGCTGGTAAAGGGCGGCCGGGTGAGCATCTTCGCGGGAGCGACGCCCACGCTGGTTACGGCAGTGGTAAAGGCACTGCGGTGATCCCGTCGGGCGCGCGGGTGTGGCTGTCGATGGGCCACACCGATATGAGGAAGGGCATGCAGGGCCTGGCTTTGCTGGTGCAGCAGCACCTGAAGCGCGATCCCCACGGTGGTGATCTCTACGTTTTCCGCGGACGCGCCGGATCGCTGGTAAAGATCATCTGGCATGACGGGATCGGCATGTCGCTTTATGCCAACTAACTTGCTTCATACTACAGCCCTTTCCTTGAGATCGGAGCATTTTGAGGAGTTGAGTTGGCGGATGGCCTCCGCCCGATGAGCAAGCTGG
>NZ_JAMYPX010000113.1:0-756 GCF_040320585.1 Mesorhizobium sp. M0663
TGCGCCTTGCCGGCGCCGACATGATCATCGGCGTCGACCTGAACAACGACAGACGAGCCTGGGGCGAGAAATTCGGCATGACGCATTTCGTCAATCCGAAGGAGATCGACGGCGATGTCGTGGCTCATCTCGTCAACATGACCAAGCGCGGCGCCGACCAGATCGGCGGCGCCGACTACACGTTCGACTGCACCGGCAACACCAAAGTCATGCGGCAGGCGCTCGAAGCGTCGCATCGCGGCTGGGGCAAGTCGGTCATCATCGGCGTTGCCGGCGCCGGCCAGGAGATCTCGACGCGGCCGTTCCAGCTGGTCACCGGCCGCACCTGGATGGGCACCGCCTTCGGCGGCGCGCGCGGCCGCACCGACGTGCCGAAGATCGTCGACTGGTACATGGCCGGCAAGATCGAGATCGATCCGATGATCACCCACACGCTGAAGCTCGAGGACATCAACAAGGGCTTTGACCTGATGCATGAAGGCAAGTCGATCAGGAGCGTGGTGGTTTACTGAGGACGAGAAAGCCGCCGGCTAACCAGCCAGCGGCCGAAAAATGCAGATGTTCAACACGGGAGGAGACAAAAATGCCGGAAAAACTGCATCCTAAAATCGACAATGGACTGCCACGGGAAAAGGCCGACTTTGCCGGCGGCACGCTGGTCTGCGCCTGCACCAGCAACCCGGTCAAGGTGAAGGTCAAGGGCCAGATCGCCCATAACCATGCCTGCGGCTGCACCAAATGCTGGAAGCCGGAAGG
>NZ_JAMYPX010000114.1:0-709 GCF_040320585.1 Mesorhizobium sp. M0663
GATCCCGAGCCGCGCGCCCTTGGCCTGACCTCACGCCATCTCGCTTATGTGATCTACACCTCCGGCTCAACCGGAACCCCAAAGGGCGTCATGGTCGAGCACCGGGGAGTGGTGAATCATACAAGTTGGCAGGCGGATCGATTCCAGCTTGCTGCCCACGACATTTTCCTGCAGCGAACCTCCCTCTCTTTTGATGCCGCGGTGTGGGAGCTATGGACAGCCTTGTCGTTTGGGGCTCGTGTAATTCTCCTTCCCCTCGACCGACAATTCGATGTTCGATCAATTGTCGATCTCCTGAATAGGCATAGAGTGACGGTCCTGCAATTAGTCCCGTCTCTTCTTTCGGCATTGCTTGAGCTCAGAGACGTTGAGCAAAATGCAATCGGTAGCTTACGATACATATTTTGTGGTGGAGAGCTCCTCAGGAATGAGATCGTCGCTAAATGGCTGCAATTGACATCGCGGGCACTTGTCAATCTCTATGGGCCTACTGAGGCAACGATTGATACGACAGCTTGGGAGCATCCCGTTGGATTTAGCGGAACAGTTGTCCCCATCGGGCGTCCGATTGCGAACACGCGGGTGTATCTTCTGGACGGTCATGGTGCGCCGGTGCCGTTCGGGGCGGTGGGGGAGCTTTACATTGGCGGGGCGGGGGTTGCGCGTGGCTACCTGAACCGGCCCGATCTGACGGCGGAGCGGTTCATCG
>NZ_JAMYPX010000115.1:0-696 GCF_040320585.1 Mesorhizobium sp. M0663
AGGCGCTTGTCCATGTGAGCGTGGTCGATCTGGAGACGGCGACCCCGGCTTGGGCCGAACTGCCCGCTTGCGATCCCGAGCCGCGCGCCCTTGGCCTGACCTCGCGCCATCTCGCTTATGTGATCTACACCTCCGGCTCAACCGGAACCCCAAAGGGCGTCATGGTCGAGCATGCGAGCACCGTGAACCTGCTGCATTGGAGCAGCGGCGTGTTTGCGAACTCAGAGATCAGCCGCATGCTGTTTTCTACCTCGATCAGTTTTGATCTGTCCGTCTATGAGTGCTTCGTTCCGCTGTCGCAAGGTAGCACGCTGTATCTTGTCGAGGACGCACTGGCGCTGGCGCAGACGCCCTTGGATGTCTCCTTGATCAACACAGTCCCCTCGGCGATCGCCGCTCTGGTCGACAAGCAAGCCGTGCCGGCTTCGACAAGCGTCATCAATTCATGCGGTGAGCGGCTGAAGGCAGGTCTGATCGAGAGGATTTTTGAGAACAGTCGCGTACAAAAGATTTGTAATCTGTACGCCCCTTCCGAGACGACGACGTACTCGACCTGGATTTGCATGCCGAGGGGAGAGGCTGTCGTTGAGACGATCGGGCGTCCGATTGCGAACACGCGGTTGTATCTCCTGGACGGTCATGGCGCGCCGGTGCCGTTCGGGGCGGTGGGGGAGCTTTACATTGGCGGGGCGGGGG
>NZ_JAMYPX010000116.1:0-616 GCF_040320585.1 Mesorhizobium sp. M0663
TTTGGGAGGCATCCTCTTCGCCGAAGAAGATCTTTCCGCGGGTCGGCCGCTCCAAGCCGGCAATCAGCCTGAGCAGCGTCGTCTTGCCGGAACCGGAAGGTCCGAGCAACGCGATCAACTCGCCGGACTTGATGTCGAGCGAGATGTCGTGAAGCGCCGGAAACCGCTCAAACTCCTTGCGCACGTTGACAACGCGAACTTCCATCAACCGTCCCTTTTTGTCGATGCATGTCGTTGTCCCAAAACCGCTACGCACTTTTGGGCGACATGCATTCAATGTCCGCGCATCGCGGCGATCTCGGCGCCGTAGCGCATCTCGAGAAGTGTTTTCAAGACCAGCGTGACGAGCGCCAGGCCGGCAAGCAGCGAAGCGACGGCAAAGGCGGCGGCGGCATTGTACTCGTTATAAAGGATTTCGACATGCAGCGGCATGGTGTTGGTCAGCCCGCGTATGTGGCCCGACACGACCGAGACGGCGCCGAACTCACCCATCGCGCGGGCATTGCACAACAGCACGCCGTAGAGCAATCCCCATTTGACGTTGGGCAACGTCACGTACCAGAACGCCTGCCAGCCATTGGCCCCGAGCGACAGGGCTGCCTCCTCGTCGCCATTG
>NZ_JAMYPX010000117.1:0-611 GCF_040320585.1 Mesorhizobium sp. M0663
CCGTTCGAGATGGGCCGCAAAGCCTTTGCGAGGGCGCGGGGCGCGCTTCGCTTTCGAGCCGCCCGCAGACTTCTCCATCTGCGCTTGGATGGCCGCCACGCCGGTTTCGATCTCGTCGAAGACCAGAGCGTACTGCTCCTCGCTCAGCGCACCGGCCCGCAACCTTTCGGAGCGGCTGCCGAAGCGCGACCGCTCCAGCATCTTCACCACCGCCGTCAGTCGTGCGATCCGCTCCTCGGCGCTCTTGTTGACCAACTCGAGATGCGTATTGTGGGCTTCGAGATCGGCATTACGCTCTTCCAGACCGGCGGCTTTTTCGGCCATGGCAACAACCATCGCCTTGAGCGCGTCAACGTCGTCCGGGAGCGCGAGATCGGGTGCCGACATGGCCAAAATCAGAGCATATTCGCGGGCAATTTTCCCGCGTTTTCAGCTCCCTGATTCATCATGCCGCAGGGTTTTACCCAACCGATTGCGGCCGCCTGACGGTCTCCGTTCGAACCCGTTTCCAGTCCATTCCGTCAACCAGAGCCATGAGCTGAGCATGATTGAGCTGGACCCGGTGGTGGCCGATCCGCGGCCAGCAGAACTTCGCCTCATCCAGCCGCTTG
>NZ_JAMYPX010000118.1:0-589 GCF_040320585.1 Mesorhizobium sp. M0663
ACGAAGGCTGCCCCACAGAACGGGTCGAGGCCTAGCATCTCCTGCACAGCCAATGCCAATCCGTCCATGCCGCGCCGGAAGTCAACCGGCCGGGTCGCCACGTAGATCTTCAGATCGTTGCCCGGTGCAATCATCGCGAGGCCCGAACCGCTCGGATCACCTGCGACAGCTGTTCGAGGTCAACCGCCGTTCGGATCACCATGTCGTCGATCACGATCTCCACCTTCGCCGGCGTCGATTTCGATGGCCTCATCCTCCGCTGAGGCACCGATGAGTCGTCCACCATCAACTGCGCGAACATCGGCGCCATGCTTTCCGGCAGTGCCAGTTGTCCCTGACGAAGGCGACGCCGCCAATCGTAGACCTGCCAGCGGGTCGCGCCATGCTTGCGTGCGACCGCCGCCACCTGCACCCCCGGCATCAGGCTCTCGGCCGCAATCCGGGCTCTCTCAGCCTCCGAGCGAACCCGCCGTCCCGTTGGACCTTCCAGAACCTCGAGCCGGCCTGCGTAGCCAGCTGTTGGGACGTCCAAATCGACGTCCATTTTGCCGTCTGCTCCCACGTAGGCCCTCCGTCTCTCGCGATCGGG
>NZ_JAMYPX010000119.1:0-561 GCF_040320585.1 Mesorhizobium sp. M0663
CCCTTTGTGGAAGGCGATCGGCTGTATAAGACCGGCGATCTGGCGCGTTATCTGCCGGACGGCAATCTGGAGTTTCTGGGCCGCAACGACGACCAGGTGAAGATCCGCGGCTTCCGCATCGAGCCGGGCGAGATCGCGGCGCGGCTTTGCGAGCACGCCTGGGTGCGCGAGGCGGTGGTGGTGGCGCGCCAGGACCTGGCCGGCGACAAGCACCTTGTCGCCTATGTCGTGTGTGGACCCGAGGCAGGATCGGACGAGGACGATGGCGGCGGGCTTGCCGGCGCCTTGCGCGCGCATGTGAGCGGGCGGCTGCCGGACTACATGGTGCCGGCTGCGTTCGTGCGGCTCGCGGCGCTGCCGCTGACGCCGAACGGCAAGCTCGACCGCAAGGCACTGCCGGCGCCGGCCGACGGCGCCTATGCGCGGACGGCCTATGAGGCGCCGCAGGGCGCGGTCGAGACGGCGCTGGCCGAGATATGGGCGGAGCTTCTCGGTGTCGAGCGGGTCGGACGCCACGACAACTTCTTCGAACTGGGCGGCCATTCGCTCCTGGCGGTGCAG
>NZ_JAMYPX010000120.1:0-554 GCF_040320585.1 Mesorhizobium sp. M0663
GTAGCACCCTGACGAGTGATGATGCCCAACTCCGCCAAGTGGCCGCGCAAGGCGTTCACCAGCATTGTCCGCTGCCGGATCAAAAGCTCGCGGACGCGATGCAGCATCAACACGCTCTGCTGCTCCTCGCTCTTTGTCGGAACAAAGCGCATCGTCGGTCGCGTGACCGCCTCGCAGATTGCCTCGGCATCCGAAGCATCATTCTTCTGCCGCTTCACGTATGGCTTGACGTATGACGCAGGCATCAGGCGAACCTCATGCCCCAGAGCCGTGAGGACACGAGCCCAGTGATGGCTCGTTGCGCAGGCTTCGATGCCGATCAAGCACGCCGGCAAGGACGTAAAGAATGCGACTACATCGTCGCGACGCAACTTCCGGCGGACAACCACTGCGCCCTGTGCGTCAACGCCGTGCACCTGAAACACGTGCTTGGCGACATCCAGACCGATTGTGCTAACCTTCTCCATGGACGGCTCTCCCTCATGTGACTTTCGACAGCCACACTTTGGCACATTGCGATGCCGGGAGCGGAGGCCGTCCACCTCATCAGGTCA
>NZ_JAMYPX010000121.1:0-529 GCF_040320585.1 Mesorhizobium sp. M0663
GAGGATCGCGTCCGCATTTGTCGTTGCTGTCGAGCCAGACTTTTCGTCGAAATCGAGTACGGGGTCGATGATGGCGCATCTTCGTGAACTCGGGCATGCAACGACATATTGGATGCTGCCCGTCCGTGCATCATAGAACCCGGCGACTTCAGGCTGCTGCATGGGCAATGCCCTCGACTGCGGCTCGCGGGAAGAAGATCGCCCGGCCAGGATCGAGGTCGTAGTCATGTTCGAAGTCCGTTGCGTCCGACGCAATCTGCGCTACAGCATCGAGTATGAACTGCACCTTCTCGTCCGGCAGCAGAACGCTGAAATTCAACCGGGTGAACCCAGGCTTTTTCATTTCGTCGCCGGAGAGAATGGCTTGCCTGATTTCCTCGGACCGTTCGTCGTCGATCGACAGCAGTCTGTGGACATACGGGCCGGCGCAGGCGCAGCCACCGCGCGCCTGGATCCCGAACCGGTCGCTTAGCATGCGCGTGATCAGCTGCTGGTGGACGTAGCCGTCCTTTCCGTTTTTGACCCGGAA
>NZ_JAMYPX010000122.1:0-522 GCF_040320585.1 Mesorhizobium sp. M0663
TCGTTCAGCACCGTCCGGCGGGCAACCAGCAGCGCACGCCACAGCCGGCATTGCCGGCTCTTGACATGCACCTGCCGATACCAGCCCGTGCGCATGATCTGCGCAAGCGCGCGGGCGTCGTTGCGATCGGTCTTGTTCGGCATCGTCTTCATGGCCGCATTGGCTTGGCGCGTCTCGATGCAGATCGCAGGCAGACCTTCGGCGCACAATCCATCGTGAAGCCAGGCCGTCAGCGAGCACGCTTCAAGCCCGATGCGCTCCAGCGGCAGATCGAGCTTCCGCAACGCATCGGACAAGGCCTGTGGTTCGCTCGCCGCTCGTGTTTCCTTCACGATCTGACTGCTCTCATCGACGACGCAAATCGCGGTCTCTTCCAAAGATACGTCTAATCCAGCAAAATACTTCACGGCTGCTCCTTCCCGATGTTTGTGGCGCTCCAAGGCGACCACGTTGTAACATCCATACAGGAGCAGCCGCCCGCACCTTGGCTCGGGCGAGACCCCAATCACCCCATCTGTTGAA
>NZ_JAMYPX010000123.1:0-516 GCF_040320585.1 Mesorhizobium sp. M0663
GCCGCTGGCCGGAAGACAGGGATCTTATGATGCGACCTGTGCGCGGTGACCCGTTCGCGGGTCCATCGATTGCCGTGGCCGGTCACCAGTCCATTGCGGTTGAGGATGCCGGCAATCAGATCATCATTGGCGATGAGCACCAGTTGGCGGACGGCCGCGATGATGTCGCCGGACGTGCTGTTGCGCTGTCCACGGCGCCGCTTCGGCAGGCGCAGTTCAGTATGGACGCCACCAACCCAATGGATCAGGAGAACGATCTCTGACGCTTCGTCATCGATATCGGCGACCACCTCCCGGATGACGGTGCGAACGATGCGCTTCTTGAGCCTTGCATCCGTCGTCGGCGCCGCCCACACTGCCTTGAGATTGGCGGCGAGCGCGGTGACGTGTATTGGCGACAGAAGTGATGGCTCCGATGTCGAGGCAGCATGCGCGGCAATCCTGCTCTCGATCTCGCCGACACGCGTAAGCGCCCGGTTCCATCGCAACTCCAGTTCCGCCGCGACCAGCCGGTTC
>NZ_JAMYPX010000124.1:0-515 GCF_040320585.1 Mesorhizobium sp. M0663
CCGCTCGAAGACGTGGAGATCGCGCAGGGCGTGCTCGATGCCGCGCAGGAAAAGGCGCAGCGGGTCATCCGGGGGCGTTCGGACGGCTCGTCCGGTTCGCGCCAGCGCAATCGTGGCCACTTGCCTGCCCATCTGCCGCGGGTGGAGCGGATCATCGAGCCCAGGAGCACGCTGTGTCCGTGCGGCTGCGGCGAGATGGCCAGGATCGGCGAGGATGTCAGCGAGCGGCTCGACGCAATCCCGGCGCAACTGCGCGTGCTGGTCACGCGCCGCCCGAAATACGCTTGCCGGCGCTGCTCGGGCGCCGTCGTGCAGGCGCATGCGCCCGAGCATATCGTGCCTGGTGGCCTGCCGACCGAGGCGCTGATCGCCCAGGTCATCGTCGCCAAGTTCGGTGATCATTTGCCGTTCTACCGGCAGGCCGAGATCTACGCCCGCCAGGGCATCCAGCTGGATCGGGCGACACTGGGCAACTGGGCAGGCCGGGCCTGCTTCCATCTCAAGCCCATAGCCGA
>NZ_JAMYPX010000125.1:0-510 GCF_040320585.1 Mesorhizobium sp. M0663
TCTATCTGAACTACGGTTCGGAGAAGGAGACGTTGGTCGCCACGAAATCCGTGAACTCGTTTGTGACCGATGTCGTCAAGGTCGCGGTATTCACCGGACTCGGGACGCTCGGTGGTCAGGCGGCCATATACGGCGCAGCCGCGGGTTTGGGCGCCGCGCTTGCCAATCTGCTGGCCAAGCCCTGGCTCGAACGCCTGAGTGGAAGACAGTTCCGCGGCCTTGTGGTCGCGCTCATGGCTGTCAGTGGAGCGCTGATGATCTGGAACCAGCACAGCTTGGTTGTGCAGGCCTGGCGCGCGGCCACAGGAATGTCTTAACAATGTCCATGTTGGCTGGAGCCCTTCGCGCGCTGTACCGTAGCTTGGTTGGCCGGTCCCGCGACGCGCAGAGGCTGGCAAAAGGCCTGCGAGTTGTGTGCGTCAAGTTCTGCAAAATGGCGTGGCATTGCGGTGACGTCGGCGTGTCCGCCGCGCAGCCCCCGTGTTTAGCGGAGCGGCGGACACATGACGG